>CALLPT010000364.1 GCA_938015575.1 uncultured Acidimicrobiales bacterium
GGCGACTACGAACTCGCGAAGCAACTCGACGTCGCCGTTGTTGGTTCACCCTCGCGCGTCGCCGATCACATCGCCGAGCTGGAGCAGGACGACGGCGTCGAGTACATCGTGGGCCACTTCAGCTTCGGTGATCTGAGCCACGACGAGGCCCGTCGTTCACTCGAGCTCTTCGGCGAACACATCGTCGCGAATCACCCGAATCACTCCGGCGACGGGGCCACGGCCGGCGAGCCGGCTGAGCGCTGCTGGCGCTGACCGGGTTGTTGCCCAAGCCGGTGCGGCAGCATGGTCGTGACCGCCACGCCTGCTCCCATGAGCACCGCAAGCACCAGGTACAGGACGTGGAATGGGGCCACTGCCAGCACCAGTGCGGCCAGCGCAGGAGCCACCAAAAAACTGACCTCTCGCCAGGTCGAGAAGACTGCGGTCATCGCGCTGCGCTCCCGAGGCTTGACCAGACGCATGAAGGGAATGTTGCCGAGCACATCGATGATCCCGCCCCCGATGGCTCCGGTCATCCAGAACACGATGCCGATTGGTCGAGCGTCACCGATGAGAAACAGGGCCAGCATCGACGCGCTCATGAGGCCGAAAGCTCGATTCACGAGTGCCCGAACGCCGACACGATCAGCCGCCCGCTGGACCAGAGGGCCGATGAACAAGACGCCCGAAGCCACGGAGAGGAAGGCGCCGGCAACCCACTCACCCAGACCCGCTTCGACCACATAGATCGGGCCGAAGACAAACAGTGTTGCCCAGAAGATCGAGCGCAGACACGTGATGGCGTAAGCGATACGCAGGTTCTGTTGACCGAAGAAACGAGGGATGGAGCGAAGCGCCGACGGCGCGGGTTCGACCGGGCCGCGCAGCACTGGGTTCTGCAGGAACCGCAACCTCCAGTGCATGGCGATCAACGCGAGCGCGGCGATCATCGAGGCAACGAACGGCGCGTCTTCCCACCAGGACGCCCACAACCAGGTCCCGATCAGCGGGCCCGACACCCACGTCGCAGCCAGCCACACTGACCGGCGCGATTCGGCCCTGGTCAGCTCCGCCTTGCCGATGAAGTCCATCATGTAGAGCGACAGGCAGACCGAGAAGATCGACGCCTCGGCCGAACGCAGCCCGACCGCGATCGGCATGGCCCATGGAGGTCCCCAGGCAAAGAGAGCGGCTGCGGTCATGAGCGAGACGACACCGCCGGTGAGGACCCAGCGGCGCGGCACCGTTCGTTCGAGTCGACCGATGTTCACGGTCACGAAAACCGTCAGCCCAGAACCGACCATGAAGACCACGGACACGGCCTGCTTCGAGCCCAATGCCTCGAGGGCAACGAGCGGGATCGTGCCCACCATCAACGCCCGCGCAAAACCCTCGAGACCGGCCATCCGAGCGAGCGGGATCCCGCTATCGGCGGGGACATGACGTAGCCCGAGTGGACGACGGTGCCGCATGTTCGCAACGTACGGCCGAGTCGGCCCGGGGTAAAGGAACTGTGACCGGCGACCGATGACAGGTACGGTTCACGCAAGTGACGAACCCGTCATGGTCCCTACGCTCGGGGCATGACTTCTCGCTCCGCTCGCCCGTACGACCTCGTCGTCTTCGGTGCGACCAGCTTCGTCGGCCAGATCTTGTGCGACTACCTCGTCGAGCGCCACGGCACCGATGGCGACCTGTCCTGGGCGATCTCCGGACGCTCCGAGTCGAAGCTGGCCGAGGTCGCGGCATCGACCGGCGCTGACGTGCCCCGGATCGTCGCCGACGCCGCGTCGGCCGACGACATGGCTGCACTGGCCGACTCGTGCCGGGTCGTCATTTCGACCGTCGGTCCGTACGCCCTCTATGGATCCGAGCTGGTTGCCGCCGTGGCCGGCGCGGGCACGGACTACGTCGACCTCACCGGCGAACCCCAATGGATGCAGCGCATGATCGACGCGCACGGGGGCGCGGCCGAAGCAAGTGGTGCGCGCATCGTGCACTCGTGTGGCTTCGACTCGATCCCGTCAGACCTCGGCGTCTGGTTTACCCAGCAACAGGCCATCGACCAGCTCGGCGAGTCATGCACCCAGATCGCGATGCGAGTCAAGGCCATGAAAGGCGGTGCCAGCGGCGGCACGATCGCGTCGATGATGAATGTGGTTGACGAGGTCAAGACCGACCCGTCGCTTCGCAAGACGCTCGGCAATCCTTTCGCGCTCGCACCCGAGGGCATGCGGTCCGGACCCAAGCAACCCGACGTGAACGTTCCCACCCGCGACGAAGCGTCGGGCCAGTGGGTCGCCCCGTTCGTGATGGCCGGCATCAACACCAAAGTCGTGCACCGCAGCCATGCGCTCCTGGGGCGGCCGTGGGGCGACGGGTTCCTGTACGACGAGGCAATGCTCATGGGCGAAGGCCCGTTGGGCGCGGTCAAGGCGGGCGGCCTGGTCGCCGGCCTTGGGGGCTTCATGGGGCTGGCCGCCCTCGGCCCGGCACGTCCACTCTTGGAACGGGTTCTTCCCAAGCCCGGCGAAGGGCCGAGCCCCGAGGAGCAGCGCAACGGCTTCTTCGACCTGCGCTTCTACGGCTCCACAGCGAGCGGCAAGACCATCACGACCAAGGTCACCGGCGATCGCGACCCTGGCTACGGTTCAACCGCCAAGATGCTCGCCGAGAGTGCCACGACGTTGCTCAGCCTCAACCGAGGCGACAAGACCGGCAAGCCGGGCGGCTTCTGGACGCCGTCGACGGCGATGGGTGATCGCCTGATCGACGCACTCGTCAGCCGCGCCGGCCTGACCTTCGGCGTCGTCTGACGGTCGCCGCGGGACCGGTTAGTTCGCCGCGATAGACCAGCGCACCTCGGCGATCTCGCCGACACGGGCGAAGATCGCCGCCGAATCCTCGACGCTCAACCATGAGCCGTCGCTCGACGTTGTCGAGCCGTCGACGCGTACAACGGTGGCCGAGACCTGATCGCCGACGGTGATCGTCATCGGCACCGCACAGAAGCTGAACCGGGCTGCCGGCTGGCCATCGTCGACCGACATCAGTTCCTCGACGGGCAGTAGCGCGGGTACGACACCGACGCGACCATCAACAACACGGACACCGAGCTCGCCGAGACGAGTCAGCACTTCTTCCTTGACCTGGCCCGTCATGCCGGGCTGTTGGGCGCCGGAGTGCGCGGGCGAGTGTGAGTAACAGTCCGTTGGGAACGCCCCGAACACCTCGGGAGTCTTGGTGAACCCGAGCCCGGCTCGGACCTGTCGATAGGACCGAGCGAGGCGTTCAACGACCTCGGCACTGGCGTCGCTGTCGCTCGCTGACACGTGGACCTCTTGGATCGCAAGCAGCAGTTTCGAGACCATGTGCCAGTAGACCGACCCGATCCCTTCGTAGCTGTGCATGCTGCCGGACCGCCCGGTGAACGCGTCGTGACGAAAGGTCGCTTCGTAGGCGGCCAGTGTTGCGGCCTGGGCCGCAGCGTCGGCGCCTTCATCATCGAGCACGGCTTGCAGGGCGACGGCGTTGGTCGCTCCCGAGCGGAACCGGACGTTGCCGTCGGCGTCGCGCACAAACACGTTCGGCATCTTCTCGGTCGCCGCTTCGGGGACCAGTTCGGGTGCGACGATGTTCCGCTCCGTGAACGGACACAGCTCGGCAACCGGGTACAGGGTGAAGGTATCGAGGTCGCTGCGATACATGCTCGAACGGAACAGGGCCTCGATCAGATCGAGCGACTCGCTCGGCCCAAGTACGCCGCAGGACAGCGCCGCGACCTGGCCCTCGAGCATGGGGCCTAGGCCATGAATCTCGGCTGACTCGTCGGTCGGGAACGAAACCAGGTTGTAGGAATCGACGAGGCCATCCGGGCGCTCGGCCCCTCGAATCGATGCTGCGAGCTCCTCGAGCGCGGCATCGACGAAGCTGACGATCTCGGCCACGGCTACATCGACAAGCTCGGACCGCGCCCCGGCGAGCATGCGTCGACCGTGACGATCCGCGACCGCACCGAGCGACTCGATCATTTCCCGACGACGTACAGGGTCAGCGATGTCGATATCTCGCACCCGATACACGTCGGCCAGCTCCGACAGCCACGAGGCAACCGGGGCACTCAGACGCACCGAGTCGACTCCATCGAGGTGATCGCGCACGGTCACCAGGTAGCGGTAGAGATGGAACACCGTCACCATCGACACCCCGGGCCCGGCGAGCGCGTTGTTTGCGTCGTTCCACTCGGGCCGTTGGGTGTTCATCCAGATGCCGCCGCCAGGGATGTAATTGCTCATCTTGGACAACGCGGGCACGAGCAGCTTCTCCGCAAGGCCGACGCGCAGCAACTCGCCATCAACGTCGACCACGAGGCGTCCGTCAGCGCCCAGTTGTTCTTCGCGAAGCGTGACGGCCTTGGCCCGGTCCTCGAGGAACGTGATGGTGTTGCGTGGATCGGCGATCATCTGCGACCGGTCCGTGATGCGATACGGAACATCGGCATAAACGAACACCGGGCGGTTCAGCCACCCGGAAATCGCGCCCGGAGCGAATCGCTCCCATCCTTCGAGCAAGCGCAGCAGGTAGATGATCTGGTGATCGCCCCAGTAGCCGATGTTGGCCCATGGATCATGGGGGTCGGGGGCTTCCCAATCGACGCCGTCATCGGAAATCCGATATGGGTTGTAGCCATCGAGCGTCGAGGCATTGACGAACTTGGCGACGACGTGCGCGAAATAGGCCGGGAACGAATGCAACAGGGCTTCCCAGTTCTGGAAGATGTCGCGCCAGTTGCCCTCGTAGCGCAACACCTCGCTGCCGTCGTCGTCGGTGACATGGATCGAGAAACGATTCCACGGCCGACTCGGATCGCCGTGACGACGCGAGAACGTCATGGGCAGGTACTCGAGTACGAGGCGCACGAGATCACCGTCGTCGCGTTCTTCGCTGGCGGCGCGCAAATCGGCGACGTCGACCCACGGGTCGAGCCCCTCAAGCCAGTCGCGATGACGCTCCGAAGCAGGCCGGTTCCGGCGCTCGACGAAACGCACAAAGTCGGCGGTGGGCACCCGGTGCTCATAGGGGAACACGCCGCCGCGCATGCAGTTGAACATCACGTTGGACAGATGATGGGCGTCGGCCACCGGATCGCCGGTGTGCTGCACGGCGTCGGCCGAGGCCAGCAAGGTCCGCAAACGCTCCGACCCAGCCTCGACATCGACACGCACGAGCTCGGGAGCGTCGAGGGCCCGTGCTGTAGCAGCGAGCTGCGAGAGACCGCTGTGGTCGAGACCGGTATCGAGCACCATCGACCAGGTGCGCGATGCGCCGGCTTCGAGCGTCACTGCGCCTCGGAGCAGATACGCGCCGGGCCGACCAGTGACCAGGTGGACACCGTCGTCTCGAAGTTCGCCGCGCACGAACCGGCGCACACTGCGCTCGTCGAGATCCAGGGTCGCCTCGGGGAACCCCCATGACCAGACCGCCGTCGCGGTGAGCGCCTCGCCAGGCTCGGCCCGGTCGGTGATGAGTGACTCAAGGTTGTAAACGGCCAGACGCCCGGCGTCGGCCACGGCCTCGGAGCGCTTGAACGCGTTGACGAGATTGGAACGTGTCTGCTCGAGTCCGGCTTCGATATTGGCCGGCATGACATCGAGTACGCCGTCGAGCAGCTCGACGTCGACCGCCTCGGCGTCGTTGCGAAGTTCGACCGTACGGACCCAACCGTGGGTCCGCGATGGCGCCCACGTCACCCGCAGATGGGTCTGCCATTGGGTGTTCGTCTCTTCGAACACCAACCGGTCACCAAGCACACTCTTGGCCAGCGATCGATGCACATCAGTGCTGGCTTCGCCGTGGAACGGACGCCAGAGTTGCCGAACGCCGTCGATGGTGCGGGCCAGCATCGTCACCGGCCCGACCTGGCCGCTCGAACGGTGCAGCTGGTCGTCGGTCGCATACGGGAAGATCGCCCGGTCGGCGTCGACGCGCCCGGCGGTCAACGACCCGGTGCTCGACACGAACATCCAGAGATCGGCGTCGGATACGACCATCATCAGGAACGGCTCCAGTGCGTCGATGGCGTCGATGCGGTAGCACTCGACACCATCGATGAGCTCGAAGGAGCCGCGAGCGAGATCGGTATCCCCCTCGCCGCTGCGATCATCGGGGGAGCTCCCGGTCGCGCGTTCGTCGTTCCAGGTGGAGACCATCAGCACACCTCCGCGGTGTGGGTAGCAACGGGCACGTTGTGGCCAACCGACCATGTCGTCGATTCGTGTTTCCAGCGAATGGGCAGCTGTCCCGGGTCGGCGACGGCGCCGAACAGCGCATCGACGATGCCGTCTGCCTGGCTACCCGGGAGCCAACACGCGACGATCGCGTCGGCGTCCCCAGCGATGGCATCGAGCACGAGTGGACGCCCAGACACAACGAGGACAACGAGACGGTCGACGTGTCGACGGACATGTCGCACCAGCGCGACCTGGTCCTCGGGTAGCCGCAGATCAGCGCGGTCGCCACCGCCTTCGACATACGGAAGCTCGTGTACGGCGACGATGCCGACGGCGCGACGCTCCGTCTGCTCGGTGGCACCACGCGAGTAGGTGACGGCGTTGGCCCCAAGCACAGCGCGCAACCCATCGAGGATCGTTCGACCTTCGGTGATGGGGCCTTGACCTCCGGCCCATTCGATCGTCCAACCGCCACAAGAGATGCCAACGTCGTCGAGTGCTTGGCCAGCTGCGAGCACCGCGGTTTCAGAGACCAACGGAAGTACACCGTTGTTCGTCAATACGACAGCGGAGGCTGCCGCAGCGCGCCGGGCCAATGCCCGGTGCTCGGCGCACCCCACGACGTCGACCGACGTCGCAGCTTCGACATCGTTTCGTGGGTCGAGCAGGCCGAGCCGCGCCTTGGTGGTCAGGATCCGACGCGTCGCGTCGTCAATACGGAGCTGCGTCAGCCGGCCCTGGTCGACCAGGTCGTCGACGGTCGCAATGAAACGACGGAAGTCGAAGGGGACCATGACCATGTCGACGCCCGCGTTGATCACCCGCTCCACCGCGGTGGTGTAGTCGGCATCGACCTGTTCGAGACCCATCCAGTCCGACACGACGAAGCCGGCGAAGCCGAGTTCGTCCTTGAGCACGTCGGACAACAGATAGCGGTGGGCATGAATGCGCTGGCCCTGCCATGACGCGTAACACGCCATGACCGTGGCGACCCCGGCGTCGATCGCTGCGATAAAGGGAGGCAAGTGGCGCGAGCGAAGCGTGTATTCGTCGATGGCGATGTCGCCCTGATCGATTTGCCACTCGGCGCCCCAGCCATCCCACCAATCGATCCAAGGGTGACGATGACTGCCCGCGCTCCCCCACACCATGGCGCCTTCGCCGACATAGTGTTTGGCGCACGCGAGAACCCCAGCGCGTTCGAGCTGGTCTCCCTGCCAGCCTTCGATCGCGGCTCGGCCGAGTGCAGTGACCACGCGCGGGTCCTCGGAAAAACCTTCATAGGTACGCCCCCAGCGCGGATCTTGGGGAACGGCCAGACACGGGGCGAAGCTCCAACGCGCGCCCGTCGCCGCCGTCTCGAGGGCCGAGGCACGACCGATCGCGCGCACGAGGTCAGGATCACGCGTTGCACCGAGACCGATGTTGTGCGGAAAGATCGTGGCCCCGAGCACGTTGCTGTGGCCGTGGACCGCGTCGGTGCCATAGAGAATCGGCACACCCAAGCGGCTGCGGTGCGACCCCGCGACAAAGGCGCTGACACCGTCGCGCCAAGCCGAGGCGCTGCCGTCGCCGTGGTTGCCGCCTCCTCCGCTGAGCACCGATCCAATCGCCCATTCGGCGACCTGGTCAGGCGTGATGCTGCCGTACTCGACCTGGGTCATCTGCCCGATCTTTTCTCGCCGTGTCATCGCTGCCAGCAGCCGTTCGACTTCGGCCTGGCGAGCCTCGCTGAGTTGATAGCGCTGCGAGCGGTGCTTGGTCGAGGTCATGACGGCTCGACCCGCTGATAGACCCGCACATAGTCCACGTAGTACGGAATCGGAAAGGTGAGACCCGGATCGATCGTGCCGCCCAGCGTGCCGCCGAGGGCCAGGTTCACGATGATGAAGAACGGCTGGTCGAATACCCATTCGCGCCGGCCGAGATTGTCGGGACCTAGGTCGAAGAACATCTGATCGTCGAAGAACCACCGGATGCCTTCTTCGTCCCACTCGATCGCGAAGATGTGGAAGTCGTCGGCGATGTCAAAGTCCTGCCGGTTCCAACGCGACTTGCCGCCAGCGCCCGCGTAGCCCGGACCGTGGACGGTGCCCAGGACAAGGTCGGGCTCCCGACCGACGTATTCCATGATGTCGATCTCGCCGACGAACGGCCAACGATTGGCGGGATCCTCGGCGTTCTGGGAGAAGCCGGAGCCGAGCATCCAGAACGCTGGCCACGTGCCCGCGCCCGAGGGCACTTTGATGCGCGCTTCGATGCGTCCGTACTGGAACTCGCGAAGCCCCTGTGTGAGCATGCGCGCGCTGGTGTAGAAGGACCCGTCAAAGGCTTCTTCGCGCAATTCGATGACGAGCAGGCCGTCTTCGGTCCGAGCGTTCTCGGGCCGATCGGTGTAGTACTGCGCCTCGCCGTTGCCCCAGCCCCAGCCGCCGATATCGAATGTCCAGTTCGTGCGGTCGATCTCGTCGCCGTCGAACTCGTCGCTCCAGACGAGTTCCATCCCAGGGGGCGCCTCGGGCGCAATTGGTTCCGGCGTCGCGAACGGCGTGGGATCCGGCAAAGGAGTAGGAGTCGGGGTCGGCGTGGGCACGGTGGTCGCCGTCGGCGCAGGGGCCACCGCTTCGACGGCAGCTGTCTGCGGCTCGGGTGCAGAGCCCGAGCACGCCGTGGCCGTCAACCCGAGACCGACGAGTCCGGCGAGCAGACGCGCGCCTCGACGGCGCGTTCGGTGGTGAAATTTGGGAAGTACCTGGTGAGTCATGTGCGTGACGACGGCGAACCGTTACCCCTTGATCGCGCCCGCCGTCAGGCCGGAGATGATGTAGCGCTGCAGGAACAGGTAGAGCACGAGCATGGGCATCATCAGCATGAGGACCGCGGCAGCGAGCTTGGGCCAGTCGCTTCCGTAGACGCCTTCGAAGACGATGAGCCCTCGCGTGATCGGATAGTTGTCGTCGCTCGTGAGATAGATGGTCGCCAGAATCAGCTCATTCCAGATGCCGATGGCGTGAATCACGATCACGGTCGCAAGCGCCGGACGGATGAGCGGCATGAGGATCGTGAACACGAACCGCGCATAACCGCAACCGTCGACGACGGCGGACTCATCGAGCTCTCGAGGAATCGACTTGATGTAGTTGACGAGGATGATCAAACCGATCGGATTGGTGAGGAACAACAGGATGTAGCCCGTCTTGGTGTTGAACAGGCCCTGCTGCTGGCTGCCCTCGGGCCAGAAGCTGAAGAACAGGTCACCGAGCACGGGGATGTCGCCGAAGTTCAAGATCAGCTGGAACTGTGGAATCAGCGCCGGCGGCAAGAACAGCGCAACGACGTACAGCGTGAGCAGGGCGCGACTGCCCTTGACATAACCGCGTGCGATCGGGAACGCGACGAACACCGACATGATCACGAACAGCGTGGTCGCCACGACCGTGTAGATCAGCGAGTTCAGCATGTAGCCCGGGAAGTTCGCGAGGTCCCAGGCTTCGGTGTAGTTGTTCGCTTCGAGATTCTCGGGCAGCCCCGTCGGGTCGCGGAAGAATTCGGGCAGCGTCTTGAACGATGCCGACACGAGCATCAGCAGCGGTCCGATGTAGAACGCAGCGAACGCGAGCAGAATCGCGTACGACGCCAGCTTGGTCCGGCGACGCCGCGCCGTCGAGCCGCCATCGTCGCGAACCGGCGCGGTCAGCACTTCGGTGACCGTCATCCCAGGTACTTCCGTTCACGACGCGCAACCACAAAGTTGGCGGTCATCCCGAGCACAAGCACGAGCAAGAAGAGCACGATCGACGCCGCCGCAGCGAAGCCTTGGCGGAACGTGTTGTTGCCCGTTTGGCCGAACCCTTCGGCGAAGACGACATAACCCAGCACTTGGGTGCCGTTGCGATAACCGACCAGCACCAGGAACAGGATCCAGGCCTGAAGCGATCCGATGATGTTGAGCAGAAAGTTCGTGTTGACCGCAGGCGTGAGCTGGGGCCAGGTGACGTTGCGGAAAAGTTGCCAGCCGCTCGCACCATCGACGGCGGCGGCTTCGTTGAGTTCCGAGGGGATCGACTGCAGGCCGGCCAAGAAGATGACCATGGTGAAACCAGCGTTGGCCCAAATCTGCACGACGATCACCCAGTAAAAGGCGCTCGGTCCGGTCAGGAACTGTGACTCGAGTCCGAACCAGCCGATCAGCGTGTCCATGGGACCGCCACCCGGGCGCAGGAACAGCTTCCACATGAGCCCCTGCACGACGGCGCCCAGGATCACCGGCACGAAGAACAAGGTGCGGAAGAACATGCGGCCGCGCAGGTTCTGGTTGACGAGCAGCGCCATGACGAGGCCGATACCGAACTGCACGACGGTCACGACCGCCATGAACAGCAGCGTTCGCTGCAGTGCGTCGATGTTGTCGCGGCTGCGAGCGCCTTGGAGCAGGAACTCGTCGTAGTTGTCGAGGCCGACCCAAGAGATCGGGAGGCCGCGAATGCCGGTGGCGTCGGTGAAGGAATAGATCGCCGTGGCGAGCGAGGGCCCGACCGAGATCAGCAGATAGATGCCAAGCCCGGGCGCGAGCAGCAACCACGGGGTGAATCGGCGGCGGCCGCCGCTGAACAGATTTCGGTGTTCTTGTGCCATCGAGAGACCCCCCGGTTCTCGTTGCATCCGGTCATTCGGCGACGCCGTCGGGGGCCCTCAGGAGTGGCCCCCGACGCGTCGCGCAAGCGGTAGTGAACTAGCGAGTGCTAGCTGGAGAGGCCCGCTTCGAGGTCGGCCTGTGCCTGGGCTGCGGCCGCGGCGGCGTCGTCGAAGTCGCCGTTGTAGAACCACATAGCGCCTTGACCACCGTTGGCCCACTGACCAGCGCCATCAGGACCGATGAACCACTGCTCGTAGCCGACGGTGAATGCGCCTTCCTGCAGGAGCGGGGCAACCGAACGGCCGAGCGTGTTGTCGAGCGTCGCGGTTGGCTGGGTCGGCAAGAAGTTCACGGTGTTGGCGAAGTCGTTGTAGGTCTCGGCTTCGGAGAATGCAGCCAGGTAGGCCATGGCCAGATCAGGGACCGGCGTGTCGGCGGCGACGGCCCAACCCTGGTCGTACTTGCCGAACAGGATCTGGTTGTCTTCGGGGTTGTCGCTGCCGGGGAATGGGATGTAGCTCCACTCGAATTCGGCGGGCGTCAGGTCGGAGTCGGCGGCTGGCTCGAGCACGCCGGCCTGCCAGTTGCCGGTCGGGGCAAAGGCGACGTCGCCGGCCTTGTAGCGCTCGATGGCGGCATCGTGGCCGAGGCCCGCGGCCTGGTCCTCGAGCATCTCGTTGGCGTAGATCTGGTAGCGCTCGAACAGCTTCTGGCCCTGCTCGTCGTCCCAGGCGAGGTCGCCGGTCCAGAGGCCTTCGACCAGACCCTGCTGGTCGGGGTAGAGCGAACCGAGGAGGCCGTAGGCGCCGACGAAGATCGGCCAACCGTCGGCACCGCCGGCGGTCATGCATTCGTAGCCTGCACCCTTGACTGCGTCGCACGCGCCGACGAGTTCGTCCCAGGTCGTGGGGACCTCGACACCGACTTCGGCGAGAAGATCGTGGTTGACGAACATGCCGCTGTAGGACACGCGTCCGAGGTTGAGCGAGTACACGCCGCCGTCGAACGAGCCGCCCTCGGCGATTGCTGCATCGTCGTAGTTGTCGACGAAGGGCTGGCCGCTCAGATCCATGAGCAGGCCGGCTTCGATGAGCTGCTGCCAGTACGGCGGTTCAACATTGGTCATGTAGGGCTGGACCGGGTTCGCGAAGCCGGTGACCGTAACGGTCGTGACGTCGACGTCGCTTGCGCTCAGACGAGTCTGGTTGCTGGTCGGCAGGTCGGCAGCGTCGATCACGGACAGGTCGATCGAGACGCCGGGGTTGGCGGCTTCGAAGTCGGCGTTGAACTTCTCGACCCACTCAACCATCGGCGGGTTCTGGTGGATCATGACGCGCAGCGTGCCTTCGAGGCCGGCGCTCGCTTCGGCCGCATCGTCGTCGGCTGCGGCGTCGTCGCTGCTCGAGTCGTCGGTGCTAGCGGTTTCGGTGCTTGTGTCGTCGCTCGCGGTGTCGTCACTCGACGAATCGCTTCCGCATGCCGCAGCGACGAGCGCCAATGCGACGAGCAGAAGCCAGAGCTTCTGAACGGTCTGCTTCATGTTTCTGTCCCCTCCATGGGGTACCCGCCGGGTGCGAGCCCCTCGGTTTTGGTATTGAGAGCGCTCCCGGGAGCGCTCTCAACAAGGTAACGAGGTTGTGAGGTCGGGTCAAGGCCCCGTTTACCTACGCGTGCTCACGTGGCGACGGGCCCTAGCGCGTGGTCGCCCCGCAGGAGTCGTGGACCTCGAGATGGGTGGGTAGCACCTTGAGGTACGGCGGCTCGCTGTCGCCGACCAAGACGGCAACTGCGGCCCGGCCAACCTCGCTGACCGGTTGGACCACCGTGGTCAGACGCGGCGTCGTTTGTGGCGCCCGGGGCAACCCGTCAAACCCGACGACGGCGACATCGTCGGGCACCCGGAGCCCACGGGCCGCCAGTACATCGAGCACACCAATCGCCATCGTGTCAGTCGCGGCATAAATGGCATCGGGCGCTTCGGCGAGCAACGCGCTCGCGGCCCGCCGGCCGCCCTCGGCCGTCGGCTCCGCAACATGGATCCAGCGATCGTCGACCGACTCTCCGGCCGCGTGCAACGCCGCCTCGAAGCCCTCGCGTCGCTCCAGACCGAAGATGAAGTCAGGCGTCGGGCCGACGAAGCCGATCCGGCGCCGCCCGAGACCGAGTAGGTGCTCGACCGCGGCGCTGCTGCCCGCTCGATTGTCGACGTCGACGCGCATGAGGCCCTCGTCGTCGTCAGGATGACCGACGACCACGAGCCGGGTGCCGCGCTTGCGAAGCTCGACGATGACGTCTTCGCTTCGGGGGCCGGCCGTGACAATCACGCCGTCGACAAACCCTTGGGTGATCTGGCGAGTGACCATCTGAGCCCGACCACCAACACCGTGCACTGGAAAGATCGAGAAGACGAGGCCATGGTCGAGACAGCCTTGCTGAATACCGTCGACGAGCGCCGAGTAGTACGGGTCGCCGAACAGTTCTTCGGCATCGGTCAGGATCATCAACCCGATCAACCCGCTCCGGTTCGAGACCAACGCTCGAGCGGCCGGGTTCGGGGTGTAGCCGGTTTCGGCGATGACCTCTTCGACCTTCTTGCGCACCTCGGGTCGGACATCGGGGCGCTCGTTGAGCACGCGCGAAACGGTCGAACGCGAAACGCCGGCGCGGCGACCGATCTCTTCGAGCGTCAGGCTCTTCGACCCTTTGGCCATGGCCCTTCACGATAGACACGCGGGTGGTGAACGCCGCGAGACCCCTCGCGGCTCAACCGACGCGTCGGATCACGGGGTGACTTCGACCTCGAACTCGGAGCGGATGTCGACCAGCGGCCGATCGAGTTGTTGCTCCCATTTCTCGAAGTGGATGTTCTTGGCTGAGCGCCCTCGCATCCAGCCCTCGCAGAAGGCATCCATCACCATCACGATTCCTTTGGGATTCACGAGGGCGACATGGCCCGTCGTCACCGCGAGACGAAACGCGTGGTACGGGTACTGCATCTGGGCGAAGTGGAAACCTGCCACGGTCAACTCGCCTCGGACGTTGGGCGGATTGCCCGTGATCGTGTGAACGAAGTCGTGAATCATGAACCCGCGCACCACGGCGTAACGAAGGTCATCGGGCATGCGGTCGAGCGCTCCCTGGGACCCCAAGTGATCGTGAAGCTGGCGGTAGTTGGTCGCAAGGTTCGCCATCAGATCGTTGTCGACAATGAAGGATCGATAGGCGTGACCGAGCGACCCGGGAGCGCAGCTGGCGAGGTCGTCGAGCGACAACGGCTCAGGCAGATGTCGCTGCGCCAAGTACTCCTCTGCCCCGGGCTGGGACCGGAACAGGTCGAGGTACTGCTCGATTGCATCTTCGGGCGCGACCTTCCACCAGCCGTGGAACATGCCCATCACGTGGGTCTTGATCGGATCATCGACATTGCGCAGAAAGATCTCCGCGAACTCGCGGTCAACGATCGGCTCGTAGTCGTGAGTAGTTGGTGCTTCGGCGACGGCCATGTTCACTCCTATTCAGGATTTGTGAATAGACTAATCAGAAACTCTGAATAAGGTCAAGCCGTTCGCTAGGGTCACGCCGTGGCTGATGAACGACCATCCCGCAAGCGCATGACTCGCGAGGACCGCCACGCGTCACTACTCGACGCCGCGGCCGGGCTCCTCATTGCAGATCGCTCCCCGTTGACCTTCGAAGCCATCGCCGAACGTGCGGGGGTCTCGCCCACCCTCCCCTACAAATACTTCGACTCTGTCGACCAGGTCGCGAACGACCTTTACCAACGCATCGTTGTCGCGATCGACGACGAGACCGACGACATCCTCGCTGACAACGAGCGCGACTTCGAAGACAAGGTTCGAGCAAGCCTGCACCTGTGGGTCGACGCGCTCCGCCAAGACGGCTTGTTGCTGTGGCGGTTGAGCCACGATGGCGCCCACCCCAGCCTGCAGCAGGCAATCGACACGCGCCGCGAACGCGCCGTCGAGGTATGGGCGCAGATGCTCGAGCAGACGTTTTCCGTCAACGCTCCAGATGCCCGATTGCTCGCCGGCTCGCTCACTGCTGGATCAACGGCGATCCTGCGTCGCTGGCTGGTCGATCGACTCGACCACAACGAGGTCATCGAACGCTTCGTCGTGCTCGCCCGCGCCCAAGCCGATGCAATGCGTTCCCCCTAGGCGCAGCTATCGGTCAACAACAGCGACCTGTCGAAATCCACCGCGACCTGTCAGACTGAACGGGTGACCATCGATGCAACTCTTGATAATCCGGCGGACCGCATAAGCCCCCGCATGCCTGTGATCACGGTGTCCGGCGACGCAGCCGCCCGCGGCCACCAGCAGGGCGAGATGATGCGAGACGGGATCGCCCGCTGCATCGAGATCTACGACGCGACCTTCAAGCTCGCTGATGCCGAAGTCGCCGCGCGAGCAAGCCACTTCGAGGCCGTGACTCGCGCCTGGCACGCCGATCTGGCTGCCGAAATCGACGCCATTGCCGAGGGATCAGGACACCCGCATCACTGGGTGTGGGCCCTCAATGCGCGCAGCGAGATCATGTCCTATACCGGCGCACAAGAGTCCGAATGCACCTCGGTCTGGTCGCCATCGACCAACATCCTCGCCCAGAACTGGGACTGGATGGCGAGCCTGGAACCAATCACCGTCGCGCTCGACGCCACCCACGAAGACGGCCATCACGTCGTAACGGTCACCGAGCCAGGCATCGTCGGCAAGGTCGGCATGTCCAGTGCAGGGACCGCCGTCGGCTTGAACTTCCTCTTCTCGCCCGAACCGCTCGATGGCGTGCCCGTGCACGTTTTGTTGCGAGCCCTGCTCGATGCCCGCAGTAGCGACGAGGTCGAGCAACTGCTGAGCACCGTCGGCAATGGCCGCTCGGCCCATGTGTTCCTGGCCAAGTCCGACGGCGTCGGTTCCAGCATCGAGTACACGGGCAGCCAGGTGTGGCGGACCGACTCGTCGACCGAGCCGCTCTTGCACACGAATCACTTCGTCAACGGTGGCGAAGCCGGCGATGCTCTCCCCCAGGGTGCTGGCGCGGACAACAGCGGCGCCCGCTACGACCGCTCGGTCGAGTTCGTGGCCGAGCATGGTGTCGAGACCGAGGACAATGTCCGAGGCCTGCTCGATGACCGCGGCAACTCGACCTTTCCGATCTGTCGTCCCTGGGCAGAATCGCCGACACTCCCCGGCGTCGAGACCGGGACCGTGTGCGCAATCGTCATGCGCCTCGACGACGACGAAATCGACATCCGCCTCGGACCCGATCCCGCCGGCTCCTGGCAGACACATTCCGTCTGAGCCAGCACTGATCAGAATCCGTACAGCCGGGCGGGGTTGTCGACCAGGACCTGTTGGCGGAGCGCGTCGCTCACCAGCCAGCGGTCGCGCAGTGTGGCGAGGTCCTCGAGCGATGGCGGATCAGCTTGGCCCGGGTGCGGCCAGTTCGTTGCCCACAGCATTCGATCGGGTGCTCGAGCGACGAGGGCCTCGATGCATGCCGTGACGAGGTCATAGCGATGGGTCGCGTCGGTCGCTGACTCATAGGGGGCCGACAGCTTGACGTGTGCTCCCTCGTCGACCAACGCGAGCAGGGCAGCAAACGCCGCAGAATCTGGCTCGGTCGGCGCCATGAAACGGCCGACATGGTCCACGACGAGCGGGCACGGAAGCGACCGCAGAGCGTCGAGGCGATCGAACAGTTCGTGGCCGTTGAGCTGGAGCTGGATGTGCCAGCCGAACGATGCGACTCGTGCGGCCACTGGCGCGAGCTGGTCCCAGCCCACCGCACCGCCGGGCAGCATGTGGAAGCGGGCGCCTCGAACACCGGCGTCGGTGAGCGCTCGGAGTTCGGTGTCGGCGACCGATGCATCGACGACCACGACGGCTCGCGCCGCGTCACCGAGCACCCGCATGGCGTCGAGCTGACACGAGTTGTCGAGCCCGTAGGTCGTCGGTTGCACGATGACCACGCGTTCCAAGTCGAGCGCCATCTGCACCGCGCGATAGTCGGCCACCATCGCGTCGGGCGGCCGCAGCACCGCGGCGGAACTTGTCGGATAGCGGCGGTCGTAGAAGTGCATGTGGGTGTCACAGATCACGGCGCGCGCCTTATGACTGCCACCAGGCGCGAAGGCGCCCAGCTGCTTCTTCGTTGACAACCCGCGGCGGCACTCGGCCTGCGAGCATCGCCGCGACCTGCTCGACTGCACTGCGGGCTTGTGCGTCCGCGTTCTCGGGGGTCAGACCGCCGAGGTGCGGTGTTGCGACGACATTGTGGCGAGCCGCCAGTTCGGGCGAGGGTCGCTGATCGGGAGCCCATCCGACGTCGCAGGCGAAGCCAGCGAGTGCTCCGCGGTCGAGCGCATCGGCGACCGCGCGCTCGTCGACCAGCTCGCCGCGCGAGACATTGACCAAGCTCGCCCCTAGCTTCATCTTCGCAAGGGCCGGCGCGTCAATCAGGTGCTCGGTCGTCGGCAGCGCCGGGGCCAATGGAAACACGACGTCGGAGCGGGCAAGCAAGTCGTCCAACGCCACCTGCTCGACGCCGTCGATGTCGACGTCGACGATGTCGTGTCCCAGCACGTGCATGCCGATTCCCTTCAGCAGGTCAGCGAGATACGCGCCGATCGCGCCGAGCCCAATCACGCCAGCCGTCGCTCCTCGAAGTTGACGTCCCGGTCGCTGCAGGGGCTCGCCGCCTTGGCGGTAGTCATAGTCCGACGCCGCGATGTTTCGCCACAGGTCGAGCAGGAGCCCGAGCGCGAGCTCAGCGGTGCTTGGCACAAAGCTCTTGTCTGCTCGCGCAACGAGCACGCCCGCAGCCGATGCAGCACCGACATCGATCGTCGAGATGTCGACTGCGCAACGCAAGAAAGCAACCAGGTCGCCGTGTTCGGCGAACAACCGGGCCGAGCCGGGCGTGGAACGATGGGCCACGATCACCTGGCAACCGGCGGACAGGTCGAGTAGCTCGTCGTCGGTCAAGTCCCGTTCGTGCGGATTCTGCACGACCTCGGCAAGGGACTCGAGCTCCGGAAGCGCCCGACCGAAATAGGCGACTCGGTCCTCGGCATTGTGGGTCAAGAACACACGCATCGCTTGCGAACGTAGCCCGACCCTCTTGGCGAGCGTCTCGATTGCCCTACTGTCGAGGCATGACGCGAACCGGAAGCTGCCTCTGCGGAAACATCACCTACAGCATCGAAGGCGATCTCATGGCGACCGCGGTCTGCCACTGCGACCACTGCCAGAAACAGAGCGGAGGCGCGTTCTCGACGAACCTGATCATCGCGCCCGAGCAGCTCACCGTCTCGGGGGAACTCACGACCTATGACGATCGTGGCCGAACCGGCGATGCCGTCTACGTGAAGCGTCGGTTCTGTGGAAGCTGCGGCTCACCGATCGTGTCGATTCTGGTCGAGCGGCCCGAGATCATCGCCGTCAAGGCCGGCACCCTCGATGACCGTTCCGAGGTGTCTCCCAACGTGCAGGCCTGGTGCGATGACAAACAGCCTTGGGTCGATCTGGGCGACCTCCACGCGATGGCGACCGAGTAGCACCCAAGCTCTCAGGCAACCGCAACCGAACCCGACGCGTCGACATCGGCGCCCTTGACGATGCGGTACACGGCCACCAGGGCGGCGACCTCGATCGCGACGATCACGACGTGGATCAAAAAGTCGACGAGCGGCGGCGCGGGTGCGTCGGCGACCGGCCAGAGCGGATCGATGATCCCTTCTTGGGCTTCGCGAGCGACGTTCATGATGAGCACGACCAAGTACTGCTTCGGATCCTGGGTGATCATCACGTAGACCGAGGCAATGACCATCACCCCCAGACGCGCTCCCATCTCGTAGATGAAGTTCAGGTTCGCGTCACCTTCGACATTGGTGATGCCCGCTGCAACGAGTGCATCGTGATTGAAGAAGTACTCGACGACTTGAACGACCATGATCACCACGAGCACGGCCTGCATCACATTGACCCAGCGGGGGATCTTTTGGCTGAGGTTGTTCGACACGAGGTTCCTTTGCCACGTTGACGGCGTTCTCGCAGGCAAGCAGGCGACCGCGCAGACCATCAACATGTTGTAGCTTTAACTACGAAGTGTAGCGTTCAGCCAGCAGCGCTGCGGGCGCGGCGCAACCCATGCCACATTTCCCGTGACCTGCACCAAGGCGCCCGACCCGGCTCGGCATCCGGAATCGCACTATTCTCAGGCGACGTACCGCTCCGGGGGTCCCGATGGCCGGCAAGCTGAAGAAGAACCTCAACCTGTTCGATGTCTATGCGATGTCGACGGGCGCCATGTTCAGTTCTGGCCTCTTCCTGCTGCCCGGACTCGCCGCCGCCGCGACGGGCGACAGCGTCTACGTGGCCTACCTCGCCGCCGGATTCTTGATCCTGCCCGCCATGTATTCGATGGCCGAACTGTCAACGGCCATGCCCAAGGCCGGCGGCACGTACTACTTCCTGGACCGAGCCATGGGGCCACTGATGGGCACGATCGGCGGGTTGGGGTCGTGGGTTGCCGTCGTCTTCAAGAGCGCCTTCGCATTGGTCGGCATGGGCGCGTATCTCGGCATCTATCTCGACATGCCGTTCACGCTGCTCGCAATCATTTTGACGATCGTCTTCGGCCTGGTGAACATCATGGGCGCCAAGGAGACGACACTGCTCCAGCGGCTGCTGGTCGGTGCACTCGTCGTCATCCTGGCCGCCTTCATCATCTTCGGCCTCTCCGAGGTCGACGGAGGCAGCGCCTTTGCCCCCAACAGTGACAACCAGAACTTCTTCCGTTCAGGCTTCGTCGGTTTTGCGTCGACGATCGGCCTGGTGTTCGTGTCCTACGCCGGCCTGACCAAGGTCGCGAGCGTGGCCGAAGAGGTCGAAAATCCCGACGTCAACATCCCACTGGGCATGACGCTGTCCCTCGTGACGGCAACGATCATCTACACCGCCGGCACGCTCATTCTCATCAACGTGCTCGACCAGGGGGCGCTCGAAGAAAGTCTCACGCCGGTGGCCGATGCTGGCGAAGTCTTCCTGGACTGGGCGCCCATGGACCTCGGTGTCATCCTGATCGTCGTCGCTGCCATCGCGGCGTTTGCCTCGACGGGCAACGCCGGAATCTTGTCTGCCTCGCGGTACCCGTACGCCATGGCCAAAGACAAGCTCGTGCCCGCACGACTGGCCGAGATCGGACGCTTCGGCACACCCACCAAGTCCGTGGTTGTGACCGTTCTCGCGATGGTCCTCGTTCTCCTGCTCTTCGATGTCGAGGCGGTCGCCAAGCTGGCTTCGGCCTTCCAACTCGTTCTCTTCGGGTTGATCTGTATCGCCGTCATCGTCATGCGCGAGAGTCGCATCGGCACCTATAAACCCGGGTTCAAGGCGCCGTTCTACCCCTGGCTCCAAGTCGGCGGCATCTTGGTCTCCATGTGGCTGATCGCCGAAATCGGCTTCCTGGCTATGGCCTTCACCGTTGCGCTCCTCATCGGATGCGTGCTCTGGTATCAGTACTACGCGGCGGACAACGTCGAGCGGCGCGGCGCGATCTTCCACGTCCATCAGCGACTGGGCGAGCGGGCCTACGAAGGCCTCGAGCGCGAGCTCATGACAATCATCCACGATCGGACCGAAGACGAAAACCTGTCGTACGAGGCCTTGGTCGCTCGCTCAGCCGTTGTCGATCTCGAAGCGGGGGCCTACGACGAGGAGCGGCTGCTGCGGCGCCTTACCGCGATTGCGGTCGAACGCTTCGACGACCGCAAGGCCCTTGCCGCCAGCTTCACCGATGTGCTCGACGCCCGGCCCGCGGGCGAGGGCGTGTACCTGGCAACGTCGACGTCGAGCGACCTCGAGCAGCCCGAACTCATCGTGTGTCGGTTCGGACCCCAAACCACCGTCGAGATCGACGGCATGCAAGACGCCCACAGCCTGCTGTACCTGGTCGCACCCAACCGCCCGGTCGGCCTCGATCTGAGGCTCGCCGGTCAACTGGCCGAGGTCGTCAAGGCCGACGACTTCCGTGACCGCTGGCGCCAGGCGGCCGACGAAAAAGCGCTCAACGCGATCCTGATGCGCGACGACCACTTCTACCACGGCCCGGTCGAGACGATGCCGTTCCTGGTCGACCAACTCGGCCGTACGATCGGCGAACTCGATCTGCCGCCTTCGTGCATCCTTGCGATCATCGAACGCGACGGCGAACTCGTGATCCCCACGCCCGATGTCACGTTGCTGGCGTTCGACGGTGTCGCCATCATCGGCAATCCGGCCGATATCGCGCTGCTCAACGAAGGCCTGGATCCATGGGAGGTCCAGCAGACCGAGCTGGCCGAAGCCCGAAAAGCGGAGAGCGCGGCCAACGGGTCAACCTATGACGCCGTTGACCAACGGTGACCGGCGTCGGGAACTGACTTCGACCACGGCCGGCCAAGCTCGCTGAACGCGGGACCTCGTGACTCACACCCCACCACCCCTGGTGGTGGTGACGCCACCTGGAATGGCGAGACGACGCTGGGGATCGCGACGTCCGGTTCAACTCGTGGCCTAGGTCTACGCTGGCCGCCATGGCGCAGCTCTCACGAAACCTTGCCCGAACCGTCGGGCTTCTTGTCGTCTTCGTGTTGCTTGCCGTAGCGAACCCACCCGCCCAGGCACAGGCTGGCGCAGGTTACGACGACAACCGTGTCCCATTCGGTTCCGTCGATGGCAAAGTGCAAGCGCTCCATGGCGTCGGCGATCAGTTGTGGGTCGGCGGAGACTTCACTACCGCCACCGACGCGGACCTGGTCACGACCCATGACCGCCTCAACTTGGCAGTGTTCAATTTCAACACCGGCGATGTTCGCTCGTTGGCTCCCCAACCCAATGATGCGGTCAAGGCCATCGTCAGCGATGGCGCGAGGCGCGTGTACGTCGGCGGGAACTTCACCCAGATCGCGGGGCAGCCCGTGTCGTATCTGGCTGCGTTCGACCTGCTGACCGGACAACTCGATCCGACTTTTTCCGTCACGCTCAACGGCGACGTGAACACGCTGCACCTCGATGGCGACGATCTCTATGTCGGTGGCGACTTCTACCGCGTCGACGGCCAGCGCTATCTCCGCATCGCGCGCCTCGATGCCGCGACCGGTGACCTTGATCTGGGATTCCAGACGAATCCGGACACGACCGTGCGTTCCATCGACACGTTCGGTGACCGGGTCTACATCTCCGGCGACTTCGAAGAGCTCGGCGATGATGGCGCCGCTGAGACCCGCATTTGGTTCGCGACCCTCGACGCCGCCACCGGCGAGCCCGTCGACCCCGACCTTTCGTTTGCGCCGATCGCTGGGGGCGAGAACCCAACCAAACGCGGCATCCGCCAGGTCGCCATTTCTCCTGACGGATCTTCGATCTACACCGGCGACGACCGCAACCGCGTCACCCGCTGGGATCGGCTCACCGGCGAGATGATCTGGTCACGAGAAACCGAGGGCGACATCCAGGCACTGGTCGTCGAAGGGGACACGGTGTATGCGGGCAACCACCACGGCCTGCTGGCCGAATACGACGAACGGCTGCTGTTCGCCCTCAACGCCGCCGACGGATCGCCGGACAACTCGTTCATGCCGCTGCTCAACAGCTACCACGGCACCTATTCGATTCACCTGGCCCAAGGGGCGCTCATCGCGGGCGGCGAATTCACCACCGTGAACGACCAAGCGTCGCCGCACCTGGCGGTGTTTCACGGCCCGGGGTGGCTCGGTGCCGAACCGATCGCAGCACCCGACGGCGACGTCGGCTGCGACGGACAAGCCAACATCGTCGACGCCCTGCTCATCGCCCAATACTCGGTTGGCAATCGACAGCTCGAGCCGAGCTGTCCGCTCGACGACCCCGCCAAGAGCGTCGCCCCCTCTGGCGATGTCGACAACGACGGCGAGATGACGATCGTCGACGCCCTGCTCATCGCGCAGTGCACGGTGAGCATCCCCAACATCGCCTGTCCCAACCCCTAGCGGGCAAGAGCGATCATCCGCCGCTGCGCAACGTCGCGACCACGTTGGCGAGGGACTCCACGTCGGCGTACTTGGCGTCGAGGTCGAAGAGTGTGTTGGCGTGCAGATCGGGACTTCGATCGCCACATGCCTCGTCGACCACGATCGGCACGAACCCGTGCTGGCACGCGTCGACCGCAGACGCTCGGACACACCCGCTGGTGGACACGCCCCCGATGACGACGGTGTCGATCGATCCGGCCTGCAGCACCGACGCAAGCGAGGTGGCAAAGAACGACGACGCCTGCTGCTTGGTGATCACGGTCTCGCCGGGCTCTGGCTCGGCGCCATCGATCCAAGTGCCTAGTTCGCTGCCTCGGTCGAAGACCGACAGCGCGGCGACCTTTCGATAGAACACGCCGCCATTGGCACCGCCCGGCTCGTATTCGACCCGGGTCCAGATCACGGGCACGTTGGCTGTTCGAGCAGCCGCCACAAGTGCCTGACAACCGGCGAGCGCACCGCGGTCCGGAAGACAGAGCGGAGACTCTTCGTCGAAGTAGGCGCGGCAGAGGTCGACGATCAGCACCGCCGGCCGGTCACCGATCCCCAACCGGCGATTGAACCCCGCCTGGCGGTACTCCTGGATCAGCCCGTCGTCGGCGCTCGCCTCGCTCACCATGTCAGGAATCTACTGCCCCACCGCTCGGCGGCCCGTCGGGCATCTAGTCGACTACTCGGCACGAGTACGGTCGGGAGCCATGGCAGACCTCCTTCGGCCTCGTACCTCGACGGCGGCCCGACTCCGGTCACTCATCGCGACCGCGGCCGACACCAACCAACCGCTCGTGCTCCCCGGTTGCTACGACGCACTCGGTGCGCGACTCATCGAACAGGCCGACTTCGACGTCGTGTACATGACCGGGTTCGGCACAACTGCGTCGCTGCTCGGACGTCCCGACGTGGGTTTGCTCGGACTCGGCGAGATGGTGGACAACGCTCGACGCATCGTCGACGTGGTCGACGTACCGGTCGTTGCCGATGCCGACACCGGCTATGGCAACGCGATCAATGTGGTGCGCACGGTCGCCGCCTATGAGCGTGCCGGTGTGGCCGGGATCCATCTCGAAGATCAGGTGCTGCCGAAGAAGTGCGGCCACATGGACGGCAAGCAGGTCGTCGATACCGACGAGTTCGTCGCCAAGATCGCTGCGGCGACGGCGGCACGGACCGATGACGACTTCGTCATCATCGCCCGCACCGACGCTCGAGCGCCTCACGGTCTCGACGAAGCGATTCGCCGAGCTGATCGCTCCCTCGAGGCCGGCGCCGATGTGTTGTTCGTCGAGGCACTCGAGGGGCCCGACGAGATCGCGCACGTTGCCGAACGATTCCGGGGCACGCCCATGGTGTTCAACTGGGCTGAGGGCGGAAAGACGCCGCCGCTCACCTACGCCGAGATCGCCGAGCTCGGATTCGCCATGATCATCATGCCGATCGGCGCACTGTTGTCGGCGACGAAAGCGATCCAGCACTTCCTGGCGCGTCTGCGAGTCGACGGCACACCCGCCGCGTTCGCCGACGAGCTCATGGGGTTCAACGAGTTCACCGACCTCGTCGGTTTGCCCGAGATCACCGATCTCGAACAGCGCTTCGGCTGAGGTCCAGCGATGAGTCTCGCTTCCAAACACGTTGCCGTCGTGGGGGCCGGCCCCGTCGGCTGCGCCGCGGCAGTCACCCTGGTCGAAGCCGGTGTGCGTGTCACGTTGTACGAAGCGGCCACGGTGCTGCCCCGCGAGTTGCGAGCGTCGACCTTCCACCCGGCGACGCTCGAACTGCTCCACCGATTTGGCATTGTCGACGAGCTCATCGCACGGGGCCTGGTGGCGCCCCGGTTTGCCTATCGCGACCGACGTCGGGGCCAAGTGGCCTCGTTCGCGCTCGACACGGTGCGCGATCTCACCCGCTACCCGTTCCGCCTGCAATGTGAGCAGTTCAAGCTCTGCGACATCGTGTTGGAGAAACTGGCGAATAACGAGCGGTTCGCCGTCCAGTTCGACTCGCCGGTCTCGGGTGCCGTCGACCATGGTGATCACGCGGAGTTGCGGTTCGAGGACGGCACGGCGGCCGACTTCGACGCCGTCATCGGCGCCGACGGAGCGGCGAGCAACATCCGCAAGTCGCTCGGGCTCAGCTTCGATGGCATGACCTACGAGGATCGCTACGTGATCGTCTCGACGCCGTTCGAGCTCGCCGACCACCTGCCCGATCTGGCCTATGTCAACTACATCGCCGATCCCGACGAATGGCTCGTTCTGCTCCGGACCGTCGACCTTTGGCGGGCGATGTTCCCGGTCGGGGCTGACGAGTCCGACGACGAAGCGCTGACTGACGACGCGTGCGAGCGCCGGCTGCAGGGCGTCGTCGCCAAACCCGAGCGCTACGACATCGCGCACCGCACCATCTACCGGGTGCACCAGAGGGTGACGGACACGTTTCGGGTCGGGCGGGTCTTGCTCGCGGGTGACGCCGCCCACATCAACAACCCGCTCGGCGGCATGGGCATGAACGGCGGCGTGCACGATGCGGTGCTGTTGGGCGGCGGTCTCGCCGCCATGCTCGACGGCTCCGTGCCCGACGAGCGCCTCGATCACTACGCGGATCTGCGCCGCCGACTCGCCATCGAGTTCGTGCGTCGCCACACCCATCAGAACGCGGTCAGCCTGTCAGCCCCCGACCCCGAGGCGCGCCAGCAGGCGCTCGAGGGCCTCGAAGCTCGCGCCGCCGACCCCGACGAGGCTCGGGCGTTCGTGGTGCAAGCATCGATGCTGTCCGCTCTCGTCGAGATGCGCGACGAGCTGACCGAGATCGGCCACTGGCCCGAGGGGACCACCCTATGAACGACGCCAATACCGAGGGGACCGAGACCGCCACGTCCGCCGTTGGGCCACGGGGTCGAATGGCGGTGATCATTCCGTCGACGAACACCGTCGTCGAGCACGACTTGGCCATGATTCGCCCGGACGGCGTGACATTTCACGCCGGCCGCATGTACATCGAGAACCCTGCGCTCGGTAGCGACGAGGACTTCGAAGCGCTGCTGGGCGAGATCCGCCAGTCGATCATCACCGCGATTCGCGACGTGATGACCGCCAAGCCGACCTATCTGCTGATGGGCATGTCGGCGGAGACGTTCTGGGGCGGCGTCGCCGGCAACATCGCATTCGAGGATCGGGTGCGAGCCCAGAGTGGGCTCGAGGTCAGCACGGGCGCCACCTCGTGTCGAGATGCGCTCACCGCATTCGGGGCCGAACGCATCGCCGT
>CALLPT010000365.1 GCA_938015575.1 uncultured Acidimicrobiales bacterium
GCTACTTCTTGTGGCCTCGGCGTGTTCGGCCTCTTCGGAAGTGACTGCGGTTACCGATGTCTCGGAGCCGACCGCTTCCACCACAGCGCTCTCGACCGAGGTAGATGACTCGGCGGGAGAGCCCACTCCAACCGAGGCCCCAGAGCAGCAAGACCCGCCCGACGACGCGGACGCTCCTTCGCCGAGCGCGCCTCGGGCCGAGTTCGCTCCCCTGCCTCCAACGGTCGAAGGCAGTTTCGAAGAGCTTCGCGAGCAGGCCGAGACCTCAGATCGCGGGCGTGTCGAGTTCGCGCTCGCACAGCTCTCGACCGCGATCGGACCAATACCCGGCGCCGAGATCCTGCCGATCGATGATGACTTCCCCTCTGACCTGAGCGGGGCGTTCTTCACACTTGCGAACCACAGCGACTTGCTGACTGAGGCCGAGGCCGAAGCTGTCTCAGCGGTGCGGGAGCGGCTGTTCGAGAATGCCTGGATGGCCTATGCCGAAGAGGGCGAGGATGGCGATGCACGGACCTATCGCAACGGGTGTGGCAGCGAGGCTGCAGCCGACGACACCGCGGTCCTTACCGATCGCGGCGACACCCTGGCCGAGATCACGTCGAGGGCACAGCCGTACCTGCGATCGCGCCTCGGCGGCCTGGCGACGTACCCCCGCGTCTTCGTCGGCGATACCTCCGGCATTTCGCCACGCGTCCATGCCGTGACCTGTGCCGAGGGCAACGAGTGCGACATCATCATCTTCGACCGCGGCCTGTTTGGCCCGGAAAGTTTGGACTCGATCGTTGCCCACGAACTGTTCCATTGTTGGACCTATGTGAACTTCCTCGACGACGGCTACGCCGTTCACCCCGAGTACCTCAACGAGGGTCTCGCCCAGTGGGCTGGCGAGCAGTTCGTCGGCACCGGGTCGAGCTATGCCAGCAACTCTGTCCAGTCCTTCTTCGAGGCCAACCCGTTCAACGTCTTGACTTCGTCGTATTCGGCAGTTGGCTTCTGGGCCGAAGTCGCCGCGCTGCGTGGCGGGCCCGAGGCGCTGTGGCCAGCAATCCCCGGCATCACCGAACGCGGCACAAACGGAGCCCCATCGTCGGCCTACGCGGCAGCGCTCAGCGACATCCCCGAAGACGGCTGGGCCATCGCCGCTGGCTATGCGGCGCAGAAGCCGAGTTGGGGTGCCTATTGGTCGATGGCTGATCCGGCGACGGACTCCGCGGGTCGTGAGCCCATCGAGGTCGACGCCGCCGGGTCCGACACCTTCCGATCCGTCGACCCCGGTGCGCAAGGGCTGTATCGCTACAGCTGGGCCGAGCTGCCCGCAGACGAGCCGGTGCTCCTTTCGCTCCGTTCGGCTGGCCCGATCTCGCTGCGATGGTCCAATGGCGCCGACCTCCAGACTTCTGCCGACACCTCACAGAACTACTGCGTGCGCTCGTGTTCGTGCCCTGACGGGTCACAGCCCGAGGGTGATCTGCCAACCCTCGATGCCGATGTCACCGATGCCGTGGTCGCCGTGTTGGGTTGGGCAGAAGCGCCCGCGACGATCCAGATCATGGCGTTGCCCTTGTGCGAGCCCATCGAGGACCTACCCGACCTCGGCGCTCCGAATGGGGGGCTTGCCGGCGTGTGGCAAGCCGACAACGCAGCGATCGTGGCCGCCTTTGAGCGAGCATCGGGCTTCGGGCCGGACAATCCGGCGCCACTGACGATCTCCGGAGCCACCGGCTCGCTGCTGATGCGACTTGACGCGGGCGGCACGGGCAGTCTCTCGTACGAGGCGGTCACCCTCTATCTCGCCGACTCGCCACTCCAGGAGCTGACACTGAACGGCGGAGGCACCTTCAACTGGGGCGAGGTCGATGGCGCATTGCGGATTCAAGGACTGACCTATGCGGTGTCGGTCAGTTCGGCTGCCCTTGGCGGCGAATTGGTCACCCTGTCCGACGCGGACTTCCCTAGTGGTGTGACCGAGCTTGCCGGCGTGGTGTCGGGTGACACCATGACGATCACATCAGCGTCGGGCACGGCCGGCGAAGTCTTCTTCCCGACATCGTGGCAGCGCACCGGCTGACAGGCGCCACCACCAGCCATCGAATGGTGCCGACCTACGATCCAAGAGTCGGATGCGCTTTCACGCTGGCGCACCCAAAGCCGACCGCATCAGTTCGCGCTGCGAACTCTCGAGAGACCGGGACCAGACTCGTGTCGCCTGCGCCCACAAGGACCTGATCGACAACGGTGTCCACCTGCTCGGCCTGCTGGGCCTGACCCTGACCAGGCGAGTTCCAAACGATGCAAACGACCCGAAGGACCACGTCTGACGAAGTGTCGTTCGACAGCGCAACCGCGTCGAAGACCTCGAACTTCGCTACCTCTGCGCCATCTCGAAACGCCCGCGGTTGGCTCACCCAACGAGCGGGTGCGATGTCGAGCTCTACGACATCGGTTGCCGTGCCGGTGGCGTCGACGACCTCCGAGGACCGCTCTCCCTGGAACACGAGAATGTCGATTTCACCCGCAGTGCCGACCACCAGCTGGCCCCGATCACTCCCGTAGACCGTCGACACTTCGACCCCGGGAACGACGGCTCCATCTGCGTCGAGTGGCGTGTACTCCATCGTCGGGATAACGGCGCGATCGGACCCATGTTCGATCAGCACGGTCTGATCCATGAATCCCGGTTCGGCGATGTCTTGGTAGTCGACGGAGATCTCGACCGGGCCCGTCGAGCCCGGCGAACACGACATCAGGAACAGAACGAAAAGCATCAGTACCGACGTACGACAACGACAGAAGCCGACCACAGGTCGGCGGTCGAAGCGCATCGACGACATCTAGATCGCCAGCCGACCGTCGAAATCAGCGATCGCATCGTCGAAGGCCGCGTTCGGCAGCGACGAGAGCTCGGCCGTGGGAGGCAGCCCGAAAGCATCCATCACGTCGCGAGACTAGATGTGCAGCTCCTAGAAGTCGGTGATCACGCGGCACAAACGAAGAATGCGCAGGCTCGTAGCTGCGGCGATCGCGGGAGCCCTAACTCCGGGCGTCGAACTGCTCGATGTCATATCTGGCAAGAGCCTTGTCCGCCGTCACGAGGGTCAAGGCCTCGAGTTGTGCCTGGGCGACCAACATCCTGTCGAACGGATCGCGATGAAAGGGCGGGAGCGATGGCGCCAACTCTGCGTGCGCCGCCGTGATCGAAAGCGATGTGAAGCCGTCGGACTCGATCACGTTGCTGAGCCCATCGGGCATCGACAACTTCCCGAGTGAACGTTTGATCCCGAGCTCCCATGGCGTTACCGCCGAAACGAACGCCTCGTCGGCATTCCCGATCAGCTCACGACATCGCGAGCCAAGCGATTTGTTGTCTTCGAGCCACCACAAAATCACGTGGCTGTCGAGAAGGATCCTCACGGCGAGTCAACGCCAGCCGACTCGTCGAACATTTCCACGATGTCCTCGTCCGAGCCAACGATGTCCTCTTCGTAGTCGATCTGGCCCGCCCACGAACCTGGCAAGCGTGTCGAGCTCGCAGCCGTCCATGCGACGATCCTTGCGACGGGCCGGCCGTTGCGCGCGACGATGACCTCGGTTCCCTGCTCGGCTTCGCGGATCAGTTCGGACAGCCGAGACTTTGCCTCATGGGTATTGACCACGTG
>CALLPT010000366.1 GCA_938015575.1 uncultured Acidimicrobiales bacterium
ATGCGGTTGGCGTTGCGCGCCTGGGCCAGCCCGACACGCGGATAGGCGCCGACATCGGTGCGCACGTGTGTCTCGATGGCACGCATCGTGCCGTCGCGGTCGCCGGCGATCGTGAAGTGGTGGATCTGGGCCCGGGAGTGGCCGAGCCCGACCATGTCTGCGCTGCGCGGTGGCGTCCACCGGACCGGTCGATTGACAAGCTGGCTCAGATGGCCGAGCACAAGGTCTTCGGGATAGGTCGGTGCCTTGGCCCCGAAGCTGCCGCCGACATCGCTCGTCGTGACCACCAGCTGATCGAGTTCAAGCCCGTACCACTCGGCGATTCGCTTGCGGACCGGGTGCACGCCCTGGCACGCGACGTTGAAGTGGAGGCGCCCGTCGACCCACTCGGCGGACGCGACGCGGGTCTCGATCGGGGCCGGGTGCACGCGGTTGTTGTTGACAGTCGCCTCGACGACGACCTCGAAGTCTGAGAAGTCGATCGGTTCAGAATCGGCCCGTTCCTCGCGCACCAGCACGTTGGTGCCCACGTCGCCGTGAATCGGTGGCGCATCGTGGGCGGTAGCGAGATCGACAACGACCTCGAGTGGCTCGTAGTCGATGACGACCAGCTCGGCCGCGTCGACGGCGGCGGCTTCAGACTCGGCGACGATGGCCACGATCGCCTCGCCGACGTGGCGCACGATGCCGCGGGCGAGCACCGGCACCCCGGTGCCATCGGGGTGCGGGGGCATGTGCCCGGGGATGAACTCAGGTCGCCCCGCAGCCGCAAGATCAGCGCCGGTGACAATGGCGAGCACGCCCGGCGCGGCCGCTGCATCGGCGACCTCGATCGAGGTGATCCGAGCGTGCGCCATCGGCGAAGTTACGAAATGGGCGATCGCCGCATTCGTCAAGTTGGTGTTGGCAACGAAGTCTGTTTCGCCAACAAGCAGATGGACGTCTTCGACGCGCCGCAGCGAATCACCGGTCCGTGAGGTCGTCATGGGTGCAAGTTAGTGCGGCCCTGGCGGGCGCTGGAATCCGCGTGCTGGCTTCAAACCCTGGGCGTCGGCCGCACCACGAGGATGAGCAACATGACGAGCGAGGTGATCGCCCACCAGAACAAGACCGAACCGATCGCATTCGTTGCCAGATATACGAGCCGGCGTCCGAGTGGCCCGGTCGTGAAGCTGGCGATGCCAATGACGAAGATGAGCGAGCCGATCGCGGCAGCGATCAACAGCGGTTCGCGTTCCAAGCGTCGATTCACAGGCCGTTCAAAAGCGATTGCGTGGAACAACAAGACGACGCACCACAGTGCGGCCGCCCACAGGAACGGCGTGTTGAATACGTCGCGGCTCGAGGCCTCGTCGGGACGCAGCCGGTCCACGAGCAAGCCGCCGAGCAGCAAGCACGCGCTCAAAATCGCCGCTTGACGGAGCGCGAACACGATCCGCTGTTCGAGGCGAAGCGGCTCGCTGTCGCTGCGTTCGTCGTTGTCGGTCTCGAGCTCGTTCACTCCACCACCTGGGAACGAATGTCGTCGAGCCATTCCTTGGCCTTGGTCCACGCGGCGTTCGCTTCGGCTCGAACCTCGGTCGAGCCGCTGCCCGCGGCCGGGTAGGAGCCCAGGAATTTCACGTCTGCCTGCTTGGCCATGATGTTCTTGAGCGCATCGGCGATGACTTCGTCGGTGATGTGGCCGTCGAGGTCCATGATGAAGCAGTAGTCGCCCAGTCCTTGCTTGGTGGGGCGGCTCTCGAGCTTCGACAGGTTGATCGATCGGGCCGAGAACTCTTGCAAGATCGACAGCAGCGAACCCGGGCGATCATTGCGCTGGAAGATCACGATCGACGTCTTGTCGTTCCCGGTGATCTTGGGGACACCGCTCTGAGCCACCGTGACAAACCGAGTCTGGTTGTCGTCGTTGTCCTGGATGTCGGTGGCGATCTCGTCGAGCCCATAGAGCGTGCCGGCCAGACGCGGTCCGATCGCGGCGACGGTCGGATCGCCGAGTTCTGCAACCCGTTCGACGGCATCGGCGGTCGAGTTCGAAGCACGGTGTTCGGCTTCGGGAAGATGCTCTTTGAGCCAAACCCGGCACTGCGCGATCGCGTGGGGGAACGTCACGACCCGCTTGATCGAGTCGACCGATGAGCCGGGCACGCCATGCAGCTGCATCGAGATCGGAATGATGACCTCGCGCTGAATCAGGAGCTGCGACGAGAAGGCGAGCGTGTCGATGGTGGCGTTGACCGTTCCCTCGATGCTGTTTTCGATCGCCGCGAAACCCAGGTCGATGTCGCCCTGCTCCACTGCGTTGAGCACCGCGGGCATCGAGTTGAACAGCACCCGGTCACATTCGGCCAAGTCGGGCTGGGACAACACGGCCTGCTCGGTAAAGGTGCCATGCGGGCCGAGGTAGCCGATGGTCTTCGTTGCCGGAGTCGTGCTGGTCACGGCCCACAGGGTAGTAACCACCGCTCGCTTCGCTCGCCGACTTCCCCTCGAAGTTGCCTGTCTCTGACACCGGCAACCGGTTGCGTGTCTCTGACACCCGCAACCGGCGTACGGTCGCAGCGTGCGTTTCCTGACTTGGAACCTGGCGATGCTCGAACGTTCCGCGCAAGCGCCGCAGGCATGGCAACAGTTCCATACCGAGGCGGCAATCCGGGACGAGGTGCTCGCGATCGAACCAGACGTCGTCTGTTGGCAAGAGTTGCCACGCCAGGTGCCCTTTGTCGAAACACTCGACCTGCTCCCCGCCACCACGCGCTCGCATAGCGGCAACCTGGCCACGCTCGTCACCCATGAGCTCAAGGAAGCAACACCGCCGCCGACGATTCAGGTCGTCGACCACATTGGGCTCTTGGCAACATTCGGCGGCGGGCCGTTTGATCCGGGCGCGTTCACGATCGCGAACGTCCACCTCGAACCCGGGCCCGGCGCAGCCGATCGGCGCCTCGAGCAGATCTCGCAGGTCGTGGGCAAATGCCCAACACAACGGCTGCTGATCGTCGGCGACACAAACATGCGACTCGGCGAAGGCGAGGTGTTGTTCGAAGCTGGGTTCAGCGGCGATAAGCCGCCGCACGCCACGTGGGACAGCCGCCGCAACAAGTTCCGGTTCGGCGGCAACGAGTTCAACGCCTATTTCACTCGTTGGTTTGCGAGCCCCGGTCTACGGGTCGACGACGTGGTCGTGCATCGGACACCAGTCGAGTTTCAGGAGACCCCGTTCTTCCTCAGCGACCACTACGCATTGAGCGGCACCGTCACCGTCGTGTGAGCGGTGACGATTGTCCGCTGCGACCGCGGGCGGCCAAGGTCGTAGGGTTGGGGGATGGGTCTGTACTTCAAGCAGCTGCTTTCCGGACGTGACTTCGCCACCGACGACATGATCGCCAGGCAGATGCGCAACTTCTGCTACCTGGTCGGCTACACCGAGACGGGCGAGGCGGTCGTCATCGACCCGGCCTACAACGTCGATGATCTGATCCAGATCGCTGGCGAAGACGGCATGACGCTCGTGGGTGCGCTCGCGACGCACTACCACCCGGACCACATCGGCGGCTCGATGATGGGCCACCAACTCATCGGCATCGCCGAGTTGCTGAACCAGGTGCAGATCCCGATTCACGTGCAAGCGGCCGAAGCCGAGTTCGTCACCAAGGTGTCGGGCGTCGGCGGCGATGATCTGGTGATCCACGACGGAAGCAGCACGCTCGATGTCGGGAACATCCCGATCGAGCTCATCCATTGCCCGGGCCATACTCCCGGAAGCCAGACGTTCCTCGTCGATGGCCACTTCCTTGGCGGCGACACGCTGTTCATCGACGGGTGTGGGCGTACCGATCTACCGGGTGGCGATCCGAGCGAGCTGTACACCACGCTGACCAATCGCCTGGCCCACGTACCCGACGACGCGGTCTTGTTCCCCGGCCATCTGTACTCGGCCGAGCCGTGCCAGTCGATGGGCGACACCCGCAAGTACAACATGGTGTTCGCGCCCAAGACCGCCGAGCAATGGCTCATGATGTTCGGGCAGAACTGAGTTTCGTCCACGGCGTTGAATGGGCGCCGCGCCCTGCTGTGGCACGGCCGTGGGCACATCCACTCATTTGATTTCGGGTGTGCGGGTCCCACAATGCACACGAGACGAGGACCCACCATGGCCATTACCGACGAGCCCAACTTCGACGACGCGACGCAAACCAATCGTTTGTCGCGGGGCACGTGCGGTGTGGAGCGAGGCACCTGTCGAGTGCATGGCGCTCAGTTCGCATCGATGCAGGCGTCACACGCCGCCGAGGTCGCGTCGCTGCGCCGTCGAATTGAAGCACTCGAGGCATCGCTGGCCCAGGCCGAAGCAGCTCGGGTGGCCACCAGCCCCGTGAGCGACCGACCCCCGGTCACCTCGATTGACATCCACGCCACGGATCGCCGCAAGACCGATCAGGCCGGCGACCTGCATGGGGACGATCTGCACAAGAAGTTGTCGGCCAATGTCTCGAACATCACCACCGGCGCCGCAGCCTGGGATGACGAAGACGTCACCTTCTCCGAACGGATCGCGGCCCTTGCGTTCTTCCGCGAAGACGACAGCGACGAGCCGTCGCGCCGCTGGTTCCTGCGTAATTCCTGAAGCGTCTGCCGATTCCCGGCGCACCCCAAAGCCACCATCGCTTTCGACCGTCTGCAAGACTGGCCGCTAGTGGCGGGTCCGCGCGGCGCGGGCCGAATAATTGGGAGGACCGAAGTGGACCTAAGCAAATTGACCCCCAACAACTGGATTGCGGGCGGTGGCGGCCTCGTGGC
>CALLPT010000367.1 GCA_938015575.1 uncultured Acidimicrobiales bacterium
GGGTCGGCGTGAGCCGACCCCACGGTCATTTCTGGGGGGAAACAACATCTTGCGGGGGACACCATGATCTGGCTCGGCTTGCTCGTGCTGCTGGGACTCGTCTTGCTGCTCGGCCGGGCATTTGTGGGTGCATTGCGCACCGAACCGGTCAAGGCGAGCGTGCTCGCCGCCATCGTCGTCGTTGCCGTGCTCTTCTCGGTCTCGCTCGGCGATTCGAGCCTCGGAGCCATGGCGACCAGCGATCAGATGGAACGCGTGCTGCGCATGCTGGCGACCGTCGCCATCTCGGTCGCGTTGTGCATAGGACTCTGGGTGCTCATGAATCTGGCCGTCGGCCAGGCCCAGCGTCGTTGGCCAGTCTTCAGTGGGCTCGCGGCCGCCGCCCTCGGTGCTGCGGGATTCGGTGCGCTTCGCGGGAACCGCTCCGTCGACGCACTCCTCGCCACTCCGGACGCTGGACAGCTCGGCTCGGGCGCCGGCTTCTTCGGCCTCGTCGAATGGCCCATCATCGGGGCACTCCTGTTCGGCCTCGGCATCTTTGGCGCCAAGTCGATGCCGAACCGCATCGCCCGAGTCTCCGTCGGTGCGGCGACGGGGCTTGCGGCTGGGGCACTCATCGCACCTCGAACCAAACTCTGGCAACGCCCGGCAATGGAATGGGGCGCTTCGCTCGGCCTGATGGCCGTAGGCATCGTGATCGGTGCGCTGCTCGCCAGCTCACGTGAGCGTCGAGTCCGCGGCGCCATCATCGGCGCCGGGCTCGGCTTCGGTGTCGGTTCATGGCTCGTCCCCTCGTTTCTCGAGACCGTTGCCACCCCCTGGATCAACACGATGGTGCCGCTGGCACTGGTCACGGCCGGCTTCGCCTGGATTAGTGAGCCGTCCATGCGGGAACGCTCCCGGTTCGATGAGCGAGCCCGGGCCATCGTGTTCCTCGGCCCGGCACTTGGATTCCTGCTCGGCACGCTCGTGATTCCGGCGATTCGCACCGGCGTGCTGTCGTTCAACGATCGCACCGGCAACGAGTACGTCGGCTTCGACAACTACGAGCGCCTGTTCACGGCGACCGACTCGTTCGACCTGTCCGACTGGCGCAACATCTTCACCTCGAACCTCTTCTATGCCGCCCTCGCCTTGTTCGTGATCGGCTCGCTCGTTGCGATCATCTCGGGCACGCGACGCAACGGCACCACCAGCTGGGACAGCGGCCCGACCAGCACCGGGGCACTCTTCCTGGGCCTCTTCGTGCTGTCGTTTGCAGTTCTGTCGACCTTGCGCGGCACCTTCTTCAACAACATCTGGTGGGTCATCACGGTGGTGACCGTCACCACGGTGCTCGGCTTGACGGTCGCCGTGCTCGCCGACCGGGCCACGTGGGGCGAGAACTTGGCCAAGAGCATGATCTTCATGCCGATGGCGATCTCCTTCGTCGGGGCATCAATCGTGTGGCGTCTGCAGTTCCAGGCCCGTCCGCCCGGCAAGAACCAGACCGGGGTCCTGAACGCCGTCTGGGTCGCACTCGGACGTCTGAGCAACTCGGGCTGGCCGCGTGTGGTCGTCATGGTCGTCTTGGCGGCACTGCTGATCTGGAGCCTGACCAGGCTCGTCGCACGGATACGAACAGGCCAAGCCTTTACCGGCGCTTCGATCGCCGCCTTTGCACTCGGCTGGTTGCTCTACCGATTCGCTGGGCCACGTCTTGGCGGCTTCCGCGAGGTCAACGGCGAGATCGTTCCCGAGACCGTGCAGTTCATCACCGAAGCCCCATTCAACAACTTCTGGCTGATGGTGATCCTGATCTGGATGCAGACCGGCTTTGCGATGGTCATCTTCTTCGCGGCAATCAAGGCCGTTCCCGAGGAATACATCGAGGCGGCCCACGTCGATGGCGCCAGCGATGCCCAAACGTTCTTCGGCGTCACGCTGCCCACGATCGCACCGACCATTGGGGTCGTGGTCACGACCCTGATCGTGTTGGTCACCAAGGTCTTCGACATCGTCGCCGTCGCCGGTGTCGGCGGCAAGTTCGGCAACGACGTGCTCGCCAACCAGATGTTCAGTGAGTCGTTCCAGATTCAGAACATCGGGTTCGGCGCCGCCATCGCCATCGTCATGTTCCTCTTGGTCCTGCCGGTGATGGTCTACAACATCTCGAACATGCAGAGGGAGGAAGCCTGATGGCCGCACTCACCCATCCCGCTGCCGAGGGTCGCGGCGCACGGTGGTACCGCAAGCTGTCCGACGTACCGACCGGCGTGCTGTGGGTCATCGTCGTCATCTGGACCCTGCCGAGCCTGAGCCTCTTCGTGAACTCGTTCCGGCCTCGAGATGCGCAGCGCAGCGACGCGTTCTGGAACATCTTGGCGGAACGAGACCCGACGATCGAGAACTACGAGTCGGTGCTCACCGCGGATGCGACCAACAACCTGACCGACTCCATCGTCACCAGCTTCGCGATTGCCGTGCCGGCCACGATCATCCCGATTGCGTTCGCCACGTTCGCGGCGTACGGATTCGCCTGGATCGACTTTCGAGGCAAGAACTGGTTGTTCATCGCGACCGTCTCGCTCTTGGCCGTGCCGCTCCAGGTCGCCCTGATCCCGCTGCTCCAGCTGTTCGGCGACGGAGACCCGTTCGGTGGCGCACACCTGACGGTGCCGTTCACCGACAAGACACTGACGGTGTTACCCGTGCTCGACCTGGTGGGCTCGCCCGCCGCGATCTGGTTGACCCACACGGGCTTCGCCATGCCGTTCGCCATCTTCTTGTTGCACAACTACATCGTGCAGCTTCCCAAGGAACTGTTCGAGTCGGCGCAGATCGATGGTGCCAGCCACTTCAGCGCCTTCTGGCGCCTGGTCGTGCCGCTGTCCATCCCGGCGTTGGCGTCGTTCGCCATCTTCCAGTTCCTGTGGACCTGGAACGATTACCTGATCGCCAACACGATGCTCGGCTTCGGCGACACCGCGGCGCCAACGACCGTGTTCATCGCCAACCTGGCCGGTGACTTCGACAACACCGACCACCTGTTGACGTCGGCCGCGTTCGTTCAAGCGTTCTTCCCGATCGTGGTGTTCTTCAGCCTGCAGCGTTATTTCGTACGCGGCATCTTGGCGGGATCCGTCAAGGGCTGAGCGCCGCCACATCAAGTCGCTCGGTAGACGTACGCGCCCACCGAGCGGCCAGTACGTTGATCGCCATCTTCATCTGACCGCTCCCTCTTCAAAGGATGCTCGATGCCCTCCCTCGTCAATGGAGCCAACCGCTCTCTCGGCCAATTCGATGTCGGCCCGATCAGCTATGGGCTGTGGCGCTTCACCAACGATGATCTCGGCGCCGCTCAGGCCCTGATCGAGGCAGCGCTCGACAACGGCATGAACCTGATCGACACCAGTGACGTCTATGGCTTCGACTGGGGCGGCACTGGCTTTGGCACGGTCGAGGCCTTGCTCGGACGAGTGCTGGCGGCCGCTCCCGAACTGCGCGATCGCATGGTGCTCGCCACCAAGGGCGGCATCATTCCTCCGACCCCCTACGACTCGGGTGCCGAGTATTTGCGGGCCGCATGCGAAGCATCGCTCGAGCGCCTGCACACCGATGTCATCGACCTGTACCAAGTACACCGGCCGGACATGTTCACCCATCCGGCCGAGGTCGCTGCGACGCTCTCGGCACTCCGCGACGAAGGCAAGATCCGCGAGGTCGGCGTCTCGAACTACACCCCAGACCAATACGACGCTTTGGCCGCACATCTGCCGTTCCCCATCGCCTCGACCCAACCCGAGTATTCCGTGCTCCACCTCGACCCTCTTCGGGACGGCACCTTTGACCGGGCCATGCGTGACGGCGTCATTCCGTTGGCATGGAGCCCGCTGAGCGGCGGGCGACTCTTCGCGTCAGCTGCCGACGGTGGCCCGAGCGACGAACTTGGTGGCCTACTCGACGGCTTGGCCGAACGCGAGAATGTCGACCGAGCGGCCATCGCCGTCGCCTTCGTCCTCGCCCATCCGAGCAAGGCAATTGCCATTGTCGGCACACAGAACCTCGACCGCATCGCGGCAACGTCCGATGCGCTGAGCGTGCAGCTCGACCGAGCCGACGTCTACGCGATCGTCCAAGCCAGCGAAGGCGTTCCGCTTCCATGAGCGTTGAGATCAGCTGGTTCTCCGCACTGTGTGACGACGACTACGAGTTCCTCGGCGTCGAAGATCCCGATCTCGCCAGTTCCTGGGAGCACTGCCGCGACATCGTTCTCACGGCCGACCGCAACGGGTTCGACAACATCTTGTTGCCATCGGGCTACACGCTGGGCATCGACAGTGTTGCGTTTGCCGGCGGCATCGCCCCGCTGGTCGAACAGATCCAACTGCTGCTCGCCGTCCGCATGGGTGAGATGTGGCTACCCCAGTTGGCGCGCCAGCTCGCGACGATCGACCAGATGCTCAATGGGCGGTTGACGATCAACATCATCAGCAGCGATATTCCCGGCGAGTCGCTCGAGTCGGCGCCCCGCTACCAGCGCACGATCGAGTGGATGCAGGTTCTGCGCCAGCTGCTCAATGGAGAATCGATCGACTTCCACGGCGACTTCGTCGATCTCGAACTCGACCCGCCGCGTGCACGGACCGTGTCGGGCACCTGTCCACCGTTCTATTTCGGCGGCTTCTCCCCCGCCGCCAAGGCGTGTGCAGCACAAGAAGCCGACGTCTTCTTGACCTGGCCTGACACCGTCGGGTCGGTCGCGGCAACGGTGCAGGAGATGACCGAGCTGGCGGCGGGCCATGACCGCGAGCTCCACTATGGGTTGCGTTCGCACGTGATCGTGCGAGAGACCGAGGCCGAGGCTCGCGCCGCCGCCGACCGTCTGATCAGCCGACTCGATCCAGAAACCGGCCTAGAGATCAAACAGCGAGCGCTCGACACGGCGTCGGTCGGCGTCGCCCGCCAGTCGGCGCTGCGCGACAGCGCGGATGGCGACGGCTACGCCGAGCCGCATCTGTGGACCGGCATCGGCAAGGCTCGTTCAGGTGCCGGCGCTGCCATCGTTGGCAGCCCGGACCAGGTCGCGGCCAAGCTGCAGGAGTACATCGACGTCGGCATCGGAGCCTTCATCCTTTCCGGCTACCCGCACATCGCCGAGTGTGACCTGTTCGCCGAGATGGTGCTTCCCCAACTCGACCACGGCCCACTGACCTGACATGGGAATCATGCAGATGGCCGAGCAGGCGCTGGCGGAAGTCCAGCGCATGAGCTGCGACGAAGCGGTCGCCCGCGTGTACGACGAGTCGCTGGTGTTCGTCGATGTGCGCGACATTCGCGAGGTCGAACAAAGCGACACGATCGACGGGTCACGTCATGCACCTCGGGGCATGATCGAGTTCTGGTTCGACCCTGAGAGCCCGTATCACCGCGAGATCTACGCTGATCCCGCCAAGACCTATGTCTTGTTCTGCAACGGCGACCCCCGCTCGGCGCTGTCGGCAAAGGCCCTGCAAGACCTGGGGATCTCCAATGTCGCCCAGCTCGCGGGTGGCATGCCCGCGTGGCGCGAGGCCGGAGGCCCAACGGTCGACAAAAAGCGCCCCTGAGCCAGCAGCTACGAAGCGGCGGGCACCAAGATCACGGTTGTCTCGGCACTGACGTTGACGATGCCGCTGGCGACGTCGCCATCGCCACCTTGGGAGGCGAAAAGCACGTTCCATTGGCCCGCACCCAGGTTGAGCGCGAACGACTGGCCGCCGAGATTGGCGACCGTCAGGGATGTGCCGCGTTGGATCACCGCGACATCGGGACGCCCCGAGTCGATCACCTTGAGGTCAGCTCGCCACAGGTCGGGATGGTGCTTGCGCAGGGCAATCAACCGGCGATAGCGGTGCAAGGGAGCAGCCGAGTTCTCGTGCTGGCCGGCCACGGTGAAATCGAGTGGCCGATCAGCCGCCTTGAGCCATGGTTGCGCGGTGCTGAATCCGTTGAACCGGTCCGTGTTCCATGCCATCGGGGTACGGCAGACGTCACGACCCTCGTCGGTTGTGTTGCGGGTCGAAATCGGATCATGGCGATCCTCGGGCGCAATGTCGCCATTTGGTGAACCCAGTTCCTCGCCTTGATACAAGAACGGAACGCCACCGAGCGAGAACATCAGCGCCGTGACCGCGAGTGCCCGATTGCGCCCCTCGGCCCCTCCGCCGAAACGACTCGCTGGTCGGGCCTGATCGTGATTGCTGATCACCCACGAGATACCACGAGGCTCGAGCTCGGCGAGCCCGACGAGTTCGCGCACGAACTTGGCCGGGTCCCACGCCATCCAGCCCGGCTTGAGGAAGAACGTCAGGTCCAAGGCGCCCGGCTGCACATAGCGGGCCAGGCGATCGTGTTCCTCGACGCCGCTTTCGGCCAACAGGCAGGCGTCGTAGGGCGCAGCGACATCTTGCCAGCGGGTGAAGATCTCGACATTGTCGTCTTGGTCGAGGTCATAGATGTGGTCGTAGCTGAAGAAGTATTCGATCGGTCCCGCGGCTTCGGTGACGGGCTTGATCTGTGGCAGGTCCGGGAAGTCCGGGTGCTTGAGGAGCCCGTGCGCAACATCGATCCGGAACCCGTCGACACCACGATCGAACCAGAACCGGTAGATCGCGTCGAACTCGGCTCGCACCGCTGGATTGCGCCAGTTCAGATCGGGTTGTTCCGGCAGGAACAGGTGGCAGTAGTACTGACCGCTCGCTTCGTCGAGCGTCCAAGCCGTCGGGCCGAAGTGACTGGGCCAGTTGTTCGGTGGACCGCCGTCGGGGGCCGGATCCCGGAACAGGTAGTAGTCGCGTTCGGGCGACGACGGGTCCGCAAGCGCCTGCTTGAACCAACGGTGTTCGGACGACGTGTGGTTCGGCACGATGTCGAACACGATGCGCAGTCCCAGCTGGTGGGCCCGGGCGATGAGTTCGTCGACGTCGTCGAGCGTGCCGTGAATCGGGTTCACGTCGCAGTACGACGACACGTCGTAGCCGTGGTCGTGCCCTGGCGACTGGTAGAAGGGCGTCAGCCAGACGATGTCGACGCCAAGCCACTTGAGATAGTCGAGACGGCCTGTCACGCCGGGGATGTCGCCGATGCCGTCGCCGTTGCTATCGGCGAACGAGCGGACATAGACCTCGTAGCCGACCGCGCCGTCGAGCCACTTTTTGCCGCCGTGTTGTCCCGGTGAACCGGGCTGTGTCAGAGCTGCCATGGTGGGCCCAGGCTAGACGTGCGCCCATGCCACTACGTCGACTTCCCGCAGGCAATACTGCCCCTCATGGTGAGGGGCCTCAACGCGACCGACCGCGAAATGTTGACACTCGCGGTGCCCGCGCTCGGTGCGCTCATCGCTGAACCGCTGTATGTGCTGGCCGATACCGCGGTCGTCGGCAATATCGGCACGGCCGAGCTCGGCGGACTCGGGCTCGCCACCCAAGTCATCGGCACCGTCGTCGCAGTGTCGATCTTCTTGGCCTACGGCACGACCTCGTCGGTCTCGCGACTCTTGGGGGCCGGGCGCGACCGCGACGCCGCCAACCAGGCGGTACAGGGTCTCTGGATTGCGGTCGCCGCCGGCCTGGCCTTTGGCATTCTCTGCTTCGCGCTCGCCCCGCAGCTTCTGCGCCTGCTCCAAGCTGACGGCGACGTCGAGCGGTTCGGTGTCCGCTACTTGCGGGTGTCGGTGTTTGGGTTCCCGGCAATGCTTTTGGTGATGGCCGGTGTCGGCTATCTGCGCGGGCTCAAGGACACGAAGCGGCCGCTCATCGTTGCTCTCGTAAGCGCGGTCGGCAACCTCGTCTTGGAGTTGGTGCTCGTCTTTGGCCTTGGTTACGGGGTTGGCGCCTCGGCGCTCTCCACGGTCGTGTTCCAATGGGTTGCCGCCGGCTTCTATCTCGTGTGGATCTGGTCTGCGGCACGTGACCACGGCGTCGGGTGGGCCCCACACGGGGCGACGCTGCGTGCCTTGGGACGGGACGGCATCGACCTTTTCATTCGCACGAGTGCGCTGCGAGCCTCGTTCGTGGTGGCGGCCGCGGTGGCGGCTTCGATCGGCGATGCCGAACTCGGCGCCCACGAGATTGCCTTTGGCTTGTTCTTCTTCTTGGCGCTCGCCCTCGACGCGGTCGCGATCGCCGGTCAGGCCATGATCGGCACCCTGCTGGGAGCCAACAATGTGCCCAAAGCCCTGGTCGTCGGCCGCCGCATCACCGCATGGGGATGCGGCCTCGGCCTCTTCGCCACCGCGCTGGTCCTGGTGCTGCGTCCCGTCTTGCCCGACATCTTCACCGACGACCCCGAGGTGATCGCCGCCGCCAGCGGCGTACTTCTACTGCTTGCGATCACCCAGCCCATCGCCGGTGTTGTATTCGCACTCGACGGGATCTTGATCGGCGCCGGCGACATGCGGTATTTGGCCAAAGCGATGGTGATCAGCGCAGTCGTCTTCCTGATTGCGGTCAGCGTCGTGATCTGGTCCGATGCCGGGATCAACGCATTGTGGGTCGCCATCATCGTCTTCATGGCTGCCCGGGGCGTAACCATGCTGTGGCGGCTACGAGGCGACGATTGGGCCGTCGCGGGCGATCAACGGGGTTAGGTGTAGATCGCGCCGCTGACGCGATGCGACGGTGAGCTGGCACGCCAACGCAACGGCAGTACGGTTTGGCCGGTGAGCGCCTCTCCCCCGACGCCAGGCGAAGCCGGAACCCTCGACGAACTCTGGCCAACGCCGTCCACGAGCATCGACATCAGCGCCCGCCTCGCCGGCGACGACCGCACGCCTCCTGATGGACGACCATGGGTCACGATGGTCATGATTTCGAGCCTCGACGGTGCCATTGCCATCGACGGGGTATCCGGCGGCCTGGGCGGGCCCGCAGACCATGCCCGGTTCGTGGCCGCCCGGCGACAGATGGACGCCATCGTCGTTGGCGCCCGTACCGCAACCGCCGAGAACTATCGGCCCGCTGCCGTGCCTATCGCCGTTATCACCGGATCGCTATCACTCGACCCCACTGCTCGACTGTTCTCGGATCCCGCCCGTCAGCCCCTGTTGTACACGACGACACAAGCCGCTCAGGATCGTGGCGATCAATTCGACGGCATCGCCGAGGTGATTCCCCTCGGCGATTCGCTCGAACCGCTCGCTGTCCTGGTCGACCTGCGCCGCCGGGGACTGCTGACGGTGGCCCTGGAGGGAGGGCCGACCCTCAACGGTCAGTTCCTTGGCGCCGACCTCGTTGACGAGGCCTTGCTCAGCGTCAGCCCGCTCGCCGTTGGCGGCACCGGGTCACGCCTGGCATCGGGTCCAGCGCTGGGCCCGGATCATCGCTTCTGCCTGGATCGCGTACTGCGAGGAGGCGACCTGTTGTTCGTGCGGTACCTGCGGGACCGCGCCTAACTCGCAGTCTCTGGGCCAGCAGCGTCTGGGCCAGCAGTGTCTGGGCCAGCAGTGTCGAGCTCGGACAGGTCGACGACCAAGCGCTGACCCACGGTCAGTTCGGCGAAACCGTTCGCCCGCTGGAGTTCATGGGCGAACGACTGGGGATGTTCAACGCCGAGCTCAGCAGCAATACCGGCATAGGTGTCGCCAGGTCGCACCACATGTACGACGGGTGTCGATTCATCACTGGTCGACGAGATGGGACCGAAACTGGTCAGCGAGATGCCAGCCAGCTGGCTGACGAGCAGCAAGACCGCCGTCAGCGCCAGGGCGACAGCGAAGCGACGACGGCGATAGACCTCGACCATCGGATCAATGTCGGCATCAAGGTGTGGACGACCGAACCAACGGTCCATAGCTGCTTCGGAGGCCAGCGGTTCGGAAGTAACTGGCCCTGTGGCGAATCGGGGCTCGGCAGCGAATCGTGGCGCTGTAGCGATTCTTGGCGAGGTGGTGACCGGCGCGCAGTCGAGCGGGTGAAGATCGAGGACCGGATCGTTTGCGAAGGCGGTAGCAGTCATGAAAGCAGTGTTCCTGAGGGGTGTGACAGTCCCAGATGGCGGGAGTGTCGGCGGTGGGTCGAAGAGATGCTTGACTTCGAACGGGCGTTCGGCGAACATGTATTCGACGCACATACGTTCGATGCACCGTCATCATAAGTCGAACACTTGTTCGATTGCAACTGAAACTGTCCATCCGACGTTTGTGCACCATCCCAAACCGAGTCTCATACCGACCCGCACATCGATTTCGACGGAGCATCCCGTGGCCGAAACCCCTGCAACACACAAGCTGTCCAAGCGCCAACAAGACATCCTTGAGTTCATTGCTGATCAAATGCGCGAGCGGGGCTTTCCGCCGTCGGTCCGCGAGATCGGCGAAGCCGTCGGCCTGACGTCACCGTCCACCGTGCACTCGCACCTCGCCACGCTGCAGAAGCACGGCTTCTTGCGCCGCGACCCGGACAAGCCACGCGCGATCGAGGTCCGCTACGACCCCCGTTCTGGCGCGGTCGCCGACAAGGGCACGGTCTGTCACGTGCCGCTGATCGGCGATGTCGCCGCCGGCACCGACGTTCTCGCCGGCACCAACGTCGAAGAGCTCGTGCCGTTACCGGCCGACCTGACCGGCGAGGGTGAACTGTTCATGCTGCGGGTACGCGGCGACTCGATGATCGACGCCGGCATCTTCGACGGCGACTTCGTCGTCGTTCGCGTGCAACCCACCGCCGATATCGGTGAAATCGTCGTCGCGGGAATCCCGGGCGACGAGGGAACGGTCAAGACATTGTCCGCCGTCGAACCCGATCGGGTTGTCCTTCAGCCCCAGAATCCGGCGCTCGAGCCCATGGTCTTCTCGCCCGACGAGGTCACCATCTTCGGCCGCGTCGTCACGGTGCTGCGCAAGCTCTGAGCCGCCGCGTTGCTCAGACGGCCGCTTGGCGCGGCACCTGGGCAACGCGTACCGCTGCGGGGATAACGGGAATCTCGTCCTCGGCCATGGGAGCGCGCCACTCGCGCCGAGCGAGCGCGGCCTCGATAGAGGGCGCCAGCTCGGCTTCTTTGACCGCGAGCCGTTCCGCCTCGCCCGCGTGAAACTCGGGCATGACTTGGTCCGCGAACAGCTCCAGGGATTCGCAGATGTGTTCGTGCTGGTTCCGGCCGGCTTGTTGGATGAAGATCAGTTGATCCACCCCCGTCGCGGCGAGTTCGGCGATGTGTCGACGAGCATCGCCCGGGTTGCCGATCGCCGATGAATACCGGTCGCCATAACTCGCCGCCTTTTCCAGATAACCCTCGACCGCGTTCGGACCAGCCTTGCGCACGAAGTCTTCCCACAATGTGGTGCGGCCGGGTGTCTGGTCGAGCGTCACCATGGCCGAAATCGCGTAGCGGAAGAACTCGAAGCTCTCGCGTCCACGACGGATCGCAACGTCGCGGTCCTCGTGCAAGCTGAATCCCGTGACGAGGGCAATGTTCGCATTGACCGTGTGGCCCAACGGCACGCACCGGTCGCTCTTGATGATGTCGTAATAGGTCTGCACCCAATGTTCGGCCTCGGCCGGATCGACGAACGAGAACGCCAGCGCACCCAACCCGTTCTCGGCCGCGACCTCGATCGTCTTGCGGTTCGTGCACGCGATCCACATCGGTGGATGCGGCTTCTGGCTCGGCTTGGGCAACACATTTCGGCAGGGCATGGAGAACGATTCGCCGTCGTAACCCGGATAGGGCTCCATCGCCATCATGTTGGCGATCTCGCGTCCCGCCTCGAGGCTCATATCCCGCTTCTGTTTCGCCGGGACGCCGAATCCGCCGAGCTCGTGACGGGTTGCACCCTCGCCAATACCGAACTCGACCCGGCCTCGAGAGATCAGATCGAGCGTGGCGATCTCCTCGGCGACGCGGGCGGGATGGTTGTACGGCGCCGGCGTGTGCTTGATGCCGTGACCGATCCGGATCTGTTCGGTCCGAGCAGCACACGCGGCCAGAAACACCTCGGGAGCAGACGAATGCGAGTACTCGTCGAGGAAGTGATGTTCGACTGCCCAAACGTTGTCGAGGCCCAGTCGATCGGCGAGCACGACCTGTTCGATCGCGTCGTTCAGCAGCTTCTCTTCGTCGCCATCGGCCCAGGGTTTGGGAAGCTGGTGTTCGTAGAAGATCCCGAAGCGCATGACGATTTCCTCCTGCAGAGCTCAGCTCGACGGTAGGTCACGGTGCGCGCCGGCCCAAGCTTGGGCCGCTCAGGTTCAGAACGACGGGGCGTCGGCCAATCGGTCGGCGACCAGACGCAATTGGTCCGTTGGGGCAACCACAGCGATGCGGATGTGCCCTGCGCCCGCGTCGCCGTAGAACTCCCCCGGGCTGACCAAGGCGCCACCATGTTCGGCCATCCAGCGCGTCAGGGCCCAGGCATCGCCGTCTGGGGCTGGGACCCACAGGTAGAAGCCGCCCTCGGGCAGGTCAACCCCAAGGCCGCGGTCTCGCATGACCTCGGCCATGAGCTCGAGTCGTTCGAGGTACCGGTCGCGCTGCACGTCGACGTGATCGTCGTCGCCGAGCGCGGCGATGGCCGCATGCTGGACCGGTCCAGGCACCATGTTCCCCGAGTGCTTACGGATCTCGGACAGGTACCAGACGAGCTCGGGGTCGCCGGCATAGAAGCCGAAGCGAGCCCCGGCAAAGTTCGAGCGCTTGGAGAGCGAGTGCAAGGCAATGACGCCTTCGAGTCCGTGTTCGAGAATCGTGCGTCCGGCTCGGAACCGATCTGAAGGAACGGGCCCCCACGTGAACTCGATGTAGCACTCGTCGCTGAACACCGGAATGTCGCGGGCGCGTCCCCACGCCGCAGCAGCACCAAGATCGTCGACCGCCCCAGCTGGGTTGGCAGGCGTGTTGACCCACAGGCACAGCGCGCGTTCCGCGTCAGCTGGATCGATCGCATCGAGATCGATGCGCCAGGC
>CALLPT010000368.1 GCA_938015575.1 uncultured Acidimicrobiales bacterium
GTGTCCGGGGTGGGGTGTTAGATAGCGTCGCTGCCGACTTCGCCGGTGCGGATGCGCACCATGGTCGACACCTCGGTGACCCAGATCTTGCCATCGCCGATCTTGCCGGTGCGGGCTGCGTCGGCCACGGTCTGGACGACCTGATCGGATTGGCTGTCGTCGACGACGATCTCGAGCCGGGACTTCGGGGTGAAGGAGACCTTGTACTCGGTGCCGCGGTAGGTCTCGGTGTGGCCACCCTGGCGGCCGTAACCCTGGGCCTCGGTGACGGTCATGCCTTGTACGCCGATGCTGTTCAGCTGGGCTTTGATCTCGTCGACCTGGTGGGGCTTGACGACTGCGGTTACGAGCTTCATGTGAGCGATCAATCCTTCATTGGGGCATTCGTGATGCCACAGAGTAGCGGGATGCTGCGCCGCAAGTTTGCGAAATAAGCAAAGTTCTCGAACAATCTTCCCTTATGTATCAATACATTGCGACAATATCTGCTACGATGCCGCCATGTTGCGACTCGATCCGTCGACACCGGTTCCCCCGTTCGAACAGATTCGGGCCCAGATCGCGTTGCAAGTAGCGTCCGGGCGGCTGCGGCCGGGGGATCGGCTCCCGACCATTCGCACACTCTCGGGCGACCTCGACGTCGCGGCGAACACGGTTGCGCGGGCTTACCGAGAGCTGATCGCGACCGGCATCTGTGTTGCGGCGGGCCGCCGTGGCACTTTTGTCGCCGAGGAACCTCCGGTCGCCTTTGACGTGGCAATTCGCTCGGAAGTTCTGAGCGAGGCTGCGACGGCATTTGCTCAGGCGGCGCGCGAACTCGACGTCCCGATCGACGAAGCACTCGAAGCGATCATCGAGGCCATGCGAGCGCCCTCGAGGGTCTCGACGGCGGTCTCGGCACGGTCGACCCGGTAGTTGGGTCCAGGGTCGGCGGCACAAGTCTGGTGACAATGTTGTTACTGATGCTTGAGTAAATCGTTGGTACCCGATAGTCTGGCCGCCGGGTGGAACCGTCGGCGTTGCCGCGGTCGGGTTCGTGGCCGACCACGTGGAGTCCCTTATGCAGCGCCAACTGACCTTCTATTTGCTCGTTCTCTTTGCGATCTACATCATCATGACCGATGCGTCGGGGAGCGGCGATCTCGCCAACTCGTTCTTCGACTGGCTCGGAGATGGCCTCGACAAGACCCGTACGTTCGTGAACTCGACGCTCGGTGAGCAGTCCACCACTGAATCCTGAGCGGCGACGCTTGTTCGACCACGCCGCAGGGATCGATCCCGGGTGGCTGCGCGTCTTTCTTCCGCTCAAGAACGAGGACTTCCTTGTCCATGAAGAAGAGGTTCTTTACGATCGTCGCTTTCACTCCGCGATCCTGTTGCAGCCCGCGTTTGAGCTCATCGCTGCGCTCACCCTCGTCGTTTGGATCCAACTCGACATTGGTCTGACGCGATCGACGATCGCGGTGATCATGGTCCTCGCATCGGTCTGGGTGCTTGGGCGTCTCATCCTCAAGGTCCATCGCTCGACTCGGCGTAGCGCCGTGATCTTTGCGGCCATGATCCTGCTCGCCTATGCACTGCGGCGAGACCGCGATCTGCTCGCCTTGATGATCGTCGGCGGATTCGGCCTGCGGTTTTTCGGCCGGTGGCTGCGCTGGGCGTTCTACCGTCGGCTGCTGATCACCAACCGACGGGTGATCGAAATCGACGGTCTGATCGGCAGTTCGGTTGCGACCATGCCGCTCTTTCGGGTGACCGACGCGCTGCTCGCTCGCTCACCGGCCGCCGAGATTCTGGGATATGCGCTGTTCCGAATCGAATCAGCGGGCCAAGACCAGGCGCTTGGCCGGATCAACTTCCTCGATGGTGCCGACGAGTTTCACTCCCTGCTGATCCAGCTCTCGACCACCGCGAAGAACGATGGGATCGTCCTGGGTGGCGCCGGTGATGCCGAATCGGAACTCGACCGAATGCTCTGAGCGCCGCCACGGCGCTGGCCGGGTGAAGGCGTGCGCCGATCTGGTCACCGGTTGCGCCAAACTACGGGGGTGAAGCGTCGACTCGTCTCAGCGGTACTCGCCCTGATGGCGCTCGTCGGCGCCTGCGCCGACGCCCCAGATCCGGGCGACCTGGCTGCGTTCTGCGACCTGCTCGCGGCCGACGTCGGGCTCTCGACCCAGGCGACCGAAGCCGAGTATGCGCAACTCGCCCTGGTCGCCCCTCCCGAGATTCGTCCGACGATCGACTCTTTGCAGACGCAGGCCCGCGACTTCGATGAGCTGCTCAATGTCGAACCTCCTGACTTGGCCGCGATCTTCACCGCCAAATTCGACCCAGCAGCGGAGCGCGACCGAGCGGAGCTCGATCGTTACGCCGAGAGCGGATGCAACCTCTTGATCGCACGTCCGCCATCGGTGCGGTGGGCGAACTTCGTGCGAGAGAACCACGCAGATGCGGCCTGGCGCGAGGCCGTCTCGATGGACTTCCTCTCTGACACTGCCCAGGTCACCGGGGCATCGGCGACGTTCACCGAAGCCCCGGCTCCCATGGCCTTGGTCGAAGATGTGTGCGACGCGCTTTCGGACTTCTTGTCGAGCGATGGCTCGGGGTCAGCCTCGATCCAGGTCTTCATCGGAACGGTTGTCGTCATCAACGAGTCGAGTCCGGACGGCCCCTGCCGACTTCCGTAGCTGCGTGCTCTAAGCTCTCGGCGCAGAACAAGCTGCCTGGTAGGAACCCGGAGAGGAACCATGGGATTCAAGGTCGTCGTCGATTTCGATCTATGCGAGAGCAATGCAATCTGCATGCAGATCGCGCCCGAGGTATTCGAGGTCCGTGACGACGACTTCCTGTACATCCTCAATGAGACACCTGACGAGGGCATGCGCGAAAAGGTCGAAGAGTCGGCCCAGCGCTGCCCGAAGCAAGCGATCAAGCTCGAGGACCTGAGTTCCGAAGACGAGTGACGCGCTCGTCGTCAGCAAACGTATGAACTCCATCGCCATCATCGGCGCGTCACTGGCCGGGCTGCGCGCCGCCGAAACCTTCCGCCGTGAAGGCTTCGACGCCACAATCCATCTGGTTGGGGACGAGCCCCACGCCCCCTACGACCGGCCCCCGCTGTCAAAGCAGATCCTGGCGGGCGACTGGGAGATCGAAAAGGCGTGGCTGGCCAAGCCCGAAAAGTACGACGAGCTCGCACTCGAAACCCACTACGGCGTCGCTGCGACCGGGCTCGACGTCGGCGGCCTGGCTGTCTCGCTCGACTCCGGCACCACGCTCGCTGTCGACGGGATCGTGATCGCGACCGGCGCTCGCTGCCGCACGATCGGTGAACCGCTCGCTGGCGTGTTCACGCTGCGGACCCTTGACGATGCGATCGGGATTCGGGCGGCGTTCGACGCGGCGCCCGACCGCGTCGTCGTCGTGGGCGCAGGTTTCATCGGTGCAGAGGTCGCGGCAACGGCCCGCGAACTTGGCCTCGACGTAACCATGGTCGAAATGGCCACGGCACCGTTCGAACGCTCGATGGGTGCCGAGATGGGCGCCGTGCTCGCTGACATCCATCGTGAGCACGACGTCGATCTGCGTCTCGGCGTCGGCGTTTCCGGATTCACCGGCGACGACGCGGTCACCGGTGTCGATCTGACCGACGGCACCCACATTGCGGCCGACGTTGTCATCGTCGGCGTCGGAGTGATTCCGAACACCGAATGGCTCACCGAGAGCGGCCTCGACATCACCAACGGTGTGCTGTGCGATGACACGACCTTGGTTGCGCCCGGGGTGGTCGCCGCTGGCGACGTGGCCCGTTGGCACAATCGGCACTTCGACGAAACGATGCGAGTCGAGCACTGGGACAACGCCATCACCATGGGCACACACGCGGCCAAGCGGCTGCTCCACGGCGAATCCGCGGGTGCTTACACCCCAACGCCGTGGTTCTGGTCGGACCAATACGACCGCAAGATTCAGCTTGCCGGGCGCACAACCGGCTTCGACCGGTTCGAGTTGGTGAACGGCGACGTCGAGAGTCGGACGTTTGCCGGCATCTACGGTCGAGGCGGACGCATCGTGGCCGTGCTTGGCTTCAATCGGCCACGCCATGTCATGCGCTATCGGGCACTCATCGACTCGGGTGCTTCTTTCGACGACGCGCTCGCTGCGGACATCTGACGGTGCGCCTGCTGGTGGCGCTACTCGCGGTCGCGCTCGTGCTCGGCGCGTGCAGTGCTGAGCGGACACTCGACGCCGACTCCCTCTCGGAACAGATCCAAGCCCAATTGTTCCCCGAGCACGCCGGTTTGGTCAGCGACGTCAACTGTCCGCGGCTGAAAGAGCCAGCGGTGGGGGACACGTTCTCGTGCGCAGCACAGATTGGCTCCCAGATCGTCGATGTGCCGGTCGTGTTGGGCGGCGACCCCGAGAACCTGACAGCGACATCGGTACTCGATGAGCGATTCGTCCCCACCCAGCAGGTCGCCGACCTGCTCGCCGCCACGTTCACCGCCGAGGTCGGGATCGTCACCGCTGTCGATTGCGGCCAGCCGATCTTGGTGCTCGAAGCAGACGAGACCGTCGTGTGCACGGCGACCGACCCGGCCGGCGTCAGCCGCCAATTCGATGTGTCCGTCGCCGACGACGGATCGATCGACCTCGAGATCCGCTGACCCACCCGCGGGGATCGCAGCGGATCTACTATCGGGACATGGATCATGCTGCGCGGATTACGGCCTATTTCGCCTCGTGCACGAGCGGCACGCCCGACGAGATCGCCGCCCACTTCAGCGCCGATGCCGTCATCTACGACACCAACCATTCGCCGGTGGTCGGTGCGACCGAGATCGGGGCATTCTGGGAACGAGTCCGCAGCCAGTGGAATGGGGCGGCGTGGGGCGTGGATCGTGTTGTCAGCGACGGGGACACCGCGGCCATCGAATGGCACATGACCGGCGAGAGCGACAACGGATCCTTCGTGTTCCGAGGCTCTGAGCACTACGAGTTCGCGGGCGACCTCATCAGCGAGATCCGCCAGTACTGGACCTTCGATCGGGAGCGTTCGGACACCGGCCTGCAGGGGTACCCCTATGGAGCGTGACCGCGCCTGCGGCCACGCATAGACGCCGTTAGGCGAGTGCGCTGAGTTCCGTGCTGAAGCGGGAGCGCAGGGCGACGTGTACACCGAGGCGCTCGCGATGTTGTGCGACTGCGAGTTTGGCTTGGGGCACCTCGTGGTCATCGAGGAAGGCATAGACCGCTTCGGCGTCGCCGTGCTCAAGCCACTGGACCCCACCGAGCATGCGTCCGACGGTGTTGTCCGGGACGGTGTTGTTGATCGCGTCCCAACTGCTCGTCACGAAGTCCCACACCTGCAACCCGTGATGTCGATTGCCGAGGGCCTGGCCGAGCAGGAACGCTGCGTCCTGTGAGCGGATGCTTCCGTCGAGGGCCCGCTCACACATGTCGCGAATGGCCTCGGCGTCATCGAAGCGGGCGAGTGAGAACAGATAGCGTCGCTCGATCTGGGGCGAGGACGCGTTCTGAAACCGCGCGAAACATTCGTCGTAGTCGGACCGGTCGCCGGTTGAACCAATCACGCGCACCGCTGCGCTCTCGATGCTGGCGTTCCCGGTGCTGGTCGACCCGTCGAACAGCGATCGGGCGTGAGCGATGACCTCGGCGTCGCGGCTGAGTGAGCCCAATGCGCTGTAGAGCGACGCGCGTACCTCGTTGACGAGCTGGTCTTCGGTGTCGCCGCTCTCGAAGCCGAGTGCGTTGAGCTCCGGCGCAGCGATCTCTGCGAACAATTCCCCGATCCGGGTCCGCTCTTCAGCGGTCGGCGCGATATGCGCGAGTGTGGCGAAACCGCTCGTAACTGCGGACCAGACCGGCGGCGATGTCTCGCCTTGGAGCGAGCGGCACAAACCAACGAAGTCGGCGATCGTGGCTTCGCCCGCGAGCACGAGGTCGAACAGGTCATCGAAGAGTCGGTAGCGCTGCCCGGCGGTCAGGTCCATCAGGTCCGCGGCGAGGCGGTCGGCTAGCGGGCCCTCGTAACGTGTGCGGAAGAAGCCGTGACCGTCAGGGTCGACGATCACTCGAGCCGTGACGTCGGTGAGTGAGACACTGCCGTGCGGCACCATCAAGACACTGGTGGACTCGTCGCCGGCGGTGACCGTGACCGGGATCTTCCACTCGCCTTCGCTAGTGCCGTCGGCTGCGAGCGAGAACCGACGCTGATCGAGCAACACCTGGTCGCCGTCGAGTGATGCCTCGACCAGGGGGAATCCCGGGTCGTAGATCCACTCCTGCATGACCTCGTCGACCGGCAGGTTGGTCGCGCTCTCGATGGCCTGCCATAGGTCGCTCGTGACGGTGTTCGAGAACGCGTGGGTGCGCATGTAGTTGCGGATGCCCTCGCGGAAGTTGTCGGGCCCGACGTACTGCTCGAGCATGCGGACGACCGAAGCGCCCTTTTCGTAGGTGAGCACGTCGTACATTCCCTCGGCGTCGGCCGGCGACTCGACGTCGTATTCGATCGAGCGCGTGCTGTGCAGCGAGTCGACGTCGTAGGCCGCGGAACGTTCGAGCGCGAAACCTTCCCAGACCTTCCAGTCAGGCCGGTAGGCGTGGGTCGCCGACGTTTCCATGAACGTCGCGAAGGCTTCTTTGAGCCAGAGTCCTTCCCACCATTGCATGGTGACGAGGTTGCCGAACCACATGTGAGCGAGTTCGTGGGCGATGACGGCGACGGAGCGCTGCTGCTCGGGTTGGGTCGTCTTTTCTTCGTCGACGAGCAGGAGCACTTCGCGAAAGGTCACACAGCCCGTGTTCTCCATCGCCCCAAAGGCAAAGTCGGGGATGGCGAGCATGTCGATCTTGTCGCCGAAGTACGGGACGCCGAAGTACTGGGTGAGCCAACGCAAACAGAAGACCGCGGCGTCCATCGCGAAGGTGACTTCGTCGCCGCGGCCCGGGCGGTGCACGATGCGGACGGGGACGCCGTCGACGTCGACCGGGGGTGTGGCTTCGAGATCACCGACACAGAACGCAAGCAGATAGGTCGACATGATGGGTGTCGGCGCATAGGTGATCTGAACGAGCCCGCCGCCCAGGTCGGTGCGGCCGGTTTCGGACATGGCGGATACGGCCAGCAGGTCGTCGGGCACCTCGAGGGTGACTTCGAACACCGCCTTGTGGGCAGGCTCGTCCCAACAGGGGAAGCAGCGTCGGGCGTTCGTGGACTCAAACTGGGTCGTGGCGATGGTGTGTTCGGTGCCGTCATCGTCGGTGAAGGTGCTGCGGTAGAAGCCCCGCAACTTGTCGTTGAGTACACCGTCGAAGGTGATATCGATGGTCACGTCGCCGGCCGCGATCGGCTCGGCAAGGGTCAGGGTGAGGCGCTCGGTCTGCTCGTCGAGGCTGATTTCGGCGGCGTGGTCGGTGCCGCCTTGGGAAACAACCGCAGAACGAATGTCCAGCTCGATGGCGTTCATCACGATTTCGGTCGTCGACGCGCTCGCAGCGGCGGTGATCGACACTTCGCCAGCGAATGAAGCGCCTGGGATGTCGGGCCGCAGCGATACGGCATAGCGCGAAGGCAAGACGATGGTTGGGAGACGATGCGGGTTGGTCTGTTCCACGAGGCAAGGCTAGGCGTGGTTGGCCGGGCTCGCCTGGTTGAAGCCGGTCGTTCCGTCGCGAGGCCTCGCAAGCTACGGTGCCGCCGTGCCAGAGAAGTCTGAGAAGAAGTACGACGTCGTGGGAATCGGCAACGCGATCGTCGATGTCATCGCGCAACAAGATGACGAGTTCATCGACCGCTTCGGCCTCACGAAGGGCTCGATGGAACTCATCGATGCCGACCGAGCCGTCGAGCTGTATGACGCGATGACGGTCTTGACCGAGACCTCGGGTGGCTCGGCGGGCAACACGATTACCGGTGTTGCTTCGTTCGGTGGCGCAGCGTCGTTCATCGGCAAGGTCGCCGACGATCATCTTGGAACGGTCTTCGCCAACGACAGCTCCGCGCAGGGCGTCGAGTTCGGCGTCGTCCCCGCCACCGAAGGCGAACCAACCGGCCGTTCCATGATCGTCGTCACGCCCGACGCCGAGCGGACCATGAACACTTTTCTCGGGGCGGCGACGACCCTGTATCGCAGCGATATCCCCGAAGACATCGTGGCCAACTCGAGCATCTTGTATTGCGAGGGCTACATCTGGGACATCGACGTCACCAAAGATGCGATCCGCCACGCCATCGAGATTTCCAAAGCGGCGGGCAACCGGATCTCGTTCACGCTGAGCGATTCGTTCTGCGTTGACCGGCACTTCGATGAGTGGCATGAACTCCTGAACGGCGAGATTGACATCTTGTTCGGGAACGAAGAGGAGCTGATGTCGCTGACCCGGGCTGCCACGCACGCCGAGGCGATCGAAGCGGTCCGTGGCCGCTGCGAGATCCTCTGCGCAACGAAGGGTGCGGCTGGTTCGATGATCATTACTGCCGACGAGACGATCGAGGTGCCCGCGGTGCCGGTCGAAACGGTGGTCGACACCACCGGCGCCGGTGACCAGTACGCCGCCGGCGTGCTCTACGGGATCTCTCGCGGCATGAGCTTGTTCGACTCCGGCATGCTTGGCTCCAAGGCCGCGGCCGAAGTCATCGCGCATCTCGGGCCGCGCCCGGCGATCGCGTTGTCGGATCTGCTCGACTGACGACATTTGCAACGAGGGGAAGAGGCTGACATGAGTGATGCTGCGGACCCGTTCGTCTTCGGGGTTGATCTCGATGGCGTCTGCGCCGACTACACCCGAGGCTTTCGTGACTTCTGTGCCGAGCGGCTTCAGGTCTCGCCCGAGTCGCTTCCACTCGAACGTTCTTGGGACTTCCGCGAATGGGGCTTCGACCAGGCCAAGTTCGAAGAGTTGCATGCAGCGGCAATCAACGAGGGCCGTATCTTTTCGAAGCTCGAGCCGATCCCAGGCGCGGCCGAGGCGCTGTGGCGCCTCAGCGACGCCGGGGTGTGGATCCGAATCGTCACGCACCGGCTCTATGTCAACTGGGGCCATTCGGCTGCGGCAGGGGACACCGTTGCATGGCTCGATGACGCGAAGATCCCGTATCGCGACCTGTGCTTTGTCGGCGCCAAGCGCGACGTGGGCGCTGATGCGTACATCGATGACGGGCCACACAACATCAAGAATCTGCGGGCGGCCGGGCGCACGGCGATCGTGTTCGAGCAGCCGTACAACCGCGACATTGGCGGGCTTCGCGCCCGCACGTGGGACGAGGTCGAAGAGATCATTTACGAGCTGATGACCGAGGCTGGCGTGGTCGCCGAGCCTTCGTTGCCCGGCTTCGACCCGGACCCGAGCCGCCTGGACCGCCGCAAGGAGTAGCCCGTTAGGCGGTTGCACGGTTAGGCCGCTTGACAGAAGGCATTGTTCTAGTGATACTAGAACAATGCTTCTTCGGGTCGACACCGCCAGCAATCTGGCGTTGCACGAGCAAATTGCAGCCCAGGTGCGCGCCGCCATTGCCAATGGCGACCCGGCGCCAGGGGATCGGCTTCCGCCGGCTCGTGAGTTGGCCGATGGCCTCGACGTCAATGTCCACACGGTGCTTCGAGCACTGCAGACCCTGCGCGACGAAGGCTTGCTCGAAGTGCGGCGGGGGAGGGGCACCATCGTTACCGCCAACGCAGCAGATACCGCAGGCGTGACCCGGCTCGTCCAGCAACTTGTCGCCGAAGCCCGGAGGGTTGCGCTCAGCGACGACGACATTCGCAACCTCGTGGAGGTCAACCTATGAACACCGAAAGCGCCAACGACAGCGACCGCACGTTGCGGGACCAACTTGCGAGCTACATCGGCGTGGGCGAGTCAGAGCCCATCGAACCGGTCGCGCCGCTCGACGTGTCGACAACCGAACGCGTGAGCTGGACGCGCACGCAGACTTCGCTGTGGCCGGGGCTCGTCGCCGCAATCATGGCGATCGTCGGTGTCGTCATCTTCGTCATCGGGCTTCCGGAAGCGAGCGCGCTGACTGGACTCGTGCTCGTCGTCGCCGCGCTGGCCGTGCTCGCATTCAGTCGCATCCAAGTCCATGTCAACGCGACCGGGGTTCGAGTGCGATTCGGGGTGCTTGGTTGGCCGACGAAGTTCGTTGCTATCGAGGACATCGCCCACGCGGGATCGATCGACCTGCGGCCCACCGAATGGGGCGGCTGGGGTTACCGCATCGCCCGCCCGGCCAAGGGCTTCAATCGAACTGCGGTCGTGTTGCGGCGCGGCGACGCGCTCCATCTGACCCGCCGCAACGGTCGCGAGTTCGCGGTGACGGTCGACGGAGCGGCAGAAGCAGCCGCCGTTGTTAACGCCTACGTGGGGTCGCCGGCGAGCTGAACGGCGATCTGTGCGGCCACACGTGCGTTGTTCTCGACCAATGCCGTATTGGCTGCCACGCTCGCTCCGCCGGTGAGCTCGGCGATCGCGCCGAGCACGAACGGCGTGCGAGCCGGTCCGCTGATGCCCGCTTCGTCGGCCTGAGCCTCGGCCTGGTCCATGGCATCGTCGAGCAGGTCCTGGTCGATCGGTTGGGGCGGTGGCACGGTGACGAGCACGCCGCCTTGGCCCAACGCCCGTCGGTGGCGCAGGATGTCGGCAATTTCGCCGGGGTCGTCGCTTCGATGAGGAACGGCAAGGCCGCTCGTTGCTGCGGTGAAGGCTGGAAGCTCATCGGTGCCGAAGCCGATGACGACAACGCCCAGGGTTTCCAGCATTTCGAGCGTGCGAGGCAGATCCAGGAAGGCCTTCGCACCCGCACAGACCGTCACGATCGGGAATCGGCCGAGCATCGGCAGGTCGCCGCTGATGTCGCCCGTCACCGCAGCCCCGCGATGCACGCCACCGATGCCGCCGGTTGCGAACACGCCGATCCCTGCTTGATCTGCGAGCGTCAGCGACGCGCCGACGGTGGTGACCCCGACCGACCATCGCTGTGCCGCAGCCACGGCCAGGTCACGCGCGGCGACCTTGTCTGTCGCCCCGAGAATCAGATCGTCCTGGTCGACGCCGACCGAGGCCACGCCGTCGATGACAGCGGTCAATGCGGGCGTCGCCCCTTGCTCGGCGATCGCCCGGCGCGAAGCGTGCAGCACTTCCCGGTTGTGGGGAACCGGCAAGCCCAGGGTGCTGTACACCGTCGACTCGAGGGCGACGACCGGGTTGCCGGCGTCGAGCGCCGCTTGCACTGCAGGAAGAATTGTGACGGTCATGAGGCCTCAGATCGGGTTGTCCAGGTCGGCTGCGATCGTTTCGATCAGCCCGGGTACTTCGCGAATGCTGTCAACTCGGGCCCATCGATCCGGATGGGGCGGATCTTCGGTGGCGGTCTCGAGTGCCCATGTCGTCTCGTAGGGCACATGGACGGCGCGGGCGCCGATCTCGACCACGGGTGCAACGTCGGAGACGATCGAGTTGCCGACCATGACGAAACGGGCGGGGTCGATGCGGTGGCGGCTCAAGATCCGGCGATAGGTGCCGGCGTCTTTGTCCGCCACGACTTCGACGTCGAAGCAGAACCGCGCCACGTTGGCT
>CALLPT010000369.1 GCA_938015575.1 uncultured Acidimicrobiales bacterium
CGCGGCCCGCTCAGGCCTGGCGAGTGCAGGCGCGATTTGGGAGCTCGCTGGTCATTGGATTCCGTCAAGGCCTCGACGACATGGACCATGCCGTGCTGGTCGAGATCGAAGAACAGTCGCTCGTGGACCTGCAGCTTGCCGGTTCACCGAGCGAGCTGCTCGATCCCGATGTGGTCGGCGACGGCATCGAGGTCACACCGGTCGAGGTCGGCGAGGCACTGCACGAGGTCGCCAGCGCGTGGGAGCGCTCGATGCGCCACGGGGCCGAGGTCACGCCCGGCATTGCGTCGAACCAACGCCTCGTGCGACGCCGGATCGCCAACGAACTCGACGTCGAACTTCCGCTCTTTGTCGTCGACGAGGCCGACGTCGATATCACCCGAGGCATGTCGGCCGACGAGATTGCGCGGGCCAACGCGGCCTCGTTGGGAACGTTGCGCGCCGCGATTGGTGACCCATCGGCCGGCGAATCACACCCGGCCTGGATCGATGTCGTGCGGGGCACCGTGATCGGTCTCACGCCGCGCGAACGCGAAGGGTTGCTTTGGCTGGAGTGGGCGGACTGGTTGGGCGTCGGCATCGGGCTGGTCCGTGCTGGTGCCAGTCACCCGGTGACATCGAGCTCATTCGTTGACCTGATCAACCGATGTCCCGAGGTGTCGTCGACGGTGCATGCCGACGATCGCGACTATGCCGAGTGGGCTTTTGACGTCGCGATCGAACACCTGAGTGATCACGGGCTGGTCGAAGGCGACGCGCTCACCGCAGCCGGGTGGTCAACCCTGCATCCTTCGCTCGTGGCCGCGTGGAGCAGCGGAGTCGCCGGTTCGACCGATCAGTAGTTGCCGAAGTTCTGGGTGATGAATACCTGGCCGTCGCCTCGGATAGCGACGCCAATACCGACGACGTTGTAGTTGCCGGTCATGTTGGTGTAGTGGCCCGAGCTGTCCTCGAGCGCCGACTGCGCCCACTGGATGGTGGGGGCCTCGGCGACGTTCTCTGCCCATGCGCTCCACCCTGCGGGCATCATGGCGCTCAATTGGGCTTGGGGGCGATGCGAGATTCCGCCGGCATTCACCATCTGTCGGGACCAATCACGGGCGATAGCGGAGATGTCCGAGCGCAATACCAGTGCAGGTAGACCCACGCGGGCCCGCACGGCGTTGATCTGATTGAAGGCGTAGACCTCCATCTGTGCGGCATCGCCAGGTGGCAACGGCGTCGGCTGTGGCGCCACCGTGGGGATCGGTGTCGCCGTCGGTATCGGCGCAGGCAGGGGTGTTGCGGTCGGTATCGGCGTCGGCAGTGGTGTCGCGGTTGGAATTGGTGTCGGCTCGACAGGGATTGGCGTTGCGGTTGCCGGAATCGGCGTCGGCTCGGCGGGGATCGGCGTGGCGGTCGCAGCAAGCGCGGTCGGCTTCGCCTCGATCGCGGTCGGCGTTGGCGGGGGCGTCGGTGTCGCGGCAAGTGCCAGCGCAGTCGGCGCTGGCTGGACGGCCTCGCTCGTCGGTGCGACTGCGGGTGCCAACGTGGGGATCGTCACAGGACTCGTGGTCGCGACGGGGGTCGGTGTCGGCTCGGCCTCGGCGAGCTCGGCGGCGGAAGGGTTCGGGTCGCCGTCGGCGGGGGCGGTTGCGTCCGGCCCGGCACCGTTCGAGGAGATGCCGGGAATGGCCAGAACGCTGGCGCTCAGGGTTGTCCGATCGGCCGGGCGCAGCATCGCGAGCATCGTGATGATGCCAAGCATGGCGAGCAGCAGTCCGATGATCGGGACAGGCGTGGCGCGTCCGTGAGATGACGTGAAGCGGGGAGTCGACATGAAGCGAGGGGGTCGAGGTCAGGGCGGAGTAGGTCCGGCGAGCAGGCGCCGTTCGTAATGAAACGGTAATGGTTTCGTTGGCGGAATGTTACGCGCCCCTGGAGATTTCCTGGGCCGGTCGGCACCGACTCGACACGGCGGCGCGAATCAGGGCTACGGTTCCCGGCGTGGAGTCCGTGGAGCTCAATGGAGCAGGCGACGATCGGCTCAATCCTCCGAGCGTGACCCCCGAACCCGCGCCCCCCGACGACCGTCTGGTCAAGCTGGCTGCGCTCGGTTCGGCACTGGGGGCGATCGCCGCACTGACCGTGCTGTTGTGGCTGCGCCGCAACGTGCGGGTGAGTGTCAGCCGCCGCCCCTAGCTTTGCAGGCGATGCTCGATCGAGCTGCCTGAAGCAGGCGACTGTCAGCCAGCCTCGGCGTAGATCACGGCAAGACCCGGCGCATCGGCGCGCACATTGCCGGCGGCATCGCGGGCTCGAACCTCGGCCTGGCCCTCGGGACACTCGGCCAAGAACGGGCACCACGCGCACAGCGGACCGGTCGAGGCCTCGAACGTGCCCGATGCACAATCGTCGTTCAGTGCCTGCCACGTGCCGGCGAGCTCCTCGGTCGCGGCACCGATATTGCTTGGGGTTACCCGAACTCCCAGGGTCCGCTGACCCAGGTAGAGCAAGCGTGCGCCGATCGGCAGCTGCCCCGTATGGGCTTGCAACGCTGCGGCATAGAGCAGCACCTGTTTGAGCGGACGGTGCCGGAAGCGCTCGGCCGGTGCCTTGCCCGACTTGTAGTCGCTGACGACCAGGCCCTCGTCGCGAACGTCGACGCGGTCGATGATCCCGCGGAAGGGGACGCCGCTGATATCGACCTGGACTTCGTGCTCGGTCGCGTGCACCTGGGTCGCGTCGGGATCTTCGAGTGCCCAAAGTCCGGCGATCGCAATCCAAGCCTGCCAGCGGAAGTCTTTGGCTCCGGCATCGTTGAGCCCGAGCGCTTGATAGTCCGGTTCGCGTTCGAACTCGGGCCACAGCGTGCGAGCAAGGAGTTTGGCTTGATCTTGGGACCGCTGTCCTTCGGGACGCTGCAACAAGTGTTCGAGCACCAGGTGCGCAAAGGTGCCAACCAGTGCGGGAACGCCCGGCGGATCTGGCAACCGATCCACATAGCGATGGCGCCACTTGCGGGGACACTGTTGGTACAGATTGGAACTCGACGGCGACAGGTGGCGCGGTCGATAGTCGTCGCCCAGCCCAAGGTGCTCGCGAGCAACCTCGAGATCCGGGCCGGGGACGAATTCCATACATGTAGTTCTACTACGTGTGTGTGACAACCACGACCTCGGGGGCCAACTACGCTCTGCCCATGCTCGCCGCCGTAGGGGACCTGCCCTACAACATCGTGCACCTCGTCCACCTCTTCACGGTCATCGTGGGAACTGGACTGGCGTTCGCCGCACCCGTAATTGCCGTTCGCGCTCGGCGAGGTGGCGGCGGCAAGATGATGCAAGAGCTTGTCGATGAGACCGCCTCTGCGTTGATCTTTCCCATGCTGCTCATCGCGGGCACCGCCGGTGGTGCGCTGGTGGGCATGAGCGACGACTTCTGGGACTTCGGCCAAACGTGGCTGGCGATCGGCGGTGCCGTGTGGATGCTGATCTTGGGACTGGTCCTGGCGGTGTATCCACCGCGGTGGTTCACCCTGTTGAATCTGGCCGAAGACCGCAAGCGGATGCTGAGCGGCATCTTGCACTTGGCGCTAGCCATCATGCTCATCCTGATGACGTGGAAGTTCGGCTCGCCGATCAACAACGCCTTCTGAACGGTTCCGCGAACGCGAGTACGCGAACGACAGGGACCTAGACGTCGAGGGCTTCGCGATCGAACAGGGTCGAGTTCTTGACCAGGTAGTTGCGTCGGTTCTCAACGTTGGAACCCATCAGCACATCGAACATCTTCGCGGCTTCGGTCATCTGCTGGCCATCTTCCATCGTGAGCCGGCGCAAGATCCGAGTCTCGGGATCCAGCGCGGCCGATGCCAACTCGTCGACATTCATCTCGCCCAGGCCCTTGAAGCGTTGCCAGCGAATGTTCTCGGCCTTGCGGTTGCCTTTGGTGAGTTCCTTGGTGATCGCTTCTTTCTCCGCGTCGGTGAACGCCCGATAGGTCTCACCGCTGACCTTGGTGGTGAACAGGGGCGGCTGAGCCGCATACACCCGACCCGCCTCGAGAAGCGGGCGCATGTACTTGTGGATCAGGGTGAGCAGAAGGCACCGAATGTGGCTGCCATCGACGTCGGCATCGCACAGGATCACGATGCGGCCATAGCGAGCCTGGTCAAGATCGAAGGCTTCGCCGCTGCCAGCGCCGACCGCGGTGAACAGCGCCTGGGCCTCGGCGTTATCAAGGACTTGTTTGACCGTCGCCTTGGCCGCATTCACGACCTTGCCCCGTAGCGGCAGGATCGCCATCGTTTCACTGTTGCGGCCCGCCTTTGCCGGGCCAGCGGCGGAATCGCCCTCGACGATCAGCAGTTCACTGTCCATGCCGTGGCGGCGGCAGTCGGCCAATTTGGCCGGCATGCCCGCCGAACCGAGGCTCGCGGCCTTGCGCTTGTTCTCGAGCACCTGACGGCTCGCGACCCGGTTCAGGACGGCGGTCGCCAACTTGTCGCGCAAGGCATTGACGTGGCTCTTGGGTCCTTCGCCGTCGAACCACGCGGTGAGCCCAGACTTGACGACCTCGTAGACGATGCTCTGGATCGCCGGCGTACCCAACTCTCGTTTGGTCTGGCCCCGGAACTGGGGCTCGGGGAAGGTGACCTTGATTGCGGCGACGAGCCCTTCGTGCACGTCGTCTTTGACCGCCCGGTCCTTGTCCTGCTTGGCGAGCTTGGCCAGCTTCTTGGTGCCGGGCAGGAGCTTGTCGTTGATTGCGCGAGTGAGCGCACGCTCGAAACCGGTCAGGTGTGTTCCCCCGTCAGGCGTGGGGACCGTGTTGACGAACGAGGCGACCGACGTCTCGTAGCCGGCCGTCCAGCGGAGGGCGACATCGACGGTGCATTCGCGTTCAACGGTCGTCATCTTGCCGTTGACCGGCACTTTCTCTTCGAAGGTTTCGATGCCGCTGAGGGTGATGATCCTGGTGACCGGGTCGCCGGTGCTCTCGTAGTCGACCAGGTCTTTGAGGCCGCCGCGCGACAGGAATTCTTCTTGCTTCTGCGAACCTGTCCGCTTGTCCGTGAGGATGATCTTGAGCCCCGGCACCAGGAACGTGGCCCGGGTCACCCGGTCACGAACGGTGTCGTAGTCGATCGTGGCGTCGGGATCGAAGATGTCCCAGTCCGGCCAGAACCGGATCCGGGTCCCGGTCTTGGTCTTCGAGATCTTCTTGACCTTTTCGAGCTCATGGGTGGCCTTGAACTTCGAACCATCGAACCGGCCCGCGACGCGCTCGTTGAACGACAGGCGCCAGGTCTGACCGTCGCGGTCGACCTCGGCGACGAGCTTGTTCGCGAGGGCATTGACCACCGAAGCGCCGACGCCGTGCAGGCCGCCTGAGGCGCCATAGGCGCCACCGCCAAACTTGCCGCCGGCGTGAAGCTCGGTCAGCACGACTTCGAGCGCCGACACCTTGCGCTTGGCGTGCTTGTCAATGGGGATGCCGCGGCCGTTGTCGATGACTTCGATCGACTTGTCGCGATGAAACACGACCTCGACCCGGTTGGCGTGACCCGCAGCGGCCTCGTCGACACCATTGTCGATCAGCTCCCACACGAGGTGCACGAGACCCTGAGAACCCGTGCCGCCGATGTACATGCCAGGTCGTTTACGGACCGCGTCGAGCCCTTCGAGGGTTTGGATGGCGTCGGCGTCGTAGGCGGTGGACTTCTTCTTAGTTGCCACGTGAGGGTCCTGTGGTGGGTCGAAGGGCGGAGGTGTACGGCAGGTCGAGCTGGCGTGTCGGAAGACGGGTCACCAGCGCACCGGTCCGAGGCCGAGGATCTGGCGATCGGTGGACGTCGCGGCCAAGTCTCGACGCGAGGGTTCGAGCGGGAACACCACCGGTGTCGGATCGAGCTTGGCGTGGTCCTCGTCGGTCGACATGAGGACCCAGAGGTTCTCGGCCGAACCGATGTAGGCCATCGCCAGTGGCTTGTCGTCACGCAGCTTGTGCAGACGCACGCCGCCGGTGCCGCGCCCTTTGGTCGGAAGTTCGTCGAACGGGGTGGCCTTGGCTTCGGCCAGAGGGGATACCGAGACGACGACGCCGTCCCAGATTTCGGGGTCGACCGGTCCAGCAGCGATGAGTTTGGCGCCGTCCTTGAGTTTCATGCCGGCGACGCCGGCGGCGCCACGACCCTGAACGCTGATGGCGTCGACCGTGGTTCGCAATGCGTTTGCGTTGTCGGCGACCATGATGACATCGCCATTGTCGGGACAGCCGAAGGCCGCCATGAGCTCGTCGCCGTCCTTGAGGCGCATGATCGTGCTTCCGCTACGAGTGCCCTCGAGCTCTTCGATCGTGAGCCGTTTGGCGACACCATTTCGGGTCACCAGCACGAGATGGCCATCGATGGGCCCGGACACGATTGTGAGGGCGCGCTCGCCCTTGTTCATGCCGAACAGCTGATCCGCGGGAACGCCGCGGGTGCGGCCGGCGACATCACCAACATCGTGCACCAGCGCCGACAGAGCTCGGCCCTCGGTTGTCAGCGCCCAGACCAGTGCGGTTGTTGACGTCTCGAGCTGGGTGACGATCAGGTCGTGACGCCCCGGCTTGTTGCGTTTCGCTCCTTCGAGCGGTTCACGGCCAATCTGGCCCGAGGTCGTCAACGAAACCAGACACGCGGCCTCGGCGACCTCGGCCGGTTGCGAGATGTCGGCTGGGGTAAAGGTCTCGACGTCGCCAGCATTGATGATCTCGCTCCGGCGAGGGCGGCCATACTCTTCGACGAGTTCGTCGAGTTCGTCCATGACGAGCTTGCGCTGACGGGTCTCGCTCCCCAGCAGCTTCTCATAGTCGTCGATCGTCGCCAGCAGCGCGTCTCGCTCATCGATCAGCTTCTGCTTCTCGAGGCCAACAAGGCGCCGAAACTGCATGTCGAGAATATGGGTGGCCTGGATCTCGCTGAGATCGAGCTCGTCGCACAGCTTCTGGCGAGCCTCGGGGACCGTCTCGGAGTTGCGGATGATCGAGATGACCTGGTCGATGTTGTCAAGGGCGATCAGGAGGCCCTGGACGACATGGAGTCGCGCTTGGGCTCGTTCGAGGCGGTACTCGGTGCGCCGGACAATGACATCGAGGCGGTGGTCGATGTAGTACTTGCACAGGTCGTAGAGCGGCAGGGTCGTTGGCACGCCGTCGACGAGCGCAACATTGTTGACCGAGAACGTGTCCTCGAGCGGGGTCATCCGGTAGAGCTGGGCCAGCACGGCCTGTGGGTTCACCCCAACCTGACAGTCGATTTGGAGGCGCAGGCCGAGCGTGCGGTCGCTCAGGTTCGTGATCGAAGCGACACCTTCGAGCTTCTCGGCCTCGAGCAGCGAATTCACCCGCGCCACGACCTTTTCGGGGCCGATCAGGTAGGGAAGTTCGGTGACGATGATCCCTTGGCGTTTCGGCGTGAGCTGCTCGATGTGGGCTCGCGCCCGCACCGTGACCGAGCCCTTGCCGGTCGCGTACATCTCGGCGAGGCCATCGTCGATGATGATCGCCCCCGAGGGGAAGTCGGGGCCGGGCATGACCTCGAGCAGTTCATGCACCGTTGGCTTGGGGCGGCGCTTGGTCAACACGATCCGGATGGCTTCGGCAACCTCGGCCAGGTTGTGGGGCGCCATCGAGGTCGCCATACCGACGGCAATGCCGCTCGTGCCATTGACGAGGAGGTTGGGAAGCAGCCCCGGCATGCATTCGGGTTCGGTCGCTTCGCCGTCATAGGTCGGACGCCATTCGACGGTGTTCTCGTCGAGCTCGTCGAGCATCGACATCGCGGCTTGGGAGAGACGGCACTCGGTGTAGCGGTGAGCGGCAGGCGGCTCATCAAGGGACCCGAAGTTGCCTTGGGGATCGATCAGGGTGACGTTCTTGGCGAAGTCCTGGCCCATCCGCACGAGGGCGTCGTAGATCGCCGAGTCGCCGTGGGGATGGAAGTTACCCATGGTGTCGCCGACGACACGAGCGCATTTTCGGTGGGGCCCATCGGGGCGGATGCCCATGTTGAGCATGGAGTAGAGAATGCGCCGCTGTACGGGCTTGAGTCCGTCGCGGACGTCGGGGATGGCACGGCTCGTGATGACCGACAGCGAGTACGCGAGAAACGACTCCGACATTTCGTCGGCGACGGGAACATCAATGACTTCGCGAGCGAAGTCAGGAGCCAGCGGCAGCTGATCCTGAGGCATAGGTCGAGTATGGCATCGGCCTGTGACGGGCCCGCGGCACTCTCACCACGCAATCGCGACTTGGGCTTCGCAATGGGTCGATTGGGAACGTGTCGTAGGGCTCGCCGCCGGTTCCGGCTTGGCGCCTCGAGCGCTCAGAACCCGGTTTGAGCCGGGAAGCGGAAGCCGAAACACGTGCTGTCGGTGGCGCAAAGCGCTCCGGACCCAGAACCCAGGCTGGTGATCGTCAGCTCCGCGTCGGGTGACGAGACGTCGTCGGCTTCGACGAGACTGTCGCTCTCGTAGCTCCCGGCCAGGGTTGCGACGACCTGGGGCGAGTCGAGCGCCGACCAGCCAAAGGGGCCAGCCATCGACAGCGTGACTCGGGTCTCGTCGGGCAACGTCATGTCGAGGGTGCCGGAAAAGGCTCCTGTGCCGTCTTCGTTGAAGGTCAAGGTGACTTCGTTGCGAGCCAACGTGGCCCCTTCGTCTTCGAAGACGCGGGTGAAGAACGACCCGCTGACGGTGCCCGCAGTAATCCGTGCCGGGGCTTCGAGTGCCGCGAGCCCGTCATCATCGCCATCAGCGTCAAGCTCGGGCGTGGGTTCAACGGCGGCAACGATGGCCGGCGTCGCGGTCGGCTCCGGGATCGGGATCGCCGTGGGAGCGGCAGCTGCGCCGGCCAATTCTTCGGCCGGAATCGGCTGGCCTGCCTCGTCGAGCAAGACCTCGCCGCTGTCGCTGCCCGCTCCGGCATCGTCGCTGGGAGTGGTGATCGTTGGCGCGATCGCAGGCACGGTGAACGCCGCATCGAGTGCATCGTCGTTCGTGTCGTCCGCATCGGCCGCGGTCGCGGTCGTGTCTCCGAGTAGCTCGGCGGCTTCGTCGGGGCTGATTGCGATACCGATCGAGGTGATATCGGGCTTGTCACTCAACCCCAGCAGGAGCGCGACGATGGTGACGCCAGCGGCCAAGAGGAGGATCACGGCCATCGACGATCGGGTGTTGTCAGGCGCATAGCTCGGCTTCATCGGGCCACCGTTCTAGCCGCTGTCCGTGGTCGCTTGGATGCTCATCGTGGAGCAATTCGAGCCTGCCACACAACCGACGCCGCGCGCCGTCGACGCTGCGGGCGCCCCGTTACCAGCCATGGAGCAGCAGGAGCTCGGCCTGGTCGCCTGCGTCGACACCGGGCCCATCCGGCAACACCGCGAGACCTTGGGCGGCGGCCATCGCCGACAACTGGTGTGAACCTTGCCCGCCGGCGGAACGGAAGAACGCTTGGCCGTCTTGCCAGCGGACTTCGACGCGGGCGAAGTGCGTCTTGCCATCGGGTCCCCGGCGCAGCGCTTCGTCAGCGGTGCCCATCACCCGGGGTCGGTGGGCATCTTCGATCGCTAGGCCGCGCATCAGGCGGAGCCCGGGCCGGGCGAACAGCTCAAAGGACACCATCGACGACACCGGATTGCCGGGCAGGCCGAAAATCGGCGTGCCATCGAGGGTGCCAAAGGCCATTGGCTTGGCCGGCTTGATGGCGATCTGCATCCACCGCATGTCGGCGATGCGCTTCAGGACCATCTTGACGAAGTCGAAGTCGCCCATGCTGACCCCGCCACTCGTGATGAGGGCATCGCACGACGCGGCGCCGGAGCGCAGCGCCGCCTCGACGGCGTCTTCGTCGTCGCGAATGAGTCCGAGGTCGACGGCTTCGCAGCCGGCCTGGGTGACGAGCGCGAGCAGGGTGTGGCGGTTGGAGTCGCGGATCTGCCCCGGCGCGAGCGGCTGGGGGCCTTCGACCAGCTCGTCGCCGGTCGAGATGACACCGACGACCGGGCGCCGATGCGCCTTGATCGACGTGATCCCGAGCGTGGCCAGCACACCAATGTGTCCGGGCTGCAAGAGGGTGCCCGATTCGAACACCGTCTGGTCCGGCTGCATGTCTTCGCCCGCCCGACGCACCGCGGTGCCAGGACCGACGCCTTGGACGATGCGAACCTTCTCGGGTTCGCTGGGGTCACGGTCCGGTTGCTCGGTGTTCTCGACCATCACCACGGCATCGGCGCCGGGCGGCATGGGAGCACCCGTCATGATGCGGACCGCCGTGCCTGGGGTGACTTCGACATCGGGCCCCTCGCCGGCCGCGATCGATCCGGCGACGGTCAGGGTCACGGGTGCATCGGTCGTGTCCGCGGCGATGACGGCATAGCCATCGACGGCGGTGTTGTCGAATGGCGGAATGTGTTCGGTCGACTCGATCGGCTCAGCGGTGATGAGCCCGAGCGCGTCGAACGACGGCATGTCCTGGGCCCCGAGTGGCGTGCATTTGCTGAGCACATACTGCTGGGCTTCGGCGAGAGGAATCATGCGGCCTTCCAGATGTCCGAGAGAAGCGAGGCTTCGTGTCGGTCGTGATGTCGCTCAGGTGATGCCCTGCTCGGCAACGATCGTTGCCAGCAGCTTACGAAAGTCGGCTCCGAGCTCGGGATGCTCGAGTGCGAGCTCGACCGTCGCCCGCAGATAGTCCAGCTTCTGGCCCGCGTCGTATCGGCGTCCCTCGTTGAGGCACGCCCGTACGCCGGTGCGTTCGATCATCGCCGCAATCGCGTCGGTGATCTGGATCTCGCCGCCGACGCCAGGCGCGGTCTGCGCGATCGCATCGAAGATCGAGGCGGGGAACACATACCGGCCCGGAGCAAGCCCGTAGTTCGAGGTGGCTTCTTCGATCGGGGGCTTTTCTACGATCCGACCGACGTCGATGATGCCGTCTTCGATCCCGAGGGGGTCGATGACCCCATAGGAAATGACTTCTTCGAGTGGGTAGTGGCCGGCCGCGAGCACGACTGCATCGGTCTCGACCTGGACCTGAATCATGCGTCGGAGCAGGTCGCCGCCATCGACCAAGATGTCGTCGGGGAGCAAGACAGCGAACGGCTCGTTGCCGACCCAACTGGCCGCCATACCGATCGCGTGACCGAGCCCGAGCGGTTGACCCTGACGGGTGAAGTACATCTTCGCCTTGGCCGGAATCTCCAAAACGGACGCGAGCAGATCGTCTTTGCCTCGCGACGCGAGAAGCGATTCGAGTTCGAAGTCACGGTCGAAATGGTCCTCGAGCGACTTCTTCGAGGGGGCCGTGATGATCAAGATGTCTTCGATGCCGGCGCCGACCGCCTCGTCGATGACGTACTGAATCGCAGGTTGATCCACGATCGGCAGCATCTCTTTGGGGATGGACTTGGTTGCGGGGAGGAACCGGGTGCCCAGACCTGCAGCGGGAATTACGGCTTTTCGAACGTGTGCCATACGTCGCCAAGCGTAGGGCGGATCAGGTGCGCTGATGCGGTGCTCCCGGTCGAGATGTCGAGACGGCTCAGGAGCGTTCGGCGAGCATCGCACGAATGTTCTGGCGATGGCGAGCGACAATGATCGCGGCGACGATGGCGACCGCGATCGACTCGATCGCGGGACGGCCGATGATGATCGTGCCGATCACCACCGTTGGTACTCCGACCATTGCGCCGAGAAACGAACGTCCTGACAGGGTTGCGCTTCCGAGCCAGGCGACGAGGCCGAAGGGAACCAGGATCGGCCAGGCGCCGATCGTGAGGCCGCCGAAACAGGCGACACCCTTGCCGCCGCGGCTCTGGCGCAGCAGGGGGTACATATGGCCCAGCACCGCAGCGCAACCGCAGAGTGCGCCGAACGTGACATCGTCGACGGCCCGCCCAACCAGGGTCGGCACGATCGCCTTGACCATGTCGAAGACGAGCGTGGCAATGCCCGCACGCTTGCCGGCGATCCGAAACATATTGGTGGCTCCCGGATTGCCAGAGCCTTCCTCGATGGGATCGTGGCCGACGATGCGGCCAATCAGCAGTGCTGATGGAAACGTTCCAATGAGGAAGGACGCCGGCAACAGGAGCCAAACGAAATCCACGGTCGGTAGTCTGTCAGCTCGATATGCCGACGTACGACTATCACTGCGAGACGTGCGGGCTCGACTTCGAGCTCGAGCAAGCCTTTTCCGAAGACACCTTGACCAAGTGCCCCACGAAGAAGTCGGGCCGTAGTCCCGACGGATGCGCCAAGAGCGGGCGCGGCTCGGTCGTCAAGGTGTTCTCGGCGCCGGGTATCACCTTTAAGGGGACCGGCTTCTACAAGACCGACAGCCGCGGGTCTTCGAGTTCGACGACCAGTTCGTCAGGCTCGAGCGGGTCTGGCTCGAGCGGGTCTGGCTCGAGTTCGGGCAGCTCCGAGTCAGGGAGCAGCGGTTCGACGGGTTCATCGAGCAGTTCTTCGGACTCGTCGAGTTCAAGCTCCACGTCGAGCTCTTCGTCGGATTGACCGACCGGCGAGATCACCTCGCCACAATCGAACATCGCGGCATCCAATGTCGCCTCGCACCATTGATTGGCTTCCCCCCGATCCTTCGAACGAAGAGGAAGCCATGGCTTGGTTGCCAACGGTCCGTCGGCCATCACGCGCCGGTACTGCATCCCATCCGAGTGCCGGGTTGCTACCTAGCGCTGGGTCACTACCTGGTGCTGGGTCGCCTCAGGGCACTTGGCGGCGCCGAGCCCGAGCGGTCTGGACGCCCTCGATAGCACGCCGTCTCTGGCGTCACCGAGGCGCCCGAGTTGTCCTCGGCGCCGGACTCGTCATTGTTGCGATGGCCGGCGTCACCGGCGAACGAGCGGCGCTCCGGAACGAGCGAGCCGCGTGGGGCGCGACGGTCAGCGTGGCCGAGGTCACCAAGTTCGTCGCAGCAGGAGACGACATCGCCGGTGCCATTCGGGTGGTGGAGCGTCCCGAGGCGATGGTGCCCGTCGATGCGTTCACCGTCGACCAACTCGGTGATGACCCCGTTGTCGGGCGCGCCGCCGTCGACCTGGTCCCGGGCGAGTTGTTGTTGCACCAACGGCTCTTGCAGCCCGGTGCAAGCGGATTGCCCGCAGGCACCGTTGCCATCACGATCGACGTGCTCGGCGAACCGGCACTGATCGAACCGGGTGCGTTGGTCGATGTATGGCTGGCCGACGCAACGAACTTCAGCGGCCGGCGTGTCGCCTCTGCGGTAGTTGTGCTGGCGATCAACGACTCGGCGCTGTCGATCGCCGTGCCGGCCGCTCAGGTCGAGTCGGTGGTGGTTGCCTCGTTGCGTCCGCTGGTGGTTGCTCGCCGGTAGCGCCGAAATCGGGTCGAATCCCTGGAGTTCAGGGTGGTTTTCGAACTACGGTGCTGTCATCGATCCGAGGCGGGCTTGGATCGGGCGGGAAAACGAGGAAAGCCATGGCGAGGCTTCTCGAACGATTTTTGAGCAGGTATGTCAGCGACTGGCCGGGCGCGGATCGGTCGCGGACGCTCGACGGCACACTCGTGTACGTCGACATCTCCGGCTTCACGGCCCTGGCGGAGAAGCTTGCGCAGCGAGGACGGATCGGGGCCGAGGAACTCACCGACGTACTCAATGCGGTGTTCGGCGACATGCTCGATCGAGCCAATGCACGCGGCGCCAGCTTGCTGAAGTTCGGCGGCGACGCCCTGCTCCTGCTGTTTGCCGGCGAAGGCCATGCCGTCGAGGCCTGCGGAGCGGTCGTCGAAATGAAGGCGTCGTTGCGGGCCGCATCGGGACGCACCACGTCGGCGGGCAAGGTTCGGCTTCGAGCCTCGATCGGCGTCCACAGTGGCGAGGTCCTGCTTTTCGCCGTGGGTGACTCGCACAGAGAGCTGATCATCACCGGTCCGGCCGCGTCCGAAACCACCCGCATGGAAGAAGCGGCCACCGCCGGCCAAGTGCTGATCTCGGACAGCACCAAGGCACTGCTTCCCGAAGGCTCGGCCCCCAAGCGATGCGGCCCCGGGTGGTTGCTGGGCTGGCGTCAAGCACGCACCGAACCGGGCGGGATCGTGGTCCGCCCCGATGACGGAGTGGACCCGCGCGACTTCCTGCCGATTGCGCTGCGCGAACACCTGGTCGCCGGCCACACCGAGCCGAGTCACACGATCGCGTCGATCGGCTTCATCAAGTTCACCGGGCTCGACCGGATCGTCGCCGACGAAGGCGTCGATGCCGCCGGCGTCGCGCTTGAACAACTCGTTGGCGCCGTCCAAAACGCGGTCGATGCCGAAGGTGTCACATTCTTGGCGTCGGACATCGACGAAGACGGCGGCAAGATCATCTTGGCCGCTGGTGTTCCCCTCTCTCAAGAAGACGACGAGGGCCGGATCCTGCGGGCATGCCAGGCGCTCTTGACGGCCGACCACGGCCCCCTCGACATCCGCATCGGCGCCAACCAGGGACATGTGTTCGTCGGTGATATCGGCACCGAGCAGCGGGCGACCTTTACCGTGATGGGTGACACCGTCAATCTGGCCGCACGCATGATGGCGGCCGCGCCGGTCGGACAGCTCTACGCCACACCTTCGGTCCTGAATGGCTCGAGCACGCTCTTCCAGGTCACCCCATTGGAACCAATGGTCGTCAAGGGCAAAGAGCGTCCGGTCACCGCATCGTCGGTCGGGCGCCCAAGCGGACGTCGGCGGGCTTCGACCGAAGATGGTCTGCCGTTTGTGGGGCGCACCGAGGAGTTCAACCGGCTCTTGACACTGGTCGACCAACTCGCCGTTGGGCGCGGTGGGGTGATCTCGCTGTTGGGAGAACGCGGCGTCGGCAAATCTCGCCTGGTCGACGAAGTGCTCGAAGCTCGCGACCAGGTGCTCAAGATCGAATTCCGCGCCGAACCGTACGGAACCTCGACCCCGTATCGGCCGTTGCGCGGCCCGGTCCGAGAGCTGCTCGGCATTCGCCGGGCCGAGCCGGCTCGGATGGCAACCCAGCTTCGCCGACGGATCCGACGCTTCGCGCCCGACCTCATGCCGTTCCTTCCGCTTGTCGGCGACGTCACCCAGATCCCGACCGAAACAACGCCCGAGGTCGAGGCGCTCGACCAGCAGTTCCGACACGCCAAAACCGCCGATGTTCTGACCGACCTGTTGTCGCGTCGATTCGACGGGCCCGTCATCTTCCACATCGAAGACGCTCATTATCTCGATCAGGCATCGACCGAGAGCCTCGAACGGTTGGCGACAGCGACCGGTGAACACCCGTGGCTCATGATCGTGACTCGGCGCGACGGAACCGAGGGCTTCTATCCGCCGGGCGAAGGCCTGCGGCTCGCGCCGTTGACCGAGGAGTTCTGTCGCTCTGCCATCGAGACGGCCACCGAAGCTCGCCCGTTGCGTCCCCACGAAGTGTCGGCGATCGTGCAGCGCTCAGGTGGCCTGCCGTTGTTCGTCGACGAGATCGTGCGCGCCGTGCGGACCTCGGGCAGCGTCGATTCGCTTCCCGATTCCATCGAGGCGCTCGTCAGCGCGCAAATCGATGCGCTTCCGCCGCTCGCTCGCCGGGTGCTGCGCTACGCCTCGGTGCTGGGGTTGAGTTTCCGGGCCGAGGCCTTTGATGATCTGACAGCAGATGAACCAATGGCGCTCGACGACGCAACGCGCAAAACGCTGGGTGAGTTCGTCGAACGCGACGGACCGGACCGGCTGATGTTTCGCCATGCGGTGATCCGCGACGTCGCCTATCAGGGACTCTCGTTTCGCCGCCGCCGTGAACTACACCGGCTGGCAGGCGAGGCCGCGGAACGGAAAACCGGCGACGCGGCCGCCCTGGCCGCCGACATGTTGTCGCTTCACTTCGCCTTGGCAAACGAACATCAGCGGGCCTGGAAATACGCCCGGATTGCCGGCGACCAAGCGGTCGAGGCGTACGCAAACGTCGACGCAACGTCGCATTACCGGCGTGCCCTCGAGTCGGCGTCGCGTCTGCGTGGCATCGACGCCGCGAGCCGCGCCGAGGTGTGGCGCAGGCTTGGCGACGCCTATGACTTGGCTGGTCAATATGGCGAGGCGTTCGACGCGTTTCGCCGCGCGGGCCAGCTGTTGTCGGACAATGTCGTCGCCAAGGCCGAGTTGAGGCTCCGGCGAGCGGTGAGCCGTCGCCAGTCGGGCGCGTACCGGGCCGCGTTGCGAGAGTTGTCGGCCGGTCAACGAATGATCGCCGACTTGGGCTCGGTCGATGCCGTGCGCGCCCAAGGGCGCCTCGTCGTCGAACGCGGCAGTATCCGACGGTGGCAGCAGCGTCCTCGCGACGTCTTGCCACTCGGCGAGCAAGCCGAAGATCACGCTCGGCGCTGCGGCGATCTGGCCACTCTTGGCCAGGCCCTCGATCTCATCCACTGGTCGCACCGCATGATGGGCAACAGCGAGCACGAGGCGCCCTATGCCGAAACCCTCGCGATCTACGAGGAGCTCGGGGACTTGCCGGCAGTGGCCCGGGTTTGGAACAACAAGGGCGCCGATGCCTTCTACGCCGGGCACTGGGACGACGCCGTCAAGGCCTACGTCGAGAGCAGTGATGCGGCGCGCCGAGCCGGCGACGACATCGGCGCAGCGATCTCCGACGCAAACACCGCCGAGATCTTGGTCAACCAGGGTCGCCACGAAGAGGCCGACCCGATTCTGCGAAATGCGTTGCGGGTGCTCCAAGCATCTGACCATGCGCCGGCGGCCGCCTTTGTCGAGAGTGAAATCGCCCGCTTGATGATTCGCCGCGGTGATCATGCATCTGCGGCACCGCGCCTGATCGATATTCGAGATCGCTCAGTGCAGGCCGGCGAGGCACTCACGGCGCTCAATGCGCGCCTGATGCTGGCCGAGGTCGAGCTCATCGCCGGGTCGCCCAACGAGGCGCTGGACCTGGTCGGAGAGGCGCAGTCGGCGGCCGGCGACTTGGCCCAAATGTTCGGGCCGAACATCGCCCGGCTGCGGGCCTTGGCGTTGAGCCGCAGCGGCCGCGTCGACGATGCGATCCAGGAGACGGTCGAAGCAGTCGCCGAAGCCAGACGCCAGGGCCTCACCCATGACCTCGTGCAGCTGCTGTTCGCACGAGCCGAGATCGCCGCACATGCCGGGCGTACCTCTGACCCCGACGAGCTTGCCGAAGCCGAGCGGCTGTGCCAAGAGCTCGGCATCCGTCCCGGTGCCGCGGCCGCAACTACGGCCAGCAGCTAACCCGGGGGCAGCTAACCAGGGACAGCGAAGAGGCGGGCCCGAAGGCCCGCCTCGATCACGGTGATTGGTCGTCGCAGCTCAATCTGGTGCGACGAGGTGCTGCGACGCTGGTTAGCGCCAGAACGGGTCGTCCTGGATGTAGACGACGGTGGTCTGGGCACCCTCGATTGTCTGCTCTTCGTAGACCTTGCACGAGACCGACTGATCGCCCGACACAGGGTCGGTCACGCCGACCAGGCTCGGATAGGTCGTCAGGTCAGCGAGGTACGGGTCGAACTGGGTGCCGTCTTCGGCCAGACGAGTTCGCAGCGAGCACCACGGAAGTTCTTCGTAGGTGTCGGTTGCGGACTGTGCGTATTCGATGGGCACGTAGTTGGTCGGCGTGGCGTACTGCTTGGTGATCACGCCGATGCCGGCGACCTCACCGCTACCGATCAGCGGCAGAGCCAGCACCGGGTTACCGGCAGCATCGGTGGTCTCGAACAAGACCCCGGCCTTGTCGATGCAGTCGGCCTCGCCGTCGCCGTTCTCGAACAGTTCGAAGTCACCGGTGAAGACGATGCCGCCCTCGTTGAGGAACTGGCCGCAGATCTCTTCGGTGGAACCGAAGACGAAGCCGCCGCTCGGGTCCAAGCCGATGGTGACGGTGTACCCGCCCGGTTCACTGTCGCCGAGAGCGACACAGTTCGTGTTACCCGGGGTCGTCTGGAGGTAACCGTCGATGCTGTCCTGGCACACGGTGTAGGTGTCGTTCTGAGGCACGAACACGGACCAGGTTCCGTCGACGGGATCTGTGGTCGTGGTGCCGACGGCGACGCCGTTCGAGTCATAGACGGTGATCGACTGTGGTGCCGAGGCTGGCTCACCCGGATCTTGCACACCGTTCTGGTTCAGATCGTCGAACACGGTGCCCGAGATCGGGACGGCTGGACCGAAGCAGAAGCTGACGTGGCTGACCGAGTGCAGCTTGTTGCCGCCGCCCTTGGTCGGGGCGTGTAGGTCGGCATCTGCGGTCACCGGTCCTGGTCCGCCGTTGTTGTCGTAGTCGAAATGCGCCGAGTCGGCGCCGCCCTTGACGATCACGTCGTAGACGACCCAGCCGGTGTCGACCGAGAAGTCCAGCAGCAGGTTGTCCGCGCTCACCGTCACGGTGAACGTCGCGCCTTCGGGCGACGTCGTGACGGTGTTCATCGGCTCCTTCGGATTCTCGATGCGGTAGTCGTAAGGCGCCGCTGATGGCAAGCGCCCGGTGATGATTTCGCTGCAGTCGGACTGCTGGCCGCCGAGATTCACCTCGGCTGGCTGCACGCCGAGTGCGCTTGGCGCTCCGTCGCCGGCGTCGGCGATCGATGGTACGACGACGACGGCCGTTACGAACACGGTGAGGGCCAGCAAGGCCCGCCGCAAGCGTGTGGTTGTTGATGGTTGGCTGCGATGCATGCCGTGGAACATGAGGAACTCCCTTTTGGCACCGGCGCGCCCATCGCGCCGGCACTCGCCCGCCAGACGAGAGAGTCCCCGCCTGGTGTCGACATCCCACTGCCGACAGTCCTTATGTTGTCACCGACACCAGCCGCGAAATGTGAACTGGTTCACGTAACCGTTGTGACGATTGACGTTCTGCGCCCGTGGTGAACGCGGAGCGTGTTTATGCGCCGCTTACGGTGACGTCGCCGACGACGAGCGAAAGACCGGCCGCACTGCTTGGAAGCCAGTCCAGATCGCCGCCGACCTCGATCACATCGAGCAGCATGCGCTGCAGGGTGGACCCAATCGTGAATTCGCGCAGCGGTTCGGCGAGTTCGCCATTGCGAATGCGCAGCCCATCGGCGCCGTTCGAGAAGTCGCCACTGACCGGGTTCACGCCCGAGTGCAGACCCGAAACACCTTGGATCAGAACACCGTTCTCGATGTCGGCGATCAACTCGGCTTGTTCACGAGCGCCCGGGGCCAGCGACAACGCAATCGTGCCGACCCCTGGTGTGGACGTGAAGCCGCGCACGGCGTTGCCGGTCGACTCGGTGCCCAGGCGGCGGGCGGTGTAGCTGTTGTGCACGAACTTGTTGAGCCGCCCGCCTTCGATCAGCACGTTGCGGCGTGTGGCGAGCCCTTCGCCGTCAGCTTCGCCTGCGGTGAATGCCTTGGGGTTCGTCGGGTCGTCGACCAGAGTGAACAAGTCCGAAGCGACGGTTTCGCCCAGGCGGTCCGCAAACAGGGAGCGTCCCTTGAGTACGGCTTCGCCCGACAGGGTCGCGCCGATGATGCCGATGAACTGGGCGGTCACCATCGGGTCAAGGACCACGGTGACTCGTCCGGTCTCGGGCTTCACCGCGCCGAGTAGGCGGGTGGATCGCTCGACGGCCATCTCGGCGGCCTTGACCAGGTCCAGTTCGCCGGGATTGCGCCCGACGGCGTAGCCGAACCCGATCTGGGTTTCGTCGTCGCCGCCGGCGATCACGGTCGAGGTGACGTAGCTTCCGGCGTCGCGGCCGCCGATACGGATACCGCTGGTAGTCACCACGGCGGCTTCGCTGATCGAATCAGCAAAGTCGGCGGATTCGACCAACACGATCCGCGGATCGCCGGCCTTGGTCATCTTCTCGAGTTCGAGTGCCAGCGCGATTTTGTCGTCGGTGGGGAAGTCGGCGACTGCCGGGTCGTACAGGTCGAGTTCGGCCATCGGTACGCCATCGGGCTCGGCGAGCTTGAGGTCGGGGTCGACCGAGCCAAAGGTCGCGTTGTCTCGGGCTTCGGCCAACGTCGAATCGATGACGTCAGGGTCGAGGGTGCCGGCCCACGCGAACCCCTGTCGCTGGTTGTTGATGACCCTGATGCCAATGCCCTGCGAGGTCGCCGACGTGAACGACTCGACGTCGCCCTCGTAGACACGAACCTCGGTCTCGCGCTCGTTGACGACGATGGCTTCGATCTGTTCGCCGTTGTTGGCGCGCTCGACGATCCGATCGCCGAGCTCCAAAAGTTCGTCGAGCATCAGGCTGCCGTGCCGCCAACGGTCAGGGCGGGGACACGCAACGTTGGTGTGCCGTCGCCGACGGGGACGCCCTGGCCGTCTTTGCCGCAGGTGCCTGGCGCTCCCATCTCGAAGTCGTTGCCGAGGGCATCGATGCTGGTCAGGACCTCGGGGCCGTTGCCGATGAGGTTGCCTTCGCGGATCGGTTCGGTGATCTCACCGTTCTCGATCAGATAGGCCTCGGTCATACCGAAGACGAAGTCACCGCTCACCGTGTTGACCTGGCCGCCGCCGAGTTGGGCGACATAGATACCCGAATCGGTGTCGGCGATGATGTCCTCGGGGTCGGTCTCGCCGTTCGCGATGTAGGTGTTCGTCATGCGGACCATCGGCAGGTACTTGTAGCTCTGACGGCGCCCGTTGCCGCTGCTGGGGCGGCCTTCGGCGCGGGCGCGAAGCTCGTCCCACATGAAGTCGAGGAGAATGCCGTCTTCGATGAGCACATTGCGCTGGGCCGGCTTGCCTTCGTCGTCGATGGCAAACGCACCCCATTCATGGGGCATCGTGCCGTCATCGATCACGGTGACGAGCGGGCTGGCGACCAACTCGCCGACGCGTCCGGCGAAGACCGTCGCCTGCTTGGCGACGTGGTCGGCTTCGAGGCCGTGGCCGCAGGCCTCGTGGAACAGCACACCGCCGCCGCCCTTGCCGATCACGGTCGTGACGGCGCCCGATGGCGCCGGGCGGGCACTGAGTTTGGTGATCGCACGGTTCGCGGCCTTGACGGCGAGTTCGGTGACGTCGTACTGGTCGAACAGCTCGAAGCCCATCGAATGGCCAATGGATTCGCGGCCGGTTTGCATGCCAGTGTCACCAAGCGCAACACAGGAGACCGAGAAGCGGGTCTTGACCTGGTCGTCGCCGGCGAGCAGGCCATCGCTGTTCGCGATCTGGATACGACGACGCACGTCGCCGTAGCCGACCGAAACCTGCGCGATCGAGTCGCCTACCTGGCGAGCGGCACCGTTGGCGAGTTCGAGCAGCTCGACCTTGCGCTGCTTGGCCACGGTCTCGGGCATGATGGCGACCGGGCTGGGCGAGTCCACGTGTTGGCTCGACAGGTCGACCGTGCGAACACCGCCGTTTCCGTCACGGGCGGCGTCGGCGGCCGCCTTGGCGGCTTCGAGCAGGCCGCGTTCGGTGAGGTCGGCGGTGTGGGCGAATCCCGTCGATTCGCCGACCAAGACACGGATGCCAGCGCCTCGGCTGCGCCCCGAGGACAGTTCCTCGATCCGGTTGTCGTCGAGGAGTGCTCCCGAGGACTGTCGGTCCTCGACAAAGATCTCGGCGAATTCGCCGCCACGAGCTGTCGCTGCGGCCAACGTGTTTTCGAGGGTGCCCTGATCGATCATCGTCCTCCTCGGCCGTCAAAGGCGACGGCAGACGGTTCTCCCGCGACGGTCGTCGTAGCGCGGCGAGGTGTGCCGTATGGTACCGAGGTGCCGATCGAACCGGGAGTCCAGGCGCGGACCGTTCACGTTGTGGGCGAAGCGGACACCGCCATCGCCATGGGAACAGGCGAAGTAGAGGTCTTGGCTACGTCGCGCCTGGTCGCATGGAGTGAGCAGACGACGCTCAAGGCAATGCAGGACCAGGTCCCCGAAGGGTCCACGACGGTGGCCATGCGCGTCCACCTCGACCACCTCAAGGCCGCGTCGATCGGCTGTACGGTCACCACGATCGCCACGCTCGAACGCATCGAGGGCCGCCGCTACGTGTTTGTCGTCACGAACCTCGACCCCGGCAACGAAGTTTTGGCCCAAGGTCGCGTGGTGCGGGTCATCGTCGAGACAGCACCATTTCTTGAGTCGGCCTGCCAAGGCGCACCCGTCGCCGATGGCCCGAACTCCCATGGTTTGGACGCCTGAGGGTCGGCGAATCGTGACGAGTCCACGGCCATGACGCCCAAATCCGCGCTCATTTTGCTACTGCGCATCGGCGTCAGCGTCGGCTTGCTGGTCTTCCTGTTCGTCACGGTCGACGTCGACTTCGACGAACTATGGCCCGACGACGCCCAGGCGGTCCTCTGGCTGCTGTTCGCATTCGGCTGCATGGTCGGCTCGCTCGTGCTCGCCTCGTTCCGCTGGCAACAGGTCTGTCGAGCCCTGGACCTGTCCATCTCGACCGTGCGGCTGTTCTGGCACACCATTGCCGGCCAGTTCCTGTCGAACTTCGTGCCTACGACCGTCGGCGGCGATGTGCTGCGGGTCTCGCGACTCGGCAAAGACACCGGCGACCCGCCCACGAGCTTCACCACGGTGATCCTCGAGCGCCTCAGCGGCTGGATGGTGTTGCCGGCCTCGATCTTCTTGGGTTTGGCCACCGATGCGAGCCTGCGCGCCCTCGGCGCCGCCACCCGAGGCGCGATGGTCGCGGCGATCGTGACCCTGGGGGCATTGCTGCTGATCATCGTCGCCGCCGGCAATGATCTGACCGGCCGGCTGCTCGAACGCTACGAGGGCCCGTTGCGGTGGCTGCACGCCGTCCACGAGGGTCTCGACGCGCTGCGGGCACATCCCCGTCAGATCGTTCGGATCCTGGGCACCGGCGCCGCGTATCAGGGCATGTTGATCATCGCGTTCTGGGCTGCGGCTCAATCGATCGGCATCGAAGGGTTCGGCGTGCGAGCTGCGGCCGCGTTCGTGCCAGCGGTGTTGATCGTGCAGGTACTTCCCCTCGGAATTGGCGGACTCGGCGTGCGCGAGGGCGCGTTGGTCCTGTTCCTCGGAAGCCTCGACGTGCCCGATGAACAAGCGGTGGCTCTCGGGCTCACCATCTACGCGTTGACGATCCTCATGTCGCTGCTCGGGCTGCCGTCGCTCGTTTTCGGTGGTGGCCTCGGCGATGACGAGGACGACGAACCCGTCGACGCTCCGACGGGGAGCTGAACGGGATGCCACGGTGGCTTCCCGAGTTTGTGGCGGCGCGGTTACGAGCCTCGCTGCCTGAGCGCCAACGCGCGGGCCTGCGCTTCTGGAAAGAAGCGATCCTGATTTCGGCGGTGTACCTGGCGTATTCGGTCGTGCGCAACGAGTTCGGGTCGACGGCGGTCGAGCCCGGTGTCGCCGCTCGTAACGCGGATCGGATCATCGACATCGAACAGGCCATTGGCCTGTACTTCGAGCCCGAGTTGCAAGCGGTCTTCATCGACTGGACGGCCTTCATCCAGTTCTGGAACCTCTTCTACGGCGCCTTCCATTTCTTGGTCACGTTCGTCGCCCTCATCTGGATGTACCACCGAGATCCAGGGCGGTACCGCTTCTGGCGCCGGGCCGGCTTGACCGCAACCACGGCGGCCCTCGTCGGGTACGCGGCGTTCCCACTCATGCCACCTCGCCTGCTCGGCGACTGCGGCCCGTACGGGGCGTGTCGGCCCGACAGCCCCTATGTGGACACGGTCAGCGATATCGGGGGTATCTGGTCGTTTGAGTCGTCGGGCATGGAAGCCATCTCGAACCAGTACGCGGCGATGCCGAGCCTGCACATTGGCTGGGCGCTCTGGTGCGCGCTGTTGCTCGTGCCCCGGCTGCGGACTCGGTGGGCGAGGAGCCTGGCGGCCGCCTATCCGTTCTTGACCTTGTTCGCGATCGTCGTAACGGCGAACCACTACTGGGTTGACGGGCTCGGCGGCGTCGCCGTGGTTGCACTCGGTTGGGCGCTGAGCACCGGGTGGGAGAAGTGGTGGGTGGCGCCACGGCGATCCGCGGTTGGGGAAGAATCCCCACAGGATTCGGCCCCGCTCGAATCGGGCCCATCCAAATTCGGCAGTAGCGTGGGGGTCGGTGATGCTCCGTAGCGCCATGCAGCCGGCCGACCTTCGACGGCTCTCCTCGGCTCAGCTCAACGAGCTGTGTTCAGAGCTGCGCGAAGCGATTCTCGACGCCGTCGGTGTCCAGGGCGGTCATCTCGGCTCGAATCTGGGCATCGTCGAGTTGACGGTTGCGCTTCATCGGGTGTTCGACTCGCCCCACGATGTGTTGTTGTTCGACACCGGGCACCAGGCCTATGCCCACAAGATGCTCACCGGCCGCCTCGACGACTTCGCCACACTGCGCACCACCGACGGTCTGTCGGGCTACCCGTGCCAGGACGAGAGCGAGCACGACTGGATCGAGAACAGCCATGCCTCGACCGCACTGAGTTATGCGCACGGGCTGGCAACCGCCTTTGGCAAAGACGAGGCCAACACTCGCAAAGTCGTCGCCGTCGTCGGCGATGGCTCGATGACGGGCGGCATGGCATTCGAGGGCCTCAACAATCTGGGCCACGCCGACGCCAATGTCACGATCGTGTTGAACGACAACGGTCGTTCCTATGCGCCGACCGTGTCTCGCCTGGGCGACTCGCTCGCTCGACTGCGGGTGAATCCGACCTTTGTTCGTTCGCAAAGTCGCATGGAGAAACTGATCGGCGAGGTTCCGCTCGTCGGACGCGAAGTGGAACGAGCGCTCGACGCCGCCAAGGCTGCCGTCCGCGAAATGTGGGAACCGACCTCGTTCTTCGAGAACCTCGGGGTCCGCTACACCGGTCCGTTCGACGGCCACGACATCGACGGCCTGGAACACGCGCTGCGCAACGCGGCCGAGATCGATGGACCGGTCGTCGTGCATGTTCGGACCGACAAGGGACGCGGGTATGCGCCGGCCGAGAACGATCCGGTCAAGAAGATGCACGACACCGGCCCGTTCAAGGTCGACCCGAAACCTGGTGCGGCCGACGACCCGCCGCGAGGCAAATACACCGCCGCGTTTTCCGAGGCCATCGTCAAGGCCGGCGAGCGAGTGCCCGAGGTCGTTGCGCTCACCGCCGCCATGCCCGACTCGACCGGGCTGCTTCCGTTCGCAAACCGCTTCCCCGACCGTGCCTACGACGTCGGCATTGCCGAACAGCACGCCGTCACGATGGCGGCCGGGATGGCGATGGGCGGGCTCCGTCCGATCGTGGCGATCTACTCGAGCTTCTTGACCCGTGCTATCGATCAGATCAACCTTGACGTCGGCTTGCACCGCTTGCCCGTGATCTTTGCCGTCGACCGCGCCGGCGTCACCGGCCCCGATGGCCCGTCGGCCCACGGCGTGCTCGACATGGTGCTGTTGTCCAAGGTGCCTGGCATGACGATGCTGGCACCGTCCTCGTACGAAGAGGTCGGCGTCATGCTCGACGAAGCGCTCGAGATCACCGATGGCCCGGTTGCCATCCGCTGGCCCCGCACCAGTGCGCGCATGGTGGGCGAGGCCGAGGTCGGCACTGGGCTACGCGCCCGCAAGGTGCAGGCGGGGGAGCGGGTGTGCCTGCTTGCCGTCGGCAAGATGGTCGAAGCGGTTGAGCTGGCTGCGGCGATCCTTCGGGCCGACGATGTCGAAGCGACCGTCTACGACGTGCGGTGCATCAAGCCGCTCGATGCCGAGATGCTGGCCGACGCGGGCTCGCACGAGATCGTTGTCACGATCGAAGACGGACTCGCCGCCGGTGGCGTCGGATCGTGTATCGCAGCCGAGCTTGCCGAGGCCGACCAGGCGCCGCGGGTGCGGATCATGGGGCTGCCCGACACCTACATCCGCCACGGTGACCCCGACGAACTGCTGGCCGAACTCGGGCTCGACGCGGCGGGAATCGCTGCCGAAGTGCGGCGTTGGATCTAACTGCGCTACAACAGTGCACCCGGGGCTGTAGCTCAGTTGGCTAGAGCGCTTCGTTCGCAACGAAGAGGTCGGCGGTTCGATTCCGCTCAGCTCCACTGGCTGTTGTGGCAATGCACAACGCCGTTACTGCGGAAACGTGATGACTGGAACTGGAAGTGTCTCGGGTGGCGCCGCTGAGATCTTGTAGTCAGCAGTGAGCAATGCGACGTCGTCGCGGTGCTCGCTCTGCAGCGCCTCAGTTGTCGCAATGTACGCCGCGTCGTAGGGGGAGAAGTTGTGGCGGAGCTCCCAGATCCGTTCAAGGCGAGGCTGCGTGATTTCCTCTCGCACGAATGGCCATCCGAAAATCCGACGCTGGACGGTTGTTGCGTGGTCCGGCGCGACCTCGCCATTTGCGGTCAGACGGCGGAGGGCGCTCGTGACCTCAAGCGGAGTCAGATTGCGAATGATGTGGGCCGGGTGGCCCGCAAGAGTCTCGTCGGTCCATCGCCGAAGCTCCGCGGCTTCCGATGTGTCGAAGGCCATGAGCGGCAGCACGATCGACGCATCAATCACCAGCCTCATTCGGGCACTGGTGCCCTGCCGTCGCGATCAGCCCTGATCAGTTCAGCCCCGCGCTCGATGGTGACATCTGCAACCTTCTCGCTTCCGACGTGCTCGCGCCGCGTCTCCTCAAACCACGATGTGAAGGAAGGACGCGCTTCATCGGTGTCGGGCATGTGGTGGCTCCAAAGGGTTCCTGACGTGTATGAGCTTAATCTCATTCATGTAATTTGTCATCAAGTACCGCCTCGCGCGCTCCGTCCAAACAGCTCCACCAATTCCCGTATTCACGAACCGCACTGGCCTCTGTCGGCCGTGCGGTTCTTTGCCTTGGGCTTGCTGGTGGAGGCAAGCAGAACTGCACAGTCCGTAACGAGATCGTGTCGGAGCTGGCCACGGAGTATGAGAAGATTCCCTATGACACGCGCCGAATCGGGCCGACAGTCGCTGCGCTTCGCTGGCTCGGAACTGCAGCATCGGTGGCAGACCTGGGTATCTCTGTGTCCCAGCAACGAGAATGGGGAGGTGGCAATGGCACGAGCCGGTACTGGTTCCGCCGGGGCGACGCTTGGCGCTTGGGGTGGGTTCAAAGTCGGAGCTTCCGGGTGCATGAGGCTCGGTCCTGGAGGGGTAGCGTTATGCGGTCTGGTAGGTGGCTTCGTCGGATCCTCTGTTGGGCGACCGATTGGCGAGGCGGTGTATGACCGCACGAACGCTAGGTTGGACGACTGGGTCGGTGCCCTTCACCGAGCT
>CALLPT010000370.1 GCA_938015575.1 uncultured Acidimicrobiales bacterium
CAATGCCGCCAACGACGAGCGGCACACCTGGCAAGAGATGACGGCCGACTACTGGGACGACCGGCTGAACACCAACCTGCGCCACTTCTTCTTCGCCATCCAAGCCGTTGCACCCGGCATGATCGAGCAGCAGAACGGGTCAATCATCAACATCGGTTCGAGCAGCTACATGATGCAAGAAGACTTCTTCCCTGGCTACGCGATCGCAAAGTCCGGCGTCGAAGGCATCACCCGCACGATGGCTCGAACCTTTGGCCCGGACAACGTGCGAGTCAACACCGTGCTGCCGGGTTGGGTTGCGACCGAGCGCCAACTCAACGTGCACTGGTCGCCCGAGGGCGAAGCCGGCACGCTCAACGACCAGGCCATCAAACGCCGCATCTACCCCGACGAATTCGCGCAGATGGTGCTGTTCCTGGCGGCCGACGACGGCGCCGCCTGCACCGCTCAGCAGTTCCTGGTCGACGGCGGCCGGCGTTAGTCGGGTAGTCGGGTAGTCCGCCTTTTCTCGCAAGCTCGAAAACGCTGCGCTCAGTGAAGACTCTGCGGTCCCGGCAAGAGTTCGTTACCCCGAGATATTGATCTCGACGCGAACGCCGTTGGGGTCGTCGACAAAGATCTGACGAAGCTTGATCTCGTCGCGCACCGACGTGCGGTACTCCTTGCCGAGCCCGTCGAGCGTGGCGCACATGCCGTCGAAGTCGCTGCCCTCGAACGCAATGTGGTTGAACGCGCTGCGTTGACCGAAGCGGTCGTCCTCGTCGATGAAGTTCAGATGCACGACCGCACGGTCGCCGCTGAACAGCCACGCTCCAGGAAAGCCGAAGTCAGGACGCCGCTCAGGCCGGTTCTCCAGACCAAGCACCTGGGTATAGAACTCGACCGTCTCGTCGGGCCGAAAGGTGTCGATGTTGATGTGGTCGAGTCCCTGGATCGCCATGAGGTGAGACTACTCAGCCGGCGACGCGAGAGAACTTCCGGATCGACAGCGTGGCGAACACGACCGTGATCGCGGCGATCCAGAACAGGCACCACCACAGGTTCGATCCCGCATCGATGCCGTTGTAGAGCGCCCGAGCCGAGTTCGCCAACCGCGTGAACGGGTTGTGTTCGGCAACCGGTTGCAGCCACGACGGCATCGAGTTCGGGTCGACGAATGCCGACGATACGAACGTGATCGGAAACATCCAGATGAACGACGCCGCGTTCGCGGCCTCGACCGAGCCGACGCTCAGCCCGACGAACGCCTGGATCCAGCTGAACGAATAGCTGAACGCCAACATGAGCGCCGTGCCGCCAAGTGCGCCGAGCAGGGAGCCTTCGAAGCGGAAGCCGATGAGAAACGCGACGATCAACATGATTGCGAACGTCAGCGCGTTGCGAGCGATGTCGCTGAACGTGCGACCAATGAGCACCGCAGAGCGCGCGATCGGCAGCGACCGGAGACGATCCACCAAGCCCTTGCTCAGGTCGTCGGCCAGGCCGACGGCCGTGAACGACGAACCGAACACGATCGTCTGCGCGAAGATCCCGGGGATCAAGAACTGGTTGTAGTCAGCGAACCCGGGCACCTGGATAGCACCGCCGAACACGTACACGAACAGCAGCACGAACATCACGGGCTGGATCGTGGCGAAGCCGATCAGCTCCGGGTTGCGAGGCAAGATGCGCAGGTGGCGCATCGCTTCGGTCGACGCATCGCGCCAACCATCGACGAGCGATGGCTTCCCCCGCGGAGCGACCTGTGCTGTTTGCGTGATCTGCGCGGTCATGCCGGCACCTCCTCGCCATCGGCTTCGGTTCGTCGCCCGGTGAGGGTGAGGAACACATCGTCGAGGGTCGGGCGCCGCACTTCGACGTCGACCACTTCGGCCCCGGCCTCGTCGAGGGCTCGGATGGCCTCGGGCAGCACACCGCCGCCAGCCCGGATTGGACCGGTCAACGTGGTCGCCGATTCAGGGTCGACCTCGATGGCACCGGTAACCAAGCCGGCCAGCGCACTACGAGCGAGGTCGATGTTCTCAGCCCGAGCAATGCTGACGCTGATCCGGTCGCCACCGATGCGGTCTTTGAGCTCGTCGACGCTGCCCTCGGCGATCTTCACTCCGCGGTCGATCACGACCACGTTGTCGGCGAGCTGATCAGCTTCTTCGAGATACTGCGTGGTCAACACCACGGTGGTTCCGTCGGCGCCGAGCTCCTCGATGACACCCCACATGCCGATGCGCGAGCGGGGGTCGAGGCCGGTCGTGGGTTCGTCGAGGAACAGGACCGTCGGGCGAGCAACCAGGCTCATTGCGATGTCCAGGCGACGCCGCATGCCTCCTGAATAGGTCGTCGCGACCCGATCAGCGGCTTCGACCAGGTCGAATCGTTCGAGCAGTTCGGTCGCGCGTGCCGAGCGGGTGCCTTTGTTCATGTGGAAGTACCGGCCGATGAGCTCGAGGTTCTCGCGTCCGGTCATGCGCTCCTCGACCGCCGCGTATTGGCCGGTGAGACCAATGCGGCCGCGCACGGTCTGTGGGTCGGCGATGACATCGACACCGTCGATGAAGGCCGAACCGGCGTCGGGGACCAGCAACGTGGTCAAGACCCGTACGGCCGTGGTCTTGCCTGCGCCGTTCGGGCCAAGCAATCCGAGCACTGTTCCGGCCGGAACATTCAGGTCGAGGCCGTCGAGCGCCTTTGTTTCTCCGTAGTGCTTGACCAGACCATGAGCCGCCACTGCATCCATGACGCAACCGTAGATCTCGGCGCTCGTCCTGTCATGTGAAATTTATCACAAAAGAGCTACCAGGCACCGGTAGCGTGCGCGGCGCCGGTCCCTCGGTCCACGTTGAGGTTGACCCCGTTCACGTAGCTCGCCTGTTCGTGATCGCCGAGGAACAGCATGGCGCCGACCATCTCCCTCGGCTCCGCGAGACGCCCGGCAACCTCGATCGCTCGATCGATCACGCCATCACCAACGCCCCGTCGGAAGTCTTGGGCGAGCTGCGTATCGGTCACGCCAGGACAGATCGAGTTCATCCGAACGCCACGATCAGCCAGGACCTGCAACGACCGCCACATCGTGTACCACTGCACTGCTTCTTTGCTGAACGAGTAGCCATCACCAACGAGATCGGCGTGGGCGTCGACCCACTCCGCACCAGCCTCGAAGTCGGCAACGTCCATCAGCTCGCGCAGCTCCTGTTCGTGCGCGGGCCAACCTCGTCCGGCCGTCGACGCAACGTGCACGATCGCCGCCTCTGGCTGCATCCGACCCAGCAGCGATTCGGTGAGCTGGCGCAGCCCCAGCCAGTTGATCGCCATGACCTCGCCGGGCGAGAAGCGGCCGCCGTTCGGCACCCCCGCGCAGTTGAACAGCGTGTCGACCTCGGTCGGGAGTAACTCGAGCGCGGCCCCGATCGAATGACGATCACCGAGATCGCATTGAATCGCCATCGCGACCTCGGCGGCGACTGGCGCAATGTCGAGCGTGTGGACACGAGCCCCGAGTTCGATCAGCTGCACCGTCAGCGCCGCGCCGATCCCGGTAGCAGCGCCGGTGACGACGACACTCTTGTCCGAATAGGAGCCTGGTTGCATCGCTCCAGTCTGCACGGTCGGCGTCGGCCGACAGGCACTAGCTTCGACGAGATGGACAGCTCGGCCCTCTCGGCATGCGAAGCAATCGACGCGATGAACAGCGGTGACCTGTCCTCGACCGACCTCGTCGACTCGTGTGTCCAACGCATCGAGCAGCTCGATCCGGTCATCAATGCGATGGTCGTGCGCGACTTGGAACGGGCCCGAGCGGCGGCTGGCGAGGCCGATGCGGCGCGTGCTCGCGGCGAAAGCCTGGGCCCGCTTCACGGCGTGCCGGTCGCCATCAAGGACCTCCAGCCGACGGCCGGATTGCGCACCACCTACGGCAGCCCCGCCTTTGCCGACAACGTGCCGACCGAAGACGCGGGCATCGTGGCCCGGATCCGAGCCGCCGGCGCAATCATCATCGGCAAGACGAACATCCCCGAGCGATCGATCGGCGCCAACACCGTCAACCCACTGTTCGGAGCCACCGGCAACCCGTTCGACCCCACACTCACGTGCGGCGGCTCGTCGGGCGGCTCAGCGGCGGCGCTTGCCGCGCAGATGGTGCCGCTGGCAACAGGTTCGGACCATGGCGGAAGCGTGCGGATTCCGGCGACGTACTGCGGCGTCGTTGGGCATCGAGCAACCCCCGGCACGGTGCCGTTCGAGCAGCGGTCGATGACGCAGAACTTCTACAGCGTGCAAGGACCAATGGCTCGCACGGTGGCCGACACCGCGCTGCTGCTGTCGGTGATTGCGGACCGGTCAACGGGCACGACTCCGCGCGACCCGATGATGTTCCCGCTCGATGCCCGCCAGTTCCGTTCACTCGACCCGGTCGATGCATCAATGTTGCGGGTTGCGGTGAGCGAAGACCTGGGCGGCGTGCTCGTGAGCGACGCGGTGCGCCAGACCTTCCGGGAACGAGTGGCTCGGATCGCTCCGCGTGTGGCCGTGTGCGACGAGCACCCGATCGACCTTCGACGGGCACCCGATGTCGACTGGAAAATCCGCAGCGACATCTTCGTCACGCAATATCACGCCGAGGCGGCGACCTGGGACGACGCGTTCAACCCGAACATCCGCCAGAGCTACGACGCGGCGCTGCAGATGCCCATGGAAGAAATCGCCGCCGCCCGCCGGGTCCAGATCGAGCTGAATCGACAAGTGCAGGGCATCTTCGACGACTACGACGTGCTGCTCTGTCCGGGCGTGAGCGTGGCGCCGTTTCCGTGGATCGACCGCAATCCCACCCACGTCGACGGCGTGGCGGTCGAGAACTACATGGCCTGGCTTGCGCTCACGTCGTCGTTCTCGGTCGTCGGCCATCCCGTCACCGCGCTCCCGTGCGGCGTCGATCCGAACGGCACACCGTTCGGCATCCAAGTTGTCGGCCCGATGTACGGCGATCGTCACCAACTCGGTATCGCTGCAGCGCTCGAAGCAATCTTCGACGCCGACGACGAATTGCGTCGACCAATCCCCGACCTCGAACGACTCGCCACCCTCGACGCCGGTTGCCGCGACGCCCGCATGTAACCGCGCGACGGCTGCGGGTGTCGGAGAAGCGCAACTTTGGGGCTGAACGACGCTGGTAGCGTCGAGCGTCATGCAGCTACTCGACACCGCGGACCTGCCGAAACGGGCACTCGTCGTCGTTGCCCACCCCGATGACATCGACTTCGGCATTGCGGGCACCGCAGCCGTGCTCACCAGCGCAGGCTCCGAGGTCGTCTACGCGCTGTGCACCAGCGGCGAGGCCGGCATCCCCGAGGACATGGATCGAGCGGAACTCAAGGCGCTACGCGAAAGCGAACAGCGAGCGGCGGCCGAAGCAGTCGGCGTGAGCGATGTGCGCTTCCTCGGCATGCCCGACGGCCATCTCGAGTACAACCTCGAATTACGCAAGGTGATCAGCCGGGTGATCCGCCAGGTCAAGCCTGACGTTGTCATCTCCCAAAGCCCCGAGCGGCGCTACGACCGAATCTTCAGCAGCCACCCCGACCATCTGGCTGCGGCCGAAGCGACGATCGCGGCCATCTACCCCGACGCTCGCAACCCCCACGCCCATGTCGAGCTGATGGCCGAAGGGCACGAGCCGCACTCAGTCGATTGGCTGTGGGTCATGGGTGGCCCCGAGCCGAATCTCGCGGTCGACATCACGCCCCAGTTCGATCGAAAGGTCAAGGCGCTGTCGAGTCACTCGAGCCAGGTGGCGTGGATCGAGGACGTTCACGGTTTCCTTGGCAACTGGGCGAGCGACACCTCGAAGCGTTACGGACTCGACGATCAGGCCGAGTACGTCGAGGTCTTCCAAAAAGTCAAGACCCACTGATGACGACCGTGATCATCATCCTCACCGTCATCGTTGCGCTCGCCGCGATCGCGTATGTGTGGCGAAGCGTGACGGCAGGCGGCCTGAGCGATGGCACCCCGGGTTCGGTGATGGACGCCGGCGAGGATGTCCGGCGCATCGACATGGGCACCCACGCCTATGCGGCCCAACAAGCCCACGCAGAGCTGACCGAGGCCGGCTTCACCACCAAGCTCGTCACCCTCGAACAGGGCGCATTCGGCATCGGCATGGGCGACCACTACTACCTGGTCTACAACGCGTCAGACGAGGCCGAAGTACGTGCCGTCGTCGACCAGTTGCTCGGCGGGCTCGATGAGCCGGACCTCGACGAACACGGGCTCGCCGACGAGGCCTAGCCAGAGACCAAGTCGAATCCCTCGTCGAGCCAGCCGGTTGCGCCACCGATCATCTTCTTGACCGGACGACCGAGCTCGGCCAGTCGCAGTGCCGCCTTGTCCGCGCCGTTGCAGTGCGGCCCGGCGCAGTAGACCACGAACAGGGTGTCAGCTGGATAGTTGACCAAACGCTCTTCGGTCAGCTCGGGGTGCGGATGGAACACCGCCCCTTCGATGTGGCCTGCATCCCACGCGCCCTTGCCGCGGACATCGAGCAGCACGAAATCCTGTTCGCCCGCGGCCATCGACGCGTGAACATCCCAGCAATCGGTTTCGAACGCCAGCAGCGAGGCGAAGTGGCGTGCGGCGAGTTCCGATTGGGCTGCTGGGGTGGCGCTGACGTGTGACATGGGCGAGCTCCTTGCTGGTCCGTGGCGGGTACGAGAACCCAGCCTGCCCGCGAACTCCGGATGCGGCCAGTGGCAGGAATGCCAATGCACGCGCATATCCTGCCAACATGAACGATCCGCTTCGGACCGTCGCCCTCGCCTACGACGGGTTATGCCTCTTCGAGTTCGGCGTAGCCACGGAACTGTTCGGTCTGCGGCGACCCGAACTCGAGGTCAAGTGGTACGACTTCCGCACGATCTCGGTCGACGCGGGCCCGCTTGAGGCCCTCGGGGGTATCCGCCTCGAAGCAGACCACGATCTCGATGCGATCGCCAGGGCCGGCACCATCGTGATTCCAGGATGGAAGGGCCCCGACGTCGCGCCGCCCGCTGAGCTCGTCGACGCACTGCACACCGCGCACCACCGCGGCGCACGAATCATGACGATCTGCTCCGGAGTCTTCGTACTCGCTGCGACGGGACTGCTCGACGGCCTCGAAGCAACGACCCACTGGCGCTACACCGATGCGCTCCAGACACAGCACCCGTCGATCCACGTCGTACCCGATGTGCTGTTCGTCGACAACGGCCAAGAGCTCACCTCGGCGGGCAGCGCCGCGGGGCTCGACCTCGGGCTCCACCTGATCCGACGAGATCACGGCGCGGACATCGCCAATCGTGTCGCCCGGCGGCTGGTCTTGCCACCCCAACGCGACGGCGGGCAGGCGCAGTTCATTTCCCACGGCGCCCGCGACCAAGCCTCGGCCGAAACCGGCATCGCTCCGACACTCGACTGGGCGCTTGGGCACCTCGACCAGCCGTTGGAAGTCGCGGACTTTGCCGCCCACGCATCGATGTCGCCGCGGACCTTCGCCCGCCGATTCGCCGCCGACACCGGCACGACCCCGCATCGCTGGCTCACCCGGCAGCGGGTGCTGGCGGCCCAAACCTTGCTCGAAACGACCGCCGAGCCAATCGAGCGGGTCGCCGCCAGGTGCGGCTTCGGCAGTGCAGCGACCCTGCGCCGCCATTTCACGGCCCTGGTACGCACCACCCCGACCGCCTATCGCGCACGATTTCGCGCCGCCTCGGCGCCGGTCTAGCCGCTGGCCGCTGGATCAGGGAGCGATGCGCTCGATGTCCCAGCTCCCGCTTCGCCAGACATAGCGCAGGCGATCGTGCAGTCGGCTCGGACGCCCCTGCCAGAACTCGAACATGACCGGCGCGACTCGGTACCCGCCCCAGTACGGAGGACGGGTTACCTCTTGGCCGTCGAACCGGTGCGCGACCTCGGCCACCGCTCGCTCGAGCACGGCTGGCTCGGCGATCAGGTCACTCTGAGGCGA
>CALLPT010000371.1 GCA_938015575.1 uncultured Acidimicrobiales bacterium
TGGATGGACTGCATCGATGTACGCGCCAAGCACCTGGGCGAGATCGTCACCGAGGCCGATGCGTACAGTTCGCTGAATGCCCCCGCGATCCGCCAGTTCCTGGAAATCGCGATCGATTGGGCGCTCACCCGGGGCGAAGCACCGGTCAGTGATGCCTTTTCGGGCGCCGCGCTCGCCACCGATGAGCTTCCTTCGGACACCGACGGCTGGGTCGAATCCCAGCATTCGCCGGTGATTGATGATCTCGACGAGATCTCCTGGGTCGATGATTTGCCCGATGTCGATGACCTTGATGTCGACCAAGACGGCGAGCTCGATCCCCTGGGCGACGATCAGTTCTTCGACGTCGACGACATATGGGCCGCCAACGAACTCCAGCGCGACGAGCCGGTTGTGGAAGCGCCAGACGATGAGCCGCTCGTCGACGAAGACGACTTCGACGATGACGAACTGGCCCTCATCGACGGCGACCTGACCGCGACCGACGAAGATGAACTCGATGACGACGAACTGGCCCTCATCGACGACGACCTCACCGCGACCGACGAAGACGAACTAGACGACGACGAACTGGCCCTCATCGACGACGACCTCGAATCACTCAGCGCCGAACACGACGACGTCGAAGGGCCGTTCGATTCGGAGCCGCATCACGACGCTGACCTGTTCGACCTGGCCGCCCCTGATGACGACGACATTTTCGACGCGGACCTCTTCGACGCCGACGCGGCGGCCGCGAAACCCGCTGCCGAGTCGGCGTTCTCGGTCGCCGCGGGCGGGCCGGCCGATCCCGCAGCATCCTCGTTCCTTCGCACGCTCGAAGAAACCGGGCAAACCCCCGCCGTGTTCGGCGATCTCGCCCAGGCGCCCGCCGCTGCGACCATGAGTTCCGCTGCCGCCCGCCCGGTCCGCGCCGAAGTCCCAGCGATCGATGCCGCACCGGGCGGCATCTTCAGCGAGGCCGCCCAGTACGAGGGCGAACGATCCGTCGATTGGATCACGGTCGCCTATTTCGCCGTGGCCGCCATCTGCTTTGCCTTCGTCATCTACCTGGCACTGACGAACTAACGCCGGTCAGCGCTATTGGGCGCCGACGCAGATGGTCGCCTGGCCTTTGGCTTCCATCACCCGGGCGACGCGTTCATCGAGCAGGCCGGCGAGACCCGGGTCGGCGGCGGCTCGAGCCATCAGGTGGTCGAGCGCTGGCCCGACATCAGCAAGCGAGCCGAGGATCGCGATGTCGGCGCCGGCCAGGAACGCCCGCTCCAGCGCGTCGAGCGCACCAAAGTTGTCGACAATCGCACCCATGTTCATGGCGTCGGTGAACACCAGTCCGCCGAACCCGATCTCGTTGCGAAGCAGGCCGTTGACGGTGTCGGCCGACAGACTCGTCGGAAGATCACCCGTGAACCCCGGCACCGACAGGTGACCGATCATGACGCCGACCTCGTCGCGCTTGTGATCGCCGACGATGTCGACATACGGCACCAGGTCGGATTGCCACAGCTCGTCGAGCGTCGGTACGACCGGCAGCCCCAGGTGCGAATCTCCCGAGGCGCGACCGTGTCCGGGGAAGTGCTTGAGCACCGGCATGATGCCGGCCTCGAGCAGGCCATCGGTGACCGCTCGCCCATAGGCGGTGACCACGACGGGCTCCGTGCCGAACGACCGGCTACCGATCCCAGGGGCACCGCCGACGTCGACCACGGGGCCGAACACGACATCGATGCCGAGTTCCTTGACCCGGGCCCCGTACTCGAGCCAAAGCGCCTGCACGTCTTGGGGTGTGCGCGTCGTTGCCGAGTTCGCGGCCGATGGCAGCGGACCCAGCAGATCGGCAAGCCGTTGCACACTGCCGCCTTCTTCGTCGCTGGCGACCAGGACGGGCACGAAGCTGGCGGTCTGGATGTCGGCGAGCTGTGCTGCCAGCGAGCTGCCAGGCGACCCCAGCAACCCCAAGCCGCCGAGCTCGCCGCTGGCCGCAAGTTCTCGCGCCTGGCCAAGCTCACCCGGCGTCGCGAGCGGCAACAACAACTGCGCGTAAAGGGTCCGTTCGGGGACACAGGAGAGCGTCGGCGGTCGCGGCGTCGGTGTCACCGCAGGAACAATCTCCACCGGAGCGGTGCCCGTCGCCGACTCGGCCACCTCGGGAGTCGGCTGCGGCGTTGGGGCCAAGAGCGTCGTCGTGTTCAGCTCGGGCGTCGGTACGGGCGTGGCGCTGTCTCCACCAATGGCGGCGCAGCCAACGCCGAACAAGCTCAGCGCGACGAGCGACACCACGATGCGAAACACAAGTGCGAGAGCGCGGGTCGCTTCGCTTCGCAGGCGCCGGAACAGCATGAACGTCGAGGCTAGACACCTGGCCCGCTCCAGAATCGGCACTCGCCTGGTTTCCCTCAGGTGAACGAGATGGGCGATGGCGATCGCCTACCGTTTGCAACGTGACCTCGCCACAAGCTGTCCCCTCAGTCCGGTTGCGAGCCTGGGGCGCGGCCCTTGCCATGGTGCTCCTGGTGGTCTCCTGCGGGGGTGGCAGCGACGACAGTGGCGATGCCGCCGACGCCAGCGAAGCGACCGAGATCGAAACCGCGTCGGGTGGCGAGGAAAACGTCACGCCGATCCCCGCCGAATCCACCGCCGTCGTCATTCCGACCAGCACCCCGCTGCCGACCGCGACACCGTTCCCGACCTCGACCCCGGTGCCGCTCACATCGCCAACGCCGTCGGCGATCTTGCTCGGCTCGGCGTTCACCAATGACTCCAAGGTGACGACCGTTGGCATCGACGAGGTCTTCTTCGGCATGCGCGCCGACGAAGCGGCCGAAGCAGCTTCGACCGAGTGGCTCGGCGACCCCTCGTCGACCTCGACGTGTTACAAGGTTGCGCCGAGCACCGGCCCCAACGGCATCGAGCTCTGGATCGTTGACGGTTTCGTCGAACGAATCGACATTCAGCACCCGGACCTTCGGACACCTTCGAAGCTCGGCGTCGGCAACACCTTGGCCGAGCTCCAAGGCCAGCTCGGCGAGCGTCTGACCGACGAGACACTCGACGACGGCACTGTCGTGGCGACCTTTACGCCGAGCGACCCAGGCGACCGCGACTTCCGCCTGATCTTCGAACTGGTCGACGACACGGTCGTGCGCTACCGCTCGGGCCGCATCGGCATCGTCGATCGGGCTGGCGATTCGTGCCACTCGAGTATCAACTCGACCGAGTAGCGACCGTCGACGACCGTTTCCACGACCCGGCTTCCCGGAATCGGGGGTTCTCGCAACCCGTCGAGCGCCGGCGCCCCAGATGCTTCGAGCAGGTGAAACACCACGACTTCGGACGGACGGCCAAGCACGTCGACCGCGGGCGCACCGAGGGTGCGCACGACAGCCTCTCGCCACCGACGGACCTCGGGATGATCGATTTCAGGTGGCACCTCGGGAAGCCGGCGCCACGACTTCTGGGGTTTGCCTCCGGCGACTCGCAGCCCGCTCGCTCGCAAGCTGCGCACGATCAATCGAGAGTCCACGAGTTCCGCGATCTCACAGGCCGCAGGCCACAAAACATCGGGGACGTCGTAGTGATCGCGCCCGAATGACAGCCACCGCAGTCCCAGATCTCGGGCCGCCTGGTGCAGCTCGTCGAGGCTCTCATCGCTGATCAGATGGGCCCACAGGTGACCCCTCCATTCCCACCGGGGCGTGTCGATCATCAACCCCACGGGAACCTCGCACCCGAGCGTGCGCCGGTTGCACGCTCGAACATGCCATTCTGAGAGCCGATGGATGCCGCCGTCATACGACTCCAGCTGCCGGCAGGTGCGCCATTCCACGCGGCCTTCGACGACGCGGCCGACAAATATTCGGCCCGTCGCGGATTCGACGACGGCGGGGCACTCTTCACCAAGCTCACGTCTGCCGCAGTCCGAGCCGTTGCCAGCTCATCGCCGGCCATGATCGAACTGATCGCCCGTGAACGCACCGGTCAGATTGTGGCCCGAGTGAGTGGGCAGAACCCCGCGTCGAGCATCGACGCCGAGGCGGCCGACGCGATGATGGCCGCAGCGACCGAACTTTCGTCGCCCCCGACTTGCGATACATCCGGCGCGGTCATCGAGTTCTCGCTTCCGCTGGGCTGAGCGCGACCCGTTACGCAACGCCGGTCGAGCCGAAGCCGCCATCGCCGCGCTCAGAGTCCGGAAGCTCGGTGACCTCGACGAACTCGACCGTTTCGTAGGCCTGGATGACGAGCTGGGCGATGCGTTCGCCCTTGGTCACCTCGAAATCCGTCGATGGGTCGGTATTGATCAAGAGCACCTTGAGTTCACCGCGGTAGCCAGAATCGATCAGGCCGGGCGTGTTCAGCACGGTGACGCCATGCTTGAGCGCGAGACCCGAGCGGGGCTGGATGAAGCCCGCGTAGCCGTCTGGGATCGCGATCGAGATGCCCGTCGGGACGAGCTCGCGGCCGCCACCCGCCGCGATCGTGACGTCGATCGACGCACGCAAATCGACACCCGCGTCGCCGGCAGTTGCGTGGGCGGGCCATTCCAGATCAGCTTCGGCCCGCATGGCCGGAATCCTCAACATGGTCGGCACCGTACTTGTCTGCACCGGGCCCACGCACGCAACGCCCGGACCTGAACTTCGGGAGCCGGACTTAGGGGGCCGGCTCGCTCACCGGTACGGTTGACCGGTGCTTGTGTGGATGGACCTCGAAATGACCGGCCTTGATCCGAGTCGTCACGTCATTGTCGAGATCGCAACGATCATCACCGACGATGAGCTGAATCTGGTGGCCGAGGGGCCCGATCTCGTCGTCAACGCGACCCCGGCCGAACTCGCCGAGATGGACGACTTCGTGCACAACATGCACACCAAGAGCGGCCTGCTCGACCAGATCACCGCGTCGACGTTGAGCCTCGAAGAAGCCGGTCGCCAGACGCTCGCCTTTTTGCAGGAGCACATCGACGAGGCAGGCACGGTGCCGTTGTGCGGCAACTCGATCGGCACCGATCGGCGCTTCCTCGCCGTTGCCCTGCCCGAGATCGAAGAATTCCTGCACTACCGCTCGATTGATGTTTCGACGATCAAGGAACTCGCTCGACGCTGGTACCCCGAAGCGCTCTCGGCGATGCCGCGCAAGGCCAGCGGCCACCGGGCACTCGACGACATCCGCGAGAGCCTCAACGAACTCAAGTACTGGCGATCTGCGGTGTTCCGCGACAGCGCCAACGACGAAGCAGCGGAATGAGCGAATCCAGATGACGGCAACTGCAAGTTCCGACGCGCGTCCGGAGCGGTCCGAAAAGCGCGAGGCTCGCGAACTGATCACCGAGCTGGCACCGAACGTTTTGCGCACGGAACTTCCGATCCAGCTTCCCGGTCTCGGCCACGTCAACATGTACGTGCTCGAGGACAGCAACGGCATCGCCGTAGTCGATCCGGGGCTTCCTGGCGAAGGACCATGGAAGGCGCTCGTGCACCGCCTGGGCCTGGCGGGCTTCAACGTCAGCGATGTGCACAGCATCGTTGTCACCCACTCGCACTACGACCACTACGGCGCGGCCGAGCGGCTCCGCGAAGAATCCGGCGCCAAGATCGTCGCCCACCCGATGCTGCACAACCGTACGGGTGCGTTGCACATCGACGACGACACCGAGATGCTCGATGTCGATGGCGAGGCTCCTCCCCCGGGCAAGAACTCTCGCTTCGGCCACTGGACGCCGTGGGGCACCTGGTCCGAACCGCCCGAAGAAGTCATCAAGCATTGGGAAGACCTGGGGCTCGGCGACCGCATGTTCGTCGCTCCCGAGCCCGACGTTGGCGTGGGCGACGGGTTCGTCGTGCAGCTGGCAGGCCGCGACTGGGTCGGCGTGCACACGCCGGGCCACACCGCCGATCACCTCTGTCTCTACGACCCGGACCAAGGCCTGATGATCACCG
>CALLPT010000372.1 GCA_938015575.1 uncultured Acidimicrobiales bacterium
TGATCGAACTGCTTGGGCTGCGCCAGGTTGACCCTGTGGTGGCCTTGCCGAATTCCGGCGGGGCGTGGGGTGCGACGGGCGGCATCGGTCTTCGCCAAGCGCTGGGTGATCGCTGGCCCGAATGTGCGAGTGACTTGACCGGAGCGATGCGGGTCGGGGCTCAGGCCACCGTCGACCACTACAACGTCGATGTAGCTGTTCGCGCCGAGAATGCCCGCATCGAACTGAACGAAGCGATGGCGTCGTTGTTCGAGCAAGCCGATCTCGTGTTTGCGGCAACGAACCCCGACGTTGCCTTTGCTGCCGACGGGCGGCTTCCGACGGTGTTCGGCGGCAAAGACGCCAAGGCAATCAACAACGGCGCGCTGACGATTCCGTCGAACATCTACGGCAACCCTGCCATCTCGATACCGGTTGGCACCGACGCCGCGGGGCTTCCGGTCGGTTTACAAGTGTTGGCTCCGCACCACCAGGAGCAACGTTTGCTCGACATTGCCTTGGCGGTCGAGCGGGAACGGCCGTGGCCCTTGGTCGCCTAGGCCAACGGGCTGGTCGGGTCACATGTTGAGAAGCGACCGGACCTCGGCGATTGCGGTTGCGTGGTCGCTTACGTGGATTGCGTGCATGCCGATGGACTGTGCGGGGGAGATGTTCCACGCGAAGTCGTCGAGGTAGACACAGTCCGCAGGGTCATCGATGCCCAGACGTTCCATGGTGAGTCGATAGATCGCTTCGTCTGGTTTACGCAGCCCTACTTCGCATGAGTCGACGATTACGTCGACGAGTGCGTCGGCGTTCACGATGCCACGCCAGTTCCACTCGCGAATGTTGTTCGTGAGGATCGCGGTGCGCAGGCCCGCAGTTCGAACTGCACGGACCAGCTCGAGCATTTCGTCGACTGGGGCAACCGCTGCGGCCATCTCTTCGGTCGACGGGGGGCGCACGGGTTGGGGCAGGCCCGCTGCGGCGAAGAGCGAACCCATGGCGTCGCTCATCTCATCGAAGGTAATCTCGCCCCGCTCGATGCGATGCCAAGGGTGGCTCGTGTCTACGTCGAGGGGACCCATCATCAGATGCAGGACGTCTCCCAGCTTGTGACCAGCTTCGGCCGCCCGTTCGGCCATCAGGGCCCCAGGGCTCGTCGTCAGAACCCCACCAAAGTCGAAGATGACGGCTCGAAGTTGTCGGTCCGACGCTGTGTATTCGCTAGCCATGATTGTCCCTTCTGATCCCGCCGTGGGAGCTCCTTCACTATCGGCGTGGGGTGTTACACCCGAGTTACACCGTTCGCTTGTGGGCTGGGCGAGGGTCCGCGAGACGACCAAGCGGCGACTGTGCACGCAAGCCGCCGTCAACGACGAGGTGTTCGCCGGTGACAAACGATGACTCTTCGGAAGCGAGCCACACCGCGGCAGCAGCGATCTCTTCCGGTTGGCCGAGACGCCCAAGGGCATGGGCACGCAGGTTCGTCTCGAGCGCGCCGGGCATGTCCATCATGCGCTTGATCGGCGGGGTCTCGATGGTTCCCGGGCAGATCGCATTGACGCGGATGCCTTCGGGCGCATAGTCGGTTGACAGCGCACGGGTCAGGTTGATGACCGCGGCCTTGCTGGCGGCGTAACAGATCGCCCCGCCATCGCCGTGTAGCCCCGAGATCGATGCCGTGTTGATGATGGAGCCGCCGCCGCGTGCACGCATGGCCGGCACGGCGAACTTGGCGCCGAGAAACACTGACCGCACATTGACCGCCATCACGAGATCCCAGTCGTCGACGGTCAGTTCCTCGGCGGTGCCGGGCCGGAGTGTTCCTGCGTTCGAGAACAGCACGTCCAGGCCGCCCATTGTGTCGACGGTGTCGGAGACCATGCGCTCGACGTCGTCCGCGTCGGCGACGTTGACGCGCATCGCCCGTGCATGGCCACCAGATTCGGTGATGGCTTCGGCGACCTCGATGGCCTTGGCCTCGCGCAGATCAGCGACGACAACCGCGGCCCCTTCGGTAGCGAAGCGGTGTGCGCTGGCCCTGCCGATCCCGGAGCCAGCGCCGGTCACGATCGCGATCTTGTTCTCCAGGAGTCCCATCTGGGCATCATCGTCGATCCGGGCTTGCAGCGTCGAGTTCCGCGAACCTGCTCACACGGATATATCCAGGCGTGGGACGGCGATGCGCAGATTAGGGTCGCGGCCGTGTCGCTCTACCCACCGCTGAATGTACGGATCGTTACGCCTCGGCTCGAACTCCATGGAGCGAGCGACGAGCTGCTTGAACGGCTGGCTCCACTTGTGCGTGCCGGTAAGGCCGACAGTGATCCCGCACCGTACGACGATCCGTTCTGGGCCTATGAACCAGATCCCGACGTGAGGGTGAACAAGTGGCTCCAGGGCATTTGGCGAGGGCGGGGGACTGTCACCCCAGACCGTTGGCGATTGCACTTCGTCGTGATGGTCGACGGCGAACCGGTGGGTATGCAGGATCTGATTGGCGGCGAGTTCGACACGTTCGGGACGGTTGAGACGTTTTCCTGGCTGTCGTCGGATGTCCGCTCAAATGGACTTGGTACTGAGATGAGATCAGCGATCCTGCATCTTGCGTTCGAAGGGCTCGGTGCGTCCGAAGCCGGCAGCGAGGCCGGTATGGGGAACGTTGGTTCAAACGGTGTGTCAGAACGCCTGGGGTACGAACGCAACGGAACCTCCTGGGCGACCTGCGATGGAAAGCCCGACCTGGGTCAGCGCTGGCGCCTGTTGCGTGCGGTTTGGGAGGCAAACCGACGCGACGACATTTCCATGTCTGGCATCGACGAGTGCCGGGCAACGCTGGGGCTATCCCGCCGCTAAGGGCCGAGAATGGCTACTTTCCCTGTTGGAAGCCGTCCTGGCCACACGGATAATATCAGTTATCCGTGTGATCGTGGCGGTGGCGGGTGTGTGCATGTTCGGGGCGTCTGCTATCTCGGCCACCAGAGGCAGCTTCAGTACACGGTGAGCACAGTCGAGCAGTGCCAACCGTTCGCGCTGATGGGGCTCGCTGCCCCAGACCATGCTTGACATGCTTGACGAGGTCCGCAACGCCGAAGACGGTGACCTCGCCCGAGCTGCCGATGCGAAGTTCATATAGTTCGGGCTGGTTTGGTTGGCGCCCAGATTGGATACGCCAAATGAAGCGGGCTGGTCGGCACGGGCGAACCGCCTGGGGCTCAGTTCGGAGCGATTTCTGCCGAAGCAGTGAGAGTGCGGTGGTCTAGCTCGTCTCGACCGTCTGGATGGCGGTTCCCTGCCAGAACGACGGCATATTTCCTGGTCGTGGCAGCGCTCTGCCTCGCAGCACTTTCGCTGCTCGGCCTCCGTGAGATCGAAGCAGCGAACGCCCAAGACTCGGCGGTGCGCATCGACCGGGCCGGGCGCAGCGCAGCCGCATTGCTTGAAGCCTCTTCGACCCCTGCCCAGGTGATCTCCGATGCCAGCGGCTCTCCCAGCGCGATCCTGCTTTCGGACTTCGGCGACCTCACACCTGGCGCTGGCTGGGACGCGTTGCTCGACACCATCAGCGGTGTCAATCAAGGTGCTGCAAACCTCTTCCGGTTCAACGACGCGACGCAGTCCTTCGACCGGTTGTCGACCACGTTCCGCACGCCCGATGGTGCCCGTGTCGGCGGATCGACCGTTGAACCTGGCCTGATCGTCGAAGGACATCCTGCGTACGCCTCGCTTGCTGAGGGGCGCCGCTACGTGGGCGAAGTGCCGGTGAAGGGACGCCTCCGACTCGCCTACCTGACACCGATTCTGGACTCCAACGAAAAGATTGGTGGCATCTTGGCCGTCGACGTTGGCTGGGTCGATGACCTGAACCGCATCAACCAGGCCGCAGCACGTCGTGCGGTAGCTGCTACCACTGCCCTACTTGCGGCGCTGGCGGCGATTGGCGTGGCGGTGATGGTTTGGTCCTTCCGTCCCCTCCACCGGCTTACGGCATATGCCAACGGAATCGCGACCGGCGAGGCCGATGCAAGCCTGGACCTGTCCAATCGACGAGATGAGATCGGCTATCTCGCCCAAGGGCTCTCCCGGGTTGCCGAGCTGCAACGATCACTCCATCAACGCGCCTACACCGACAATCTGACGGGGATTGCGAACCGCGCAGCCCTTGTCGACGAGCTCGGACACCGGTTCGAAGTCGTTGGTAACAACGAAGAACCTGACGGTGGCTTCGCTGTACTGATCGTCGACCTTGATGGGTTCAAAGAGGTCAATGACGGACTCGGGCATCAAGCAGGCGACGAGGTGCTGGTCGCCGTCGCCGAAGCGCTCACCGCTCAGACTCGGCCCGGCGAGTTCCTCGCCCGCCTCGGCGGCGATGAGTTCGCGGTGCTCTCCCCCGTCGATGCCGGCACGGCGCAGCACGGTTCGGAACTCGCTGAGCGCATGCAGGCGGCGGTGACACGAACGTTTGAGACGTCAGCCGGCAACGCCCGTCTCGAGGCAAGCATTGGGATCTGTCTGGTGCCAGACGATGCAAAGACAGCGTCGGACGCCTTGAAGTTCGCTGACCTCGCGCTGTATCAGGTCAAGCGTTCGGGCGGTGCCTCGATCCGGTTCTATGTCCCAGCACTGCTCGAGGCATTTGAGCGCCGCCTCTTCCTGACCAAGGAACTGCGGCAGGCACTCGCGACCGACGGTGCCATTACGCAGCACTATCAACCGCTCTTTGACGCCACCGGGCAGATGCGCGCCGTCGAGGTTCTCGCCCGGTGGAAGCACCCCATCGAAGGAATGATCACGCCTGGTGAGTTCGTACCCCTGGCCGAGAGTCTCGGCCTGATTTCCGAGCTCGGCGCCATCGTCTTGGACCAGGCCTGTCGCCAGATCGCGGCATGGAATCGGGAGCATACGAACGTGCCATGCGTAAGCGTGAACGTCTCGGCACTGCAACTGGCCGAACCTGGCTTCCCGGACGAGGTGCGAGCGTGCTTGGAACGCCACGGGGTTCGACCGGACCAGCTCTGCTTTGAGGTGACCGAAAGCGTCATCATCCCAGGCAAAAACACTCCGCACCGACGGGTTCTCGGCGAACTCGTCGGCATGGGGGTGTCGCTCGCAATCGACGATTTCGGCACCGGCTACTCATCGCTGAACTACCTCCGCGAACTCGTGGTCGACCAGGTCAAGATCGATCGCTCGTTTGTCAGCTCGGTCGGCAGCGATCAGAAGAAGGCCCGGGTCCTACGCGGCATCATTGCCATGGCGAAGAGCCTTGACCTGTGCGTCGTGCTCGAAGGGGTCGAGACCGAGCGAGAACTTGCGTTCGGCTTGGAGCACGGTTGTGAGCTGCTGCAGGGGTTCTTCCTCGCACGACCCATGACCGCCGAAGAGGTCGCCCATGGCTTCGACCGTTCCCATGGCGCGTTCACTCAGCCAACGCCGCGCCCCCACGCCAGCGTCTAAACGCGGCGGCGAGCTGTGCTAGGCAGTGCCGTGGACCATCCGCGACTGATCGACCCTGCAGACGTCCGTCCACGACCTGACGATTGAGCGCCTTCAGTTACCCGGCGAGGTATGGGCGATCGGTCACGTATCGGCGGCCTGTACCCCCACAGCACTGACATTCACGGTTCGGACATTCACGGTTCGGGCCATGACCAGTGATCGAACTCGATCGTTATGGTCGTCGGTACTGCTGACCGCGCAGGTTCGAGTCCGGTCACCCGAATGAAGTCGAACGGGCTCGGGGTCAGGAACCTGCCGTCGGACGTCGTTGCCAACGCCACGTCGGTCGCGCTGTGCCAGCTGATCAAGGCGGCGTCGTCGAGCACGGCGTACCCTTCGGCGAAGGTCGGCGGATCGTGACGGATGCTCAAGCGCAAGGCGCGGGGTTCCTCGGTCAACGGGACCGTCGAAAGCGGCTCCAACAGATCGACATCGGATCGTAGGTCTGGCGTTGGGATCGAGATCCAGTGCGCCAGCCAATCGCCATTTCGTTCAGGCATGCGCGCGATCTCATGGGTGCCGAAGTCGGTGCTCCCCTGACTCACGGTCCAGGTCGCATCGACCGACAGATCACCTCGTTCCAGCGCCGCCTCCCACAGCAAGAGGGAAAGATCATGGTTCGGCTGATTGATCCGGTCGCCTTCGACACGGATCCGGGCGTCGAAGCGAATCGTTGACGGACCCGCATTTCCCGGGCTGCGGAACGAGCACAGCGCACCACTCCCCCGGCGCGCCTCGGTAGGACAGGCGATCGTCGACGAGCCGTAGGACCAACCCGTCACCTCGTTCGGGACGTCGTCCAGGTCGAGGTCCTCCATGCCCCCATACAGCATGAGGTCGCGTCCGAGACTGATTGTCGCCGGATCGAGTCCATCGATGTGCCCGAGGGATTCACCGGGCAGTCGAAGGTCCCTCAGGTCGAGATAGGCGTGGCCTGACGCATCGGGACGCAAAGGCACGGTGACCGAGCGTGTGGCCCTGACAGCTTCGTGACGGCGCATAATGCGCGCGCCTGATCCATCGGGAACAAGAACCACGTCTGCGTCGCCTGCGAGAGACCAGGACCGCAGCGCAAGATCGGCAGGTTCACCCACCGCCAACGTTGGCCGGTAGTCGGCGATGTGGATGGGGTCGACGCGTGCGCTTCGTAGTTCGGCGCCGTCGAAGATCGTCGAGAGCAATGCCCCATAGCGAGTGTCGAGTCGGTCCTGGTCGAACGCGAGGTTCCCGAGGCTGTGGGCGACGAGCACGTCACCGGCGAACGCATAACCCTGGGCGACGTGCGGGTGGTGCGCGACGACAAGGTCAGCACCGCCGTCGACGGCGTAACCGAGTCGAGACTGGACCATACGGTCAGGGTCCCATTCGACCGGTTGACTGGTGTATTCGATGCCGGTGTGCACGTGCGCAACCGACACAGCGTCGTCGCGTTGACTTGTGGCCAGCGCGTCGATGACACGGTCTCGGTCCGAAGCGTTCGCGCCGCCAGCGCGGCTCGCCGTTGCGTGCTGCGCGTAGAACTCATCGTCTGGGCGGGTGGCAACCCACGAGTGCATGACGAAATCGGTGCCGGACGGGCTCGGGACCGTCGCCGGCTCAAACGCTTCTTCCACGTTCATGCCGGACCCTGAGTGGGAAATCGATAGCCCATCAAGATGGCGAATCGTGTCGCGCACACCCGCCGTCCCGTAGTCCCAGACGTGGTTGTTTCCCAGGCTCACATAGTCGATGCCGATGTCGGCGACGGCCGCAGCCGACTCAGGGAGCGTGAAGAAGACGTAGCGCTGAGACGCTTGGGGTTCGCTCGGATCGTCGGTCACAACGGTTTCAAGGTTGACCGAGCGCAGATCGTAGGGTTCGAGAATCTTGGCTGCGTCTGCCAGTACGGCCAGCGTGTCGTTCCGCGCATGGTCGACGCGAATCGTTGCCTCTTCGAGGTTTGGCGGAAACTCATCACGGGCTGTTCCGCCGGTTGGGTCCAAGTAGCGCCGGCCGAGGGAGAGATCGCCGCCGAAGGCGATCGCGGTGGTGTCAGGCCGTCGACGCGCCAGGCTGACCGTACCGAGGTCGACGAGCGAGACGCCGGCCGGCTGGTCGGCCTCGACGGCGACCACACGCCCAACATGGTTCGTACCGTGGATCTCGACGAGCGCGTGCTCGCGGCGTAGCCCACGAAGCACAAAGACCCCGTCGGTGCCTGTCTCCGCCTGCCGGCCGCCGACGGTGATCACCGCCTCAGGTACCGGACCTGCCTCATCGACGATCACTCCGGTGATCGCCATTGGCAGCTCCGCGAGATGCTCACGCCTGGCTTCGATCCGCGCCCGAAGCTCCTCGACCGTCGCTGGCGCGACGCCGTGTGCCTCGCCGATGACCCCGATGCTCAGCAAGAGGGTGAGCGAGATCGCGAGAATACGGTGGACACGAGGACGGGGCACCATGGGCCGATCGGCCAGTCCGTACCGCAAATGAGTCGGCATGGTCCTTGCGACCCAGCCGTCGTGCGGATCTCCATAGGCTGGCGACATGCTGCGGTCGCAATTCTCTCCGCGTCTTCGGCGGTGGCTCGCGTTGGTGTGCCTACTCGCGGTTGGCGCCTGTGCGCCCGACGACCGTGGTAGTGCTGCAAGCGTCGTGCGGGCCGACATCGCGCCTGTCCCATCCACCACCCCAGTTCCGATCGCCCCGGAGGGTGGTCCATTGCGCGTGCGCTACGGCAACGATCCGGCGCAGATCGGGTGGCTGGAGTTCCCGCGTAGTGATCTGGCGCCCGAACGGCCCGAGGCGGGATGGCCCGTCGTCGTCTTGATCCACGGTGGTTTCTGGGCCGAACCGTGGGACTACACGCTGATGTCGGATCTCGCGGCTGGGCTCGGCGATCTGGGTATGGCGACGTGGAATATCGAGTTTCGCCGACTTGGTGGCCGAGGCGGGTGGCCGGCAACGTTCGACGATGTGCGCGCCGCCATCGACCATCTCGAGGTGCTGGCCGAGGACCATCCGCTTGAACTCGAAGCCGTCGTTGCCGTTGGGCACTCCTCGGGCGGCCATCTCGCGCTCTGGGCGGCCCGCGACGACGTCATGACCTCGCCTGAAATCGTCGGCGCCGTCGGGCTCGCGGCGATCACCGACCTGCGTTTGACGACGGCGTCGATCGAACTGCTCGGGGGCACGCCCGCCGAGGTACCTGACCGATGGGATGCAGCAGCTCCAAGCTTGGACCCAGACAGGATCGTCCTGGTCCATGGCGACCAGGACACAACGGTGCCGATGTTCGCGGTCGCCAATGCAGCGGATGCAGGTGTGCGGCTGGAGGTGGTCGCAAGCGCTGACCATCTCTCGCTCATCACCGCGGACGGCGCGGGCTTCGAGGAGGTCCTGGCGACCGTCCAGGAGTTGACGACCGCCCCCTAACGGAGACGACGGCTCAAGAGGACGGCCGCGACAAAAAACACCAGCATGACCAGGACCTGAAGCGGCAGTGACCGCACCGGCGGACCGCTACTGCCGACTGCGGCAACGACGCCGGTGCCCACCGTGATCGCCACAACGAGCCCGACATCGGTGATTCGGGTCCAACTCACCGCGCGGGCACGCATGATTCCGTCGCGTCGGTCGATGGCCTCCCAACCGAGTTCGAGGGCGAGGAACCAAAGGCAACCGATGGTGATCCA
>CALLPT010000373.1 GCA_938015575.1 uncultured Acidimicrobiales bacterium
AGTTCCGCTTCGACCGAGGCCGGATCGACCTCTGCCGAAGCAACAGCAGGGATGAAGACCGCGACCATCGCCGCGATCAGGAAGGCCCGTAGGGCCCGAGAAAGATGAAACATCTTCCCGCCTTTCAAGATGTATGTTTCCGCCCCGCCAGGCGGTGCCCCGGAAGACCCGAGACGAGGCCAAGGTGCGCACGGCTCGGGTCACCTGTCAAGGACTATTCGACAAATTTTGGTGATCCGCCCACAGCCGGTGAACCCGGCACTACCGACGGCGAGAATCCTCGCCCCGATAGGCGCTCAACTGTCGGCCATACGTCGCAACATCGGCGACGGAAACCGCGGCCGCACGACGACATCGCCAATCGCTGCCGCAAGCTCGTCGACAGCTTCGCCAAGCAAACGTTGATGATCGCTCGGCAGCGATTCCATGATCTCGGTCCTGATCTCGCCGTCATTTCCTTGGCCCCACGCCCCGACCACTCGACCATCAGCCCAGACGGTCGGCCCTGCATTACCAAAGCGGTCAAACAGCTCTCGGGTGTAGGCCGCATCGAGGTACCACTCCCGCTCCTTCCATCCCATGGAGGTTGGATCCAGGCCAGGAAGCAGCCGAACCCACGGTCCCGGGTCGTCGACATCGCCCTGGTCGTCGGCCCGGATCCACGCGAGCCGGCCGTCCTGGAGCTCGACCTGGGCCGCCGCAGCACCCGCCAGGGCTTTGCGTGTCAGGGTGGCCGTCCAGCCGAACCACCAGCGGATATCGGTCTCGGTCGCCGGCCCGAAGCGTGCGAGCCAGTCATCAAGCAGCCGTGTTGCGGCCGGAAGTTCTTCGCCTCCACCGATGGGAACCCCGAGCCAATCATCGACCGTCGACCACGCGTATTCGGCCGAGGTCCAGTCGCCGGTCGGCGCAGCGCGCACAAGCTCGGCGTCGAAGCCCGCACCCTGCAACACCTTGGTGTGCGCATTCACGGTGGCCGGATTCTTGGTCGTGGCACCCAGGCGCATTGGCAGGACAAGGTGCGGCAACGCCTGACCGATGGCGCGGGTCGTCTCGGGTCCGCGCTCGGCCAGCAGCGCACGGATCTCTTGAAGCGCCCCATCCATCCAAACCTGCGGGTCGACAACGTCGGTGGTCTCGAGCATCGCCGCGATCGTGCGCTTGCGTTCTGCGATGGCAATCTTCGCTGTCGCCGCCGCGTGGGCCCGTCGTGCGGTCTCGGGCACCATGACCCACATCGTGCGGCGCATGGCGTGGTGACGGACAACGCTTCGGTCCGTGTACAGCGCCTTGCTGACCGGCTCGACCAGTGGGCGCTCCATGCGAACGAGGCAACTCAGGTAGACGGTCGCCGGATCCGAAGCGTGCAGGCCGACCAGATCGGCCGCAATCGAGGCGATGTCGTTGGTTCGGCCCGCCTCGGTCAGTCGATGACGATGCGCCAGTCGCCACCGTCGCTGTTCATCAGAGATCACGGTGGCCACGGATCGATCATGACACCTTTCGCCGGCGCAGCAATCGCTACCGAAGCGTGTCGACGAGTCCGGCCTCGACGGCTTCTGGACCCCTCCACGAGACCCCATGATCGAATTGTGCCTCTACCCACTCTGGCGATTGACCAGTTCGTTCAACGATGATCTCGGCGATCGCACGCCGTTCGGCCTCGGAACGTTCGGCTAACTGACCCAGGTCGTCGGCGTTGCCCGCGGCAAGGCAATGGCGGGGCAATCGCAGCGAGATCAACGCCATTGCACCCAAGCGGCGTTCGCCAGGTGCGCCGGCGACAAACGCCCCGGCCGAGCCTTCGGCGCGGCCCAGGACATCGATCGTCAGTGGCGTGCGCATGAGCCGGAGCGTGTCGAACAATGCAAGCGCATCGCCCACCGCACCGCCAGCGCTGTTCACGATCACGGTCACTGGGGCAGCGCTGACCCCGTCGAGGTACATGAGCTGCGTGGCCGCAGCACCGGCCGTCATTGGATCGAGTGGTCCGCTGATCATCACCCGCCGCTGGTCGAGCATGGCGCTCGCTGCGTCGAAGCCTGCGAACGGATCGCTCATGTCGACGTGGTCAGCTCGACGTTGATCCTGCACCCCAACGCTTCCGCGAAGCGATGCAGCGTCGACAGCCGGGCGTTCGTTCCGCCGGCTTCGAGTCGAGCGATTGCCGGCTGCGAGGTCCCCATTCGCCGGGCGACTTCGGCCTGGCTGAGCCCGAGCGATCGACGTCGGGCTGCGAGTTCGTCGCCGACGTCGCCGACGAGCCCGTCCAGGTCTCGAAATCCGGGAAAGACCGATCGCGACGATCCATGCGGTGGCATGTCCCCAGTCTAGGCGCCAGCCGACCGGTCATATCGTTTGTGATATACAGACACTAATGCGCGCACTCCGGTTCGGCCACCAACTACGCCCTGCGGGAGCCGTCGAAGACGTCGTCGCCGAGGCCCGAGCGGCCGAAGCCGCGGGGTTCGACACCGTCACGATCCCCGATCACATCAACGACACGATGCTGTCGCCGCTCATCTTGGCCACCGCAGTCGCCGCGGGAACCGATCGGATTCGCATCGGCACGTTTGTCCTCAACAACGAGATGCGCAACCCGGTCCAGCTCGCGTGGGAAGCGGCAACCATCGATCGCCTTTCGCATGGGCGCTTTGAGCTCGGGATCGGGGCGGGACACACACCCCAGGAGTTCGCGGCCACGGGCATCCCGATGCGGTCCGCGGCCGAGCGCAAGGCCCGACTCGGCGAGGCGGTCGAGATCCTCCGCAAACTCCTCGATGGCGAGACCGTCACCTATCAGGGAGAGCACTACACGGTCACCAATGCCGCCATCGAGGCGCCCGTCCAGGAGCGGCTTCCGATCCTCGTCGGCGGGAACGGCCGGGGGCTACTCACCCATGCCGGCCAACACGCCGACTGCGTCGGGCTGAACGGCCTCAGACGCACGCTCGAAGACGGACATCGACACACGGTCGGATTCTCCCGCGAACGTCTAGAACGCCAGATCAGGTGGGCTCGTGAAGGCGCTGGCGCCAGTGACAACGATCCCGAACTCAACGCGCTCGTTCAGCGCATCGAGATCACCGACGATCGCGAGGCTGCGTTCGACGCGGCGTTCGCCGACGACCCGGTGATCGGACTCACTCGCGAAGACGGGCTCACGACGCCCTATCTCGCGTTCGGCACCCACGCCGAGATCGCCGATCAGTTCCGAGCCGCCCAGTCGCGCTGGGGAATCAGCTACTTCGTGACGCGCAACATCGAGGCAATGGCTCCGATCATCGGGCGGATCCGGGGCTGACCGACCGCTGGATCACTCCGCCGGCGGCAGCACCCGCAGGCCGAGATCATCAAGGTGTGCGTCGTCGATCGGCGTCGGCGCGTTCGTCAGCGGGTCCGCTCCCGACTGGGTCTTCGGGAACGCGATGACCTCGCGGATGTTGGTCTCGCCGAGCAAGAGCGCCACCAGGCGATCGATGCCGAACGCAAAACCAGCGTGGGGCGGGGCGCCATAGCTGAACGCGTCGGTCAAGAAGCCGAACTTGGATTCGGCATCTTCGTCGCTGAGACCGAGCGCGGCGAACACCCGCTTCTGAATCTCGGGATCGTGAATTCGGACCGAACCCGAGCCGAGCTCCCAGCCGTTGAGCACGAGGTCATAGGCCTGCGAGCGCACCTTGAGCAGCGACTCGCCGCCGCCACGGACCAGGTAGTCGACATCGTCGGGGTGCGGCATTGTGAACGGATGATGGGCGGCGACCGGGTCGCCATTCTCACGGATCGACTCGAACATCGGGAACTCGGTGATCCACACGAAGTTGAGCGCGTTCGGGTCGGCCAACTCGCGTCCGACTTCGAGGCGGAGCCGTCCGAGGACGTCGCGGACCAGGTGCCGGTCGCCTGACTGGAGCAGAATCAGGTCGCCGCCCTGGGCCTGCATCATCTGGACCAGGCCATGGACCTCGTCGTCGCTCATGAACTTGGTGAGGCCGCCGTCGAGCGTGCCGTCCTCGAGCACACGGAACCACGCGAGTCCCTTGGCGCCCCACTTCTTACACATATCGGTCAGCTCGTCGATGCGATTGCGAGCGATGTTGTCTGCGCCACCTTCGACGACGATGCCCTTGACGCAATCGGTCTTGAAGACGTTCGCCTCGGTGCCCTCGAAGAGCGGGGTGAGCTCGATGAGGTGCATGTCGAACCGGGTGTCGGGCTTGTCCGATCCGTAGAACTCCATGGCATCGATCCACGACATGGTCGGGAAGTCTTCGGGCCAGACGCCGCGGACGGCATCGGTTGCGGCAGCAACGGCATACGAGATGAAGTCGAGGACTTCTTCTTGACCGACGAAGCTGGCCTCGGCGTCGAGCTGGGTGAACTCGTACTGGCGATCGGCGCGCAGGTCTTCGTCGCGCAGGCAGACGGCGAGCTGGTAGTAGCGGTCCATGCCGCCGACCATGCAGAGCTGCTTGAAGATCTGCGGGCTCTGCGGGAGCGCGTAGAACGAGCCTGGCTCCTTGCGGCTCGGCACCACGAAGTCGCGGGCGCCTTCGGGCGTCGAGGCGATCAGCAGCGGGGTTTGGATGTCGAGGAAGCCCTGTTCCTCCATCGCGGCGCGAATCGCCGAAATGGTGTGGGCGCGGTAACGGAGGTTCCGCTGCATCTTCTCGCGGCGCATGTCGACGTAGCGGTGCTTGAGCCGTAGGGTCTCGTCGATCTCTTGGCGGCTGTTCAGTGGGAACGGCGGCGTCTGGGCCTTGTTGAGCACCTCGACGGTGCAGTCCTGCACATCGATGGCACCGGTCGCCAGGAACGGGTTCTCCATGCCTTCGGGACGACCGACGACCTTGCCGGTGATCTGCACGACGTATTCGCGGCGCAGATCGTGTTTCTCATCGACAACGCACTGGATGACGCCGGTGTGATCGCGCAAGTCGATGAAGGCGAGCTTCTCGCCGTGCTCACGACGATTGTCGACCCAGCCGCAGAGGGTGACTTCGCGGCCCTCGTCGTCGCGGGTTAGCTCACCGCAGTAGTCGGTGCGCATGCCGCGCGCACCGCCTGGGTCACCACCCTCGTAGCCATCTTCGTCGTAGCCGTCTTCGTCGTAGCCGGCTTCTTCGTACTGGTCGTCACTCATAATCAGTTCAATCTCTTGGTGATTGCAGTCTCTGTGCGAGCTCTGGGACCAGTGTGGCGGTCGGAACCGTCACCTGGTCGCGGTTTTCCCCGGAGAGGGGGCGAATGGTTGCGCTGCTGGCTGCGAGTTCCTCGTCGCCGACAATTACGGCGAAGCGTGCACCGCTCTTGTCTGCAGCACGGAACTGTGCCTTCATCGAGCGGGCATCGTAGGCACGTGCGCTGGCGATCCCGCCTGCGGCGAGCAGCCGTTGCAGGATCGAAGCCTCGTCACCACCCGTCACGTCGACGAGAAACACATCGGCCAACGCGTCGGCAACCGGGAAGACGCCTTCGGCATCGCACGCCAACAAGATGCGGTCGACGCCGAGCGCAAACCCGATACCTGGGGTCGGCGACCCGCCAAGCGCCGACGCGAGTTGGTCGTAGCGGCCACCGCCACCGATGGCGTTCTGGGAACCGTCGAGCGCGTGCGAGGCAAACTCGAACGTGGTGCGGGTGTAGTAGTCGAGCCCTCGCACGAGCCGAGGCGAGATGTCGTAGGGAATCGCTAGGCGATCGAGCACTCGGCGGACGCCGGCAAAGTGCTCCGCTGTATCGGGGCTCAGGTGGTCGACCATGATCGGCGCCGCGTCGATGATTTCTTGGTCCTCGGGGCGCTTTGAATCCAGCACGCGGAGCGGGTTCACCAACAGCGTGTGCTGCGACTGCTCGGACAGATCGGACTTGCGGGACTCGAAGTAGGCGGTCAATGCTTCGAGGTACCCGGGACGGCACGAGTCGTCACCGAGGCTGTTCAGCAGCAACGTCACATTGCGCAGGCCGAGCGATTCGTAGAAGCTCCACGCCAACGCGATGATTTCAGCATCGACCGCGGGATCTTCGGTACCGAGCGCTTCGACGCCGATCTGGCTGAACTGCCGGTACCGACCAGCCTGGGGTCGTTCGTAGCGGAACTGCGGCCCCTCGTACCAGACCTTCCACGGCG
>CALLPT010000374.1 GCA_938015575.1 uncultured Acidimicrobiales bacterium
GCCCGGGCGAAGTCGGCGTTTTCGCTGAAGAAGCCGTAGCCCGGATGAAGCCCATCGGCGCCGGACTCGGCCAGCACCTCGAGGATCTTCTCGGTGTTGAGGTAGCTCTCGGCAGCCGTTTGGCCCCCGAGCGCATAGGCCTCGTCGGCGAGACGCACATGCAGTGCGTCGCGGTCGAGTTCGCTGTACACCGCCACCGACTTGACGCCGAGGTCTCGACAAGCGCGGATCACCCGAACGGCGATCTCACCACGATTAGCTACCAGAACCTTGGAGAACACTGGCATAGCCTGCCAGATGTGTCGCCTGATTCCGAACCGTTGCGGACTGCATTTCTGCGCGAGGCCGTCGCGCCGACTCGCTTCGACCGGATCGGCTGGGTCGCCGAGACCGGATCGACCAACGAAGACCTGCTTGCACTCGCGGCTGGCGGCGCTCCAGAACAGGTGTTGGTCACCGACCTGCAGACGGCCGGACGGGGCCGCCGGGACCGCGTCTGGACCGCGCCGAGCGAGTCGGGCGTCCTGATGTCGTTCCTGTTGCGCGACGAGCGAGACGTGGGTCCGTTCTGGACAATTGCGACCGTCGCGCTGGCCGCAGCCGAAGCGGTGTCGGCTCGCACCGTGGTGCCGTGTCGGCTTAAGTGGCCCAACGACCTGCTGCTCGACGGCCACAAGATGGCCGGCGTACTCGCTCAGGGCGGAGACGGGGTTGTCGTGGTCGGTATCGGGATCAACGCGAATTGGAACGGTCAACGCCCCGACGGCGTGCCCGACCACGCGACCTCGATCGACGAACACTTGCCGACCTCGGCACCAGGTGAGGCCCCAACCACCGTCGACCGAGTCGCCTTCGTGGCCGACGTCGTACGTCTGGTCGACGAGCTCGCCGGTCTCGACGCGGCGTCATTGCGCACGCGGTGGATCGCCGCGTCGGCCACGATCGGCCAACGGGTGCGAGTCGAGGTTGATGGGGGCGAGGCCGTCACCGGCACCGCGGTCGGCGTCGACCTTGACGGCGCGCTCGTACTCGACGGGTCGGCCGGTCGCAGCGTGCATCACGTTGGCGATGTCGTCCACGCCCGCCCTGCGTAGCGCGACGAGACGTTCGCGGGAGCCGATTTCTTCCATAAATTGGCGGATTGGCATCGAACTGCATTCGTGTTGAGAGGGCGTTGCATTCCTTGTTCGCGCGTCCGGTGGGGGAGTCGAAGCGGATAGCGTGGACCGCCATGACTGAGGACGAGACCGGTTGGTCCGAAAAGGGCAAGGGTTCGGGCAAGGGCAAGCGCCCGCCGCGTGCCGAAGCCGCTGAAGGCGCCGAATCCAGCACCCCCACGCGACCCTCGAAGCGCACCGCCGACGCTTCGTCGGACGCCTCCGAGGTGGTTCGCACGCCGTCGACCGATGCTGGAGCCCGCAAGGTCGCCCGCGCCGCGGCGACCGCTGGCCAACGCGATGTGTCGCTTGCGAGCCGCATGGGCTTCCCGGCACTCGTTGCGCTCGTGTGCCTGCTTGGTATCGGCGCCGTGTTCTACGCCTGGACAACGCGTGAGGCCCTTGCTTCGCCTCGCCAGAACCTTGATCACTGGCACGCTGTCTATGGCGTGTACGACTGCACGCAGGGCGGCGCAAGCAGCTACCTGCCGCCGTTCCAGTCGTCCGACGATGCCACCGGCATCCACTCGCACGGCGACGGCATCATGCACATCCACCCATTCTTCGAGCTGTCGTCGGGCGAGAACGCTCAGCTGCGCCACTGGCTGACGGAGATGCGGATCAGCGTCGACACCGATCGGATCGTGCTCGACACCGGCCGCGAGCTCGTCGCCGGCCAGGAGTGTGCCGATGGAAGCGGTCCGGCCGAGATCAAGGTCCTGCACTGGGACTTCGACTTCCAGGCACTTGCCGGCGAACCGCCGACCGAAGTCATCACCGCCGACCTCGGCCAGATCAAGTTCGACAACGACCGCGAGGTGTACATCATCGCCTACGCCGGCCCCGACGTTGAGTTCAACGAGGACAACCTTCCTCCGTCGGACCGCTTCGACACGTTGAACAACGTGAGCTCGGCGATCGAGTACAACCCGACCGAACTGCTTCCGCAGGACACCGGTGTCGAGGACACGACCGTGACGGTCGAAGAAGGCGACGACGGCTGACCCAGCCTCGTTGACCTGAGGTCACGAAAACGCGAAACCGCCCGGCTCATCGAGCCGGGCGGCTGGCGTTTTCTCCGCCGCCGTCAGCTTTCCCGGGCTTCTCACCGACTGTCGTCCCGGTTGGGGCTTCTCACCGACTGTCGTCCCGGATTCCGGGTTCTGAGTCGGTGAGAACGCGAGGGGAGCGGCGGCGGACGGGTAGTGGGTCGTGATGGCGGCGGACGGGTTGTTGTCCGGCGCTGTCAGTTCAGGAGGCCGAGTTCTTCGATCAGTCGGCTGCTGGAATCGGCCTTGTTGCTGCCGCCCATGCCGAAGATCATTTCGATGCCGTAGCGATCACACACGTCGTGCTCGGGCACGGGGTCGCCGTCGGGGCCACGGTCGCCGCCATTGCCGAAGATGATCTTGTGATCGGGGAACTTCTGCGCCACGGCTTCGATGCTGGCCGACACGGCACCGTCTTCGTCGACCGCGATCATGGCGTGATCGACGACGCGCAATGCCTCGACGATGCGAAGGCGGTCAGCCTCGTCCATGATGACTTTGCCCTTCTTCAGGGTCTGCTGCGTGTTGTTGTTCACGATGACGAAGAGTTCGTCGCCGGTCGCCGCGCCGGCCTCGATGTAGTCGAGGTGGCCGACGTGTATCGGGCCGAAGTAGCCGCTGACGATCACGAGGGTTGGTTGCGTCATGTCCAGCTCCTTTGCCGGCAGGTGCCGACTCGGTTGGGTGTGGTGGGGGAGGAGTTCAGCGGAACAAGTCGTCCTGGGGATCGCGCACCAGATCGTCTTGCACCGAAGACTCCCCGAACCAATCGGCACTTCCGCCGCGAATTACAGCAACGGGCACGCCAGTGGTCTTGCCCATGGCCAGTTCGGCCGCGCAGGCGAGCTCGTCGACGAGGGCGACTTCGGTCACCTGCATCTCGCGTCCGAGCGCATCGGGGGTGCCGCGCAGGTCGAGAATCGACTTGACGCCGGCGGTGCCGATTGCGACGTCGGTGACGCCACGACGCCACGGCCGACCGAACGTGTCGCTGATGATCACGCCCACGTCGAGGCCGACACGACCCTTGATCGCATCGCGGATGCGACGGGCCGAACGGTCGCTGTCGTCGGGCAGCAACGCTGCTTGGCCACGCTCGACGTTGGACAAGTCGATGCCGGCATTGGCGCACACGAAGCCGTGCTTGGTCTGGCTGATGATGAGCTCGCCTCGCCGCCGCAAGATTCGCACCGACTCGCGTTCCACGATCGGTTTGTGACTCAGCGGGTCGTTCGCATCGACCTCGACCATCGCCCCCTCGGCCTTGGAGATGATCTTCTGCGTCACGACGAGAATGTCGTGTTGGGCGAGGTCGACCGCGTCGATGATCATGCCGGCGACGTCGTCGCCGCGTCGGATTTCGGGCAGGCCTTCGACAGGAAAGATCTCGAGTCGCATCAGCGGTCCTTTGGGGTGAGCAGGGGCAGTCAGACGACTGCGTTGACGGTCGTCGAGGCCAATGCCGCGGCGATCTCGGGGGTGCGCATCATCGTGTCAGTGACGGTGGGTGTCACGCCAGTCTCTCGGACCGCGTCGGCGAGCGCCACGTCGATCGAGTCCAAGACCATGTGGCCGGCCACATCGGCCAAGAGGCGAGCAACGCCCGTTGCCGAGACCTCGTGGCCGAGGGTGCGAGCCAGGTCAGCGGCCGGGCCCTTGACCGCGGCACCGCCGATCAGTGGCGAAATGCAAACGGTTTGTTCGCGACGTGCGGCGAGCGCGTCTCGGATCCCGGGCACGCCGAGCACGGGGGCGATGGATACGAATGGGTTGCTCGGCGCAATCACGATCGCATCGGCCGCGGCAATCGAGTCGAGCACGCCCGGGGAGGGGACGGCAGCTTCGATGCCGTCAAAGGCCACCGAGGTCACATGGTCCTGGTGCTGGCGTTCGACGAAGTACCGCTGGAAGTCGAGCGTCTCACCCGACTCGATGGTGACCCGAGTGCGTACGGGATCGTTGGTCATCGGCAACAAGGTCAGCCCAAGATCCCACGCAGCCACGATCTCGGCGGTCACTTCGGTCAAGGTCGCGCCCTCGTCGAGGCGCTGCGTGCGATACAGGTGGGTGCCGAGGTCCCGGTCGCCCAGGCCGAACCACGTTTGGCCGCCATAGCGCTCCAGCGTGTCACGGGCCTGCCACGTCTCGCCGGCCAGCCCCCAGCCAGTCTCGGGGTTGATCGCATCGGCCAACGTGTAGGTGCACGTGTCGAGATCCGGGCTGATCGCGAGCCCATGCAGCCGCATGTCGTCACCGGTGTTGACGATGCCGGTGATGTTCCCGGGGTTGGCGACCCTCAGCAACCCCCGCAGGAACCGGGCCGCGCCGACACCGCCGCAGATCACGACGATCCGCAGGTCTTGGATCAACATGACCGCTCCTTCAGCGCTTGGTGAGGCCGGACAGGCGCAGCAGTTCGGGGCCCGACACCGCCAGGGTCGCCCCCAGCTCTTGGACGCGCTCGCCGGCCTCGCCGGGCATGGCACATCCGGCGGCTGACACGATCGAACCGAGCGCAGAAGAGACCGGCTCCGCGAGCGCTTCGACCTGGTCCAACATCGCGTCGATGACGGGTGCGGTTTCGGGGCGTTGCTCCACCAAATCTCGGCGAGCGATGTTGATCTGGCGGAGCCCGAGAATGAGGGCTCCGACACCGACTTCGGCCGCTTCGCGCAGCGCTTCTTCGACGTCGAGTCCGTCCCAATCGGTCACGAAACCAGTGTAGGCCCGCGCCTCGGTCGCGAACCTGCTGGGGGTACCCATACCGAGCGGATCCGCTGGGTAGATTCGTCAGACTGTGGACGATCCGACCACGACCCCTTCAACGCGCGTTTCCGGCGATACCGGAGGGGCAACCGCAACCGTGAGCTACCCGCTCGTCACCATCACCATCGTCGCCCATGACCCGGGCGCTTGGTTCAACGATGTCTTGCAGTCGATCGTGGCCCAGGACTACCCGTCGCTCGAGGTCGTTGTCATCGATGCCGCTAGCGATATCGCGGTCGCACCCCGGGTCCATGCGGTGATCCCCGAGGCCATGGTGATCCCGCTCGTCGCCAACCAGGGTTTCGCCAAAAACGCGAACCTCATCTTGGACCATCCGTCGCTCGGCCCCTATCTGCTGATCTGTCACGACGACGTCGCTCTCGCTCCCGATTGTGTGCGGCGACTCGTCGAAGAAACGTTGCGGTCAAATGCGGGCGTCGTCGGCCCCAAGTTGCTCGATTGGAACGACCCCAACCGGATCCTCCATGTCGGGCTCGGCGCCGACAAGACCGGTCTGGTTGCCGACTTGGCCGAGCCGGGCGAATACGACCAAGAGCAGCACGATGCCGTCCGCGACGTCTTCGCCGTGCCGGGCGCGGTCACCCTGTTGCGGACCGACCTGTTTCGCGCGCTCGGCGGGTTCGACGAAGCGATGGTTGTCCGTGGCGAGGACCTCGACCTGTGCTGGCGGGCCCATGCTCTCGGCGCCCGAGTGCTCGTCAATCCGGCGGCGACGGCGCGCCACCGCGAAGACCTCACCACCCGAATCCCCGGCTCCGACTACGACCGGTTTGCCCGCCGCCATCGCATCCGTTCGATGCTGTCGAACTACGGACTGCTGCACACCCTCCGCGTCGTCCCGCAAGCCCTCGTTGCCTCATTCGTCAACGCACTCATCGCCCTGCTCCAAGGGCGCATCAGCCTCATCTTCGAAATCGCCAGCTCGTGGGCTTGGAACATCGCCCGGCTTCCTTCGATCATGCGCCGACGCCGGCATCTGCGTCAGATTCGCCAGGTCGACGATGCCGAAGTGCGCGCGCTGCAGATTCCCGGTTTCGAGGGGCTCAACGCCTGGAGACAGGCGCGTTCGGATCGGCGCGAAGAACAAGCCGCCGCTGACGGGTCAGTGCCGGCGAGCCGGGCGGCGGAACGGGCCCGTGAACTGCAAATCACCGCCATGGTCTGGATCGGCGTGGTCCTGGTGTTGCTCTTCGGAAGCCGAGAGCTGATCACCAACGGTGTTCCGCTGTTCAACGAGTTCGTTGGGTTCCCGAACGGACCGAGCAGCTTGCTGACCGAGTGGGGGAGTACCTGGCGCCCAACCGGCGTCGGCGCCGAGGCGCCGTCGTCGCTGTTGCACGCGATTCTCGGGTTCGCGGGCATCGCCCTGTTCGGCCAGATGGGCCTGTTGCGGCTGCTGGTGACCGCAGGGCTCTTGTTTGTCGGCGCCCTGGGCGCGTATCGCCTTCTGGCGCCGTTCAAGGCATTCCAAGCCCAACTCGTTGCGCTTCTCGTCTACACCGCAGCCCCGCTGCCCTACAACGCGCTCTTCGAAGGCACCTGGTCGGGGCTCGTCGCCTATGCCGCAATGCCGTGGATCACCAAACGCATGGCGCTGGCTGCCTCGATCCCGCCCTTTGTCGACGACGAGCCTCGGTTGCGTCGCCGCGTGGGCGACACGCTGGTGCTCGGCTTGATGTTGGCGCTCGCCGCCTTGGTCGAGCCGTTCGTCGTGCTCACGCCGGTGCTGTTCGCCGCCGCCTGGCTGCTCGGCGGGCTCGCGACGCGACGCGTCCAAGGGTCGCTTCGTGCGGTTGCTGTTGCCGTGGGCTCGATCGTGACTGCCTTTGTGTTGTCGATGCCGGCATCGCTTGGTCTGCTGAGCTCCACTGCCTCGTGGTCGAGCGTTGCCGGAAGCGCCGCGACCGATGGCAGCGATATCGGCTTGAGTCGCGTGCTGCGGCTCGCGACCGGGCCTCATGGTGACTCGACGTTCGGTTGGGTTCTGCTCGTCGTTCCCGCCCTGGCGCTGATCATGGCATCGGGACCCCGACTGGCGTGGGCAGCTCGCAGCTGGTTCGTCACCCTCGGTTCCGTGGCCCTCGTGGTGGTGATCGAGCGCGGCTGGATTGGCTTCTCGATGCCGTCCGCAGCAGTGCTGCTCGCCCCGGCTGCGGTAGGTCTCGCGGTGGCGGCCGGTATGGCGGCGGTGGCGTTCGGAAGTGACCTGCGCCGTTATCGCTTTGGTTGGCGCCAGTTCCTGCCCTTCGTCGCTGGCGGCGCTCTGGCACTCACCGCCATCGCGGGCATCGGCGGGGCCCTTGATGGCCGCTGGCAAGTCGTCGATGACGGCTACGAAGATGTCGTCGCTTTCCTCGACGAGCGTGCCCCGGCCCACGCCCGGGCCCTGTGGCTCGGCGATGCCGAGGTGCTTCCGGTCCATGGGCTCACCTACGACGACGACCTGGCGTGGGCCGTCACTCCTGCTCGGACCCCCACGATTCTCGACCACGCAATCGGCAATCCCGACGAGACGGTCCTCCAGATTCGCCAAGACTTCGAGGACACGCTCGACGGGGCCGGCAATCGGCTCGGTCAACGCCTCTCCCTCTACGGCATCCGCTACGTGATCGTCGTCGAATCCAACGCGCCGGAGCCATTCGGCACGATCGATCGGCCGATCAACGCGGTGCTTGCTGCTCGCCTTACCGAACAGCTCGATCTGGTTCGAGTCGAGGTTCGCTCCGGCGCAACCATCTACGAGAACCGGGCCTATGTCCCGACGGTGAGCACCTTCGCCCTGGGCGCCCTTGCCACTGCAGACCCGGCATTCGACCTGTACGACTTGGCGCTTCCCGAGGTCACCTCGTTGCGTTCGTATCGGGGCCCGCTCGGCGAAGGAGACCTTTCTTTTGCCGTGCCGGTCGACACCAACTGGACGCTCGAGGTCAACGGCGCCGTGGTCCCGGCCACCGCCCGAGACTGGGCGACGAGTTATGCGGTCCTCGGCGGTGGCCAGGCCCAACTGCGCCACAGCAATGAACCCCTGCTCTGGATTACCAGCGCAATCCAGCTCGTCGCGTGGGTCGCCTTGAGCACCCTGCTCTTCTTGGGGCGGAGGCGCCGGTCGTGAACCGACTGCCGACCATCTTGTTGATCCTGGCGGTCCTCGTCGGTCTCGTGATCGTGGACCGTTCCGGCCCCGACCGCAACGTCACCGAATCGGCGCTCGATGTCGGAGGTCCGGTTGGGCGCTCGGGCCTCGAGGAAGGCTCCACGTGGTACTGCGCCGCCGGCTTCGCCACGCCCGATGGGACCAACGACCATCTCGTCATCCTCACCAACGAGTCGGAGCAGCCCGTACGCGGTTCGCTCACGGTCTTCCCGTCGCTGCTCGACACACTTGGAAACCCGGTGCCGTTCGATCGGGCGATTCAGCGGGTCGAGATCCCGGCCCAGGGCCAACAAGTCGTCGCGCTGTCATCGATCGTCGCCACACTCGACCCGCTGCTTTCGACGCCCACCGGCTCCTTCGTGGGCGCATTGGCCGAGTTCGACGACGGTGGCGTCAACGTGCAGCACGCGATGGTCACGCCGGCCGGGCGGGATCAAGCGGCGTGCGCAACCTCGGCCGGGACGAGCTGGTGGTTCGCCAGCGGCACCACCACCAACAGCGTCTCGTATCAGCTCTACCTGCTCAACCCGTTCCCCGACGACGCGGTCGTCGACATCACGTTCCTCACCGATGGGGGAGCACGTACGCCATCGGCGTTCACCGGCCGCCTTATTCCGTCACGAAGCCTGACGATGCTGGACCTGGCGCCTTCGTTCGCGCCGTGGGATCAGGTCACCGCCGAGGTCACCACTCGAACCGGCCGGGTGGTGGCTGAACGCATCCAGCTATTCCGTAACGAAGCCGGACCCATTGGCCTGTCGTTGACGCCGGGCACCAATGTCATGTCGGAACAGTGGTTCTTCCCGGCCGGAAACGCGGGCGCGGGTGCGGCCGAGAGTTTCGTGATCTTCAACCCGAACCCGGAGCCGGCAGAAGTCGAGTTCGAGCTCAAACCCGATAGCGCCGACCGTGCTGGTGACATTGCGCCGCTTGGCGTGTCGATGGGACCGAACGAACGCTGGGTCGTCAACGTCAGTCTGCATCCGACCCATCCGGTGAATACCGTCGCCACGCTCGATGCAACGACCGTGGCTGCCCGCGGCGAGCGATTCTTCGTCTCGATTCGTAGCTTCAACGGTGTTCCCGTCGTGGCTGAGCGGTTGTTGACGCGCCCCGCCGAGCTTGGGGTAGGCGTGTCGACATCGTTTGGGATCACGCGATCTTCGACCGACCAGGTCCTGGCGATTCCGCCCTGGTTCGTCCCGGGATCACCCGACGATGCGAGCGTCGTGCGACAAGGCGAGCTGGCCGTGCTCAACCCGGCGGGCAACACGATCGCCCGCGTCGATGTGCTCGCGGGTGGACAGAACGGCATCGTGTTGCGTGAACGAGCGGAGCTTGCGCCGCGACGTCGGGCCTCGTTCGATCTGAACACGCTGCTCGAAGAGGGCGACGAGTGGATTCGAATCGAGTCGAGCACCGGCGTCATGGCTGAGCTCGTGGTTGCCCCTGGTGACTCGATCGCGTCGACCGCCACCGTGCCCGACGCCGGGACCGTGTCGACGCCCGATCTACTCTCGTTCGACTAGTCCCATACTTGCCTCCGGCGTCAACGAGAGGATTCCGCGTGATCAGGGTCGAAGAAGTTCGAGACCTGACGAGCGTCGAGATGATTCGCGATGGCGGATCTCTCGCAGCCAGCTTCACCGACCATCACGATGAGCGTCATTGGCTATTCATCAAGGTCGAACGTGCCAAGGTCAAGCACGACGACAGCACGCGCCCAGGGTTCGAAACGGGTGACAGCGTGCGTATTGGTTACAACAGCCCCGTCATTCTGAATCGATCCACCAACGAGCAGGCGCCGCTTTCGTGGAAGCAGGCTCGTACGTTCCTGCGCGAACTCCGACCCCTCTTGCCGGGCGCTCCCGAGTCAAGCGCAAA
>CALLPT010000375.1 GCA_938015575.1 uncultured Acidimicrobiales bacterium
TTCGTGCTCGGGGGGATCGCCGGGTTTGCCATCGGGCCGGGCGTCGACCGCCACGGTCCGATGGGCTACATCCGCGCTGGCGTCGTCCTCATGGCGGTCTCGGTTGCGGGGCTTGGCCTGGTCTCAGAGCCCTGGCATCTCTATGTGACCTACGCCGGCCAGGCCATCGCGTTCGGGCTCGCCGGCGCGGTCGCCGTCAACGCGATGATGAGCCGATGGTTCGTGACTCGCCGGGCATTCGCCATGAGCCTGACCTTTACCGGCATCAGCCTGGGCGGCATGATCCTTGCCCCCGTCGGAACCTGGCTCGTCGAACGGGGCGGAACGTCGTTGGCCGCGCCGATCCTGGCGGTGATCGTCCTCGTCGGGGCACTGCCGGTCGCACTGTTCGTGCTCGTCGGCGACCCGGCTTCACTCGGACTCGAAGCCGACGCAGGCTCCCCTGATCAGCGCGTCAACAACGACGCGTTGAGCGATGCCGTGCAGTTGCGGCCGTGGACCCGGAGCGAGGCGATGCGGACGACCTCGTTCTGGGCGATCACGATCGGCTTCGTCGTGGTGCTGCTCGCGCAGACGGGGTTCCTGCTGCACCAGATCGCGTTTCTCGAGGATCGGCTCGGCTCTCGCAATGCGGCGGCGCTCGCGTTGAGTACGACGGCGTTCGGCAGCATCGTCGCACGACTGATCGTCGGCCGTTTCGCCGATGGGATGGACAAGCGATTGCTGACCGTCGCGATCATCGCCGCGCAAGGGCTGGCGGTACTCGGCGCCACGCTCGTCGACAACCGAATCCTGACCTATGTGTTCGTGCTGATCGTCGGGTTCACGATCGGCAACGTCTACATGATGCAGACCTTGCTGACCGCGGAGATTTTTGGCCTGGTGTCACTCGGCGCGGTGCTTGGCTTCATGACCCTACTGAGCCAGGTCGGTAGCGGCCTGGGACCGTTTCTCGTCGGTTGGGCCGAGGACGTGACCGGCAGCTATCGCCTGCCGTTCATCATCACGGGTCTGGTCACGATCGCCGCGGCCGTCGTCTTGCTGTTCGCCCGCCCGGTCAAGCCACCGCAGAGTTAGCCGGTGACGAAAGGATGCCCGGCGCTGAGCCAGGCATTGATGCCGCCGTCGACGTCGGCAACGTCGGTGAAGCCCATCTGCTCCATAAGTGCTCGGGTCTGACCACTGCGATTCCCGCTGCGGCAGTACAAGAGATAGGGCACGTCTTTGGGGAGCTCGGCCAGGCGGTCGGCGAAGTCGGCTCGGTAGAAGTCGAGCAGCTCAGCATCCGGCAGGCGCCCGCCTGCATATTCTTCGGGCGTGCGCACGTCGAGAACCACGAGACCCTCGGGCGGTGACTCGAACAGGTAGTCGGCCGCATCGTCGGCATCGATCACCCGTAGTCCCGTGTCTCCTCCGCCGCAGCTGACACCGACAGCACCGGCGAACGGGAGGGCGAGCATCATGGAGACGAACGTGCGGCGTTGCATTTGCCCACTATATGTCCGTACATCCGGTGTAACCAATCACCGATCCGAGATGGCTGGTTGTGCGGTCATGTCTGGCTAGGTTCTGAGGCCGGAACCTGACCCCCATCGAGGACCACATGCCGGCCGCCCAACTCGACCGATCCAGCCCACTCCCGCTCTGGGCCCAACTCGAGGCCGACCTGCGCCAGCGCCTCGACGCTGGTGACTTCGATTCGGGCCAGTTCCCCACGGACCTCGAACTGACGACCGCCTACGAGGTCAGCCGCCACACTGTTCGCGAGGCAATCCGCCATCTCAACCGCACCGGCCTGCTGCGCCGCGAACGTGGCCGCGGCACCGTCATCAACAAGACCGAATTCGAACAGTCGCTCGGCACGTTGTACTCACTCTTCGACAGCATCGAGTCGAGCGGTGCCGTCCAACGCAGCGAGGTCCTCGAGCTCACCGAGACGACCAATGCTGCTGCGGCAACCCAGCTCGGCGTCGAGCCGGATACACCCCTCACCCTGCTCGCTCGACTGCGCTTGGCCGACGACGAACCACTCGCCGTCGACCGGGCCTGGCTACCGATGACTGGCGTCGGGTTCGACGCCGTCAACTGGTCACGGACGGCGCTCTACGACGAGCTCCAGTCGGCGGGCCATGCCGCCCCCAACCAGGGGTGGGAACGGCTCACGCCGATCGTGCCCAGCGCCGATGATCGGCAACTGCTCGGCCTCAAATCGCGCGATGCCGCGTTCTACCTCGAACGACTCGGCATGAACGACGACACCCCCGTCGAATGGCGCACGACCGTGCTTCGAGGCGACCGCTACCGATTCGTGAGCGACTGGTCAAAGGGCGTGCGGTCCACGCTGCGACCAACCGCCGACGACTAGTTCGAGCGACGCTCAGAATCCGCGGGAGTTGACACTGGCGCGAAATGACCGTACATTCGTACAGGTGGCCCGTTACGTAGGGCCGCCCAGCACGCACGGCCATCCAGCACATTCGGCCACCGAGCACGTAGGGACGTCACATGATTCTTGAGCAGCACTACCTCGAATGCCTCTCCCAGGCCTCGTACTTCATCGGTGACGAGACGACCGGTCGAGCCGTCGTCGTCGACCCTCGCCGCGACATCGCGCCCTACCTCGAGTCGGCCGCCGAGCACGACATGACCATCGAGCTCATCATCGAGACGCACTTCCACGCCGACTTCTTGTCCGGCCACCTCGAGCTCGCCGAGGCAACCGGCGCAGAGATCGCCTACGGCTCCGCCGCCGAAACCGAGTTCCCCAGCCGCAAGCTCGGCGATGGCGAGCAGATCTCACTGGGCGACATCGTCCTCGAGATCCGCCACACGCCCGGCCACACTCCTGAATCGATCTCGATCGTGGTCCAGGAGACCGCGGACAGTGCCCCCCACGCTGTGCTGACCGGCGACACGCTGTTCATCGGCGACGTAGGTCGCCCCGATCTGCTGTCGTCGGTCGGCATGACGAGCGAGGAGCTCGCTTCGCAGCTCTACGACTCGCTGCACGACAAGCTCATGTCGTTGCCCGACGACACCCTGCTCTACCCCGGCCACGGTGCGGGATCCTCGTGCGGCAAGAACCTGTCCAGCAACACCTCGTGCACGATCGGTCGCCAGCGCGAGAACAACTACGCCGTCGCCCCGATGAGCCGCGAGGACTTCATCCGAGTCGTCACCGAAGGCCAGACCGCACCACCGTCCTACTTCGCCCACGACGCCCAGCTCAACCGACTGCTGCGACCCGTGTTCAGCGAGGCCGCCGACTCGCCCGCCATGGATCTCGATCAGGTCCTGGCCGCGCAGGGCAACGGCGCCGTCGTACTCGACACTCGCGGCCCCGGCGAGTTCGCCACCGGCCATGTCGCCGGTTCGCTCAACATCGGACTCGCTGGACGGTTCGCCGAATTCGCCGGTGGCATGATCAGCCCCGATGCCGACATCGTTGTCGTGGCCGAGTCCGGCCAAGAACAGCAGGCACGTATCCGCCTCGGCCGTATCGGCTTCGACCGAGTGATCGGACACCTTGACCAACCCGAGCAGGCAATGGCCACCCGCCCAGACCTGATCACCCGCAGCTCTCGCGTCGACGTGCGCCAGATGGTCGAAGCAATGGCGTCAATCGAGAACCTGCAAGTTGTCGATGTCCGCCAACCAGGCGAGACCGAGGGAGGCACCATCCCCGGCGCCGCCCTCGTTCCGCTCACCCGCCTGACCGCCGAACTCGACTCGCTCGACCCGTCGAAGCCAACGATCGTCTACTGCGCTGGCGGCTTCCGATCCTCGATCGCCGCCAGCCACATGATCGGTGCCGGGTTCAGCGACGTGTCCGACCTGCTCGGCGGCTACGGCGCCTGGGCCGAGGCACACGCCGGCGTCTAGGCATCCCGCACATCGTCTTCGAGAAACCGAATGACGAACCTCGCACCGCCCAGAGGACTTTCCAGCACCTCGACGCTGGCCTGGTGATCGGCAGCGATGCGTTCAACAATCGCGAGGCCCAGCCCGCTCCCGCCGCTGTCGCGGGCTCGGGCCTCGTCCAATCTTGTGAACCGCTCGAAGATGCGGACCCGGTCCTTCGCAGCGATGCCGGGCCCGTCGTCGTCGACCGATAGGACGGCGACGCCGTTCTCGGTCTTGGTCCCGAGCGCAATACGCGACGAGGCGTGACGGGTCGCATTGTCGACAAGGTTGCGGACCAAACGCACCAACGCGGCCCGATCACCTCGTACCACCACCGGCTCCACCTGGGACAGGTCGACGCCGACGCGTCCGGTCGCCGCCAGTAGTTCGGCTTCGTCGAACAGCACGTCGTCGACGCTCACCGAATCGCGATGGATCGTCGGCGCGCCGGCCTGATGCGATGCCAAGAAGAGCAGGTTGTCGACGAGGTCGCGCAGTCGGTCACTCTCGCCGCCAAGACGAGCTCGAACACCGTCCCACGCCGGGTCCTCGAGCTCGGTCGTATCGAGGAGCGCGCGCAGATTGGCCACCGGGCTCTTCAGCTCGTGGGACGCGTCGGCGGTGAAGTCCCGGAGCGCCCGATCATGCGACTCGAGCCGATCGAGCATCGAGTTCATCGTCACGGCCAGGTCGTGGATCTCGTCTCCTGTGCCGGGTTCAGGCACTCGGGCATCGAGATTCGCCCCGGTGATTTCGTCGGCCCGAGCTCGCATCTCGTCGACCGGGCGCAGCACACGACCGGCGACACTCCAGACGATCGCGCCGGCGAGCAGCGTCAGGATCGGCAACGTGGCGAGAAAGAGCCGGGCGAGCTGGCCGACATTCTCGGACACGACCTCGTCTTCGGCGCCGGCAAGCACGACAATGCGGCCATCAGCGGTCAACGCCGACGCGATCCGAAGCGTCATCTGTTCACGTTCGACCTCGTCAGGCTTGCGTTCTTCGACCATCAGCTCGATGGTGGTCACGCCTCCGATGGTCGCCGGTACCGGAGAGTCGAGCGGGAAGATCGCGCCACCGATCGAGATCGGCTCGCCCTCGGGGGTACCGATCCACACCAACGCTTCTTCTTGGAGCACCGTGGTCAGCGACTCGGGGCTGCTGCCCTCGTCGAGCAAGCGGGTCCGGTCCGCCACCTGTTGTTCAAGCGTTCGGTCCAAGCCCGTCTGGAGTTGGCCCCGATAGAGCAGCAACACGATCGCCAACGCCACCGCCAACGCGATCGCAAGAACCGCCATTGCGACGACGGTGGCTCGACCGCGCACCGTGCGCCGTAGCGCCCAGACGCGACCGACCCGGTGACGGAGCTCACCCACCGTTCTCGTCCAATCGGTAGCCGGCACCCCGCACGGTCACGATCGCCTGGCGGTCGAACGGCTCGTCGATCTTCTTGCGCAGCGACCGCACGTAGACCTCGACGATGTTGGGGCCGCCGTCGAAATCGAAGTCCCACACGTGCTCGATGATCTCTTGTTTCGACACCGCTTGCCCTTTGCGGACCAGAAGGGTTTCAAGCACCGAGAACTCTCTCGAGGTCAACTCGATGAGCGTGTTGCCGCGTCGGACCTCGTGGGTTGCCGGATCGAGTTCGAGATCGCCGGCAACGAGCGCCACCGGACGTTCGCTCCCCTTGCGACGAAGCAAGGCCCGCAGGCGCGCCAGCAGCACGACAAACGAGAACGGCTTGGTCAGGTAGTCGTCGGCGCCGGTGTCGAGTCCCTCGGCTTCGTCGAGATGACCGTCTTTGGCGGTCAGCATCAGGATCGGGGTCCAGTCATTGCGGGCCCGCAACGCGGCGCAGACCTGAAATCCGTTCACCTTGGGGAGCATCAGATCGAGGATGATCGCGTCGTAGTCGACCTCGGCCGCGAACCACAGACCTTCTTCGCCGTCGGCGGCGACATCGACCGCGAACCCTTCGCCCTCGAGGCCACTTCGCAGCGACTCAGCCATCGTCGTCTCGTCTTCGACGACCAAAATGCGCATCGCCTCTACCGTACGGCGGATTGGGCCACGGCCGGGACCGAGGCGCGTGCCGGGCGGGAGCCTCGACGTCGCTTCTTCGCGCTCAGGGATCGGGCGATGGTCAGGAACAACACCAGCAAGGTCATCGTTGCGGTGACGGCGATGTAGATCGGATGCGCGGCGTCGGTGCCTGCGGTAATGCCGTGGATCAAGCCGGTCCAGAACAGGAGCCAACTCGTCAAGTGGATCCGCTTCCACCAATGACGGGGAAGGCGCTTCATCAGCATCGATGACACCTGTACGGCGAGCAGCAGATACGTGGTCACGATGCCCCAGGCGACCGCGCCCGGTTGCCATTCGCTCGCGAACGGCACCAGCACATCGGTGATGCCGAAGTGCACGTAGCTATCGAGCATGAGCGCGGCGACATGGATACCGGTGAACGTCACCGACAAGGCACCGAGACTTTTGTGGAGCGCCAAGAGCCATTTCGGTGATGGCGTGCCGTCCATGACCTTGGTCGACAGCGCGAGGCCCCAGATGACCGCCATCCCCGTGAGCAGGAGGGCGACGATGCCGCCAGCTCGGGCGACGTACCACCAAAGTTGCTCGGATTCGAGCACGGTGGTTTGGGCGAGGCTGGCCTGATGGAGTGCCGATTGCACGGCGAGGTCCTTTCGATGGGTCGACAGATGAGGTGACGGGGGCGGTCAGGTTTCGTAGGACGCGAAGTTCATGGTCCGGGTCACTTGGCCACCTTGATCGACTCGGAGCGCGGCGTGGCCGGGAAGTTCGAGCGTCGGATCGATCGTCGCCGCGGTTGCGCATACCTCGGCCCACCACGCCGTGCCGGCGATCGCCGAGGTCAAGACGATGTCGGCGTTGGACGGAAGCGATGTTGCCGGGTCGAGCAGATGGTGATGTTGGCGATGACCGTCAGATGGCCAGCGGCGGCGAGCGGTCGTGCTGGTTGCGACCGCGCCCTGGGTGAGGCGTACCGTGGCGAGATGAGGTTGGTCGAGTGCGGCCTCGCCAATGCGCACCGCCCAGTCGAGACCGGTGGGAGACATGCCGCGGACTCGCAGATCGCCTCCCAGGCTGACGAGCGCTCCCCACGCGCCCGCTTGGAGCAACTCGCCGGTGATCAGGTCGGCGGCGAATCCTTTGGCGATGCCGCCGAGATCCAGGGCCGTGTCACGAGGCAGGGCGATCGAACCGGTGGCAGGATCGAAGTCGACCTCAGCGAAGCTCGACGCCGTCGCCGGAAGAGGCGGCTCCACAGGTCGGCCGAGGCCGGTGGCAAACGATCGGTCGTAGCCGAGCTCGGCGAGTCGGCGACCAAGCAGCGGGTTCCAGACCCCACCGGTGGCGACTGTGGCGAGATGGGCCCGCTCGAGAAGCGCGACGGTGTCGGGTCCCACCTGCATGGCTTCGCCCGTGCCGGCCAACCGGTTGATTCGGCTCACCTCGCTGTCGGGCAGGAACCGGCTCCATCGACGCTCGAGTTCGTCGAGCCGACGGCGGGCGGTTTCCAGATACACCTCGCCGTCGGGCCCGGTCACGAGCACGTGGGCATCGGAGCCCATCGCCCGAAACCGGGCCTCGACAACGGAGCGTCCAAGCTCAGTCCGTGCGGTGCAGCTCACGGTTCCCATCTCAGCTCCCGTGCGACTCGGCGACGGGGGCCGATGCCATCACCGCAGGCGCAGGCGCAGCCGGGATGTCGGGGATGGACACCCGTGCGTCGACGGCAGGTACCTCGATCATCGTGATCGGTGAACCGCCGGCTGAGGGGTCGACGTTGGACGGCAGCATCACAATCACCTGCGCCGGCTGAGCGGCAACCGGTGCTTGCGGTACCACGACGCGCTGCACGACCGCGGCGGGTGAACCGGCATCAGACGACGCGGCGGCTGCCATGACCCCGACCAAGCCGAAGCCCAGTCCGATCGCACCTCCGGCCATTGCCAATCGACTTCCCTTGCCGGCCGGCTGACGGGTCGGCCGACGGGTCGGGGCGGTCGCGGCCGGAGCAGCACCTTGCATGGTGGACGCCGCAACAGCCGGAGCAGCACCCGCGGGCGCAGCGGTAGCCGCCGACGACGCCGGGCCAGGCTCGGCCATCGCCGCCCGACGCCGGGCGACGCGTTCGGCAAGCTCCGGCGGGAGCTGGGCGCCGCCGGCAGCGGACGCATCAGTCATCGTCTTCGTCCTCCTCATCCTCGTCGTCGTCCTCATCCTCGTACTCGTCTTCGTCGTACTCGTCTTCTTCGTGCTCCGTCTCTTCGCCGTAGGCGCCTTCTTCTTCCTCGTACTCGTCTTCGCCGTGCTCGGCTTCCTCGTACTCGTCTTCGCCGTGCTCGGCTTCCTCGTACTCGCCGTGCTCCTCGTACTCCTCGTGTTCGCCTTCGCCGTAGGCCGCGTCGGCGGCCGATGCCGACGTGTCGACGAGCGTTCCGTCGGGGTTCACGAGAACGACATCCGGTGCAGCCGCTGCGGCGCCGACCGATGCGGCCAGCGGGTTGCCGTACTGGTCGACGTACTCGACGGCCGGCGTTTCACCTTGGGCGGCGTCCGCTGGCTGATCGATGGTCAAGAAGAGCGCCGAGACGGCGCCGACGACGGCCAGCGTCACGCCGGCAGCGGCTCCGAGAGCAGTAGTGCGGTCCATGTTGGGGGTCCTTTCGGTTCGCACCCCGACCCGGTGTCGAGGTGATGGGACCCACGTTGACCGGGCGACGCTGAGGATTCGCTGAAGCCGACTGCGGCGATCTTCAGCGATCCTTCAGCGAGCGATCACCAAGATAAAGCGCATGAAAGTCCTGAATTTCTTGCTCGGCCGCCCCGGCGACTGGCACCTGCGACGCCCATCGCTGCCGCGGCTCCAACTCAAACCATCGATCGTCGGCCCGCTCGTCGTACTGATCACCAGCGTCTTGTCCTGGCCCGCGTTTTCCGGCGCCCAAGGCGATGGCAACGTTGCCCTCGGCCTCTGGGTCGGATCCGTGTCCATCATGTTGATGGCGTGGAGCTTCGTGCTCGCGGTCCGCCCCAAGTGGCTCGAACCTGTCTTCGGCGGACTCGACTCGATGTACCGAGTCCACCGCTGGGCCGGCGCCCTGGCCATCCCCACGATGTGGCTCCACACCAGCATCGAACCCGAGATCGACGGCGGGATCCTGGGCGCAGCTCGCGGGGTCGCCGACTCGGCCGAGGACTTGGCCGGAACCGGCCAGACCCTGCTCTACATCTTGGTCGGCCTGAGCGTCTTCCGACTGATCCCCTATCGCTGGTGGCGCTGGAGCCACAAGCTCCTCGGCCTGCCGTTCGCGTTCGCGTCATGGCACTTCTTCACCGCCGAGAAGACCTATGCCAACGGTTCGCCGTGGGGCTGGTGGTTCGGCGCCTGGATGGTGATCGGGCTGGCGACCTGGCTGTTGCGGGTGGTTGGGATCGACATGATCGGACGCGGTCGTCCCTACAAGGTGGTCGCCGCTGAACATGTCGGCACCACCACGCGACTCGAGCTTGCCCCGACCGGCAAGCCGCTCGGTCAGAGGCTCGGCCAATTCGCCTTCGTGAAGCTCGACGTGCCGGGCATGCGGGAGCCGCATCCGTTCACGATCGCCAGCTCGCCCGACAACCCGAATCTCGAGTTCATGATCCGCCATCTCGGCGACTGGTCGAACCAACTTCCCGACCACGATCTGGTTGGCAGCACCGTGCGGGTCGAGGGCCCATTCGGTGAGCTCGAGCCGCTTCCCCACGATGCGTCGCCGCCGGTGTGGATTGCCGGCGGGGTCGGTTGCACCCCGTTCCTGGCGGCCGTCGACATTGAGCGAGACCCCTCGCTGCCGACCCCCACGATGCTCTATTCGGTGCGCTCGACCGAGAACAACATGATGCTGAACCGGTTGCAACAGGCCGCCGATGCGGGTCGCATCAACCTGCATCTGTTCACGCCACAGACCGGTCGGATGACGCCGTCGGATCTGGATCGGATCTTCCCGAATGGGATGGCCGGGCATCACGTGGCGCTGTGCGGACCGGCCGGTCTGGTTCGGGATATGGCCGACGGCGCCTATAACCGTGGCGCTCGCGAGATCGAGACCGAGGACTTCGACATCCGCCAAGGTGTCGGCCCCGATCGATCGGTCGAGATCGACACTGCAGTGCGGTCAATCACTCGGCGCTCGGCGGGTGCGAACGCTTGAGTTGATCTTGAGCTTGCGCAGAAAGCGAGTTGAGCCGAGACCTGCAGAATGGTCTTCGTGGTCAACACACACCCCCGGTAACCGGGTGGTGGGCTGAGCTTCGGCCGAATCGCATCTCCTTCCCCGGCAGGATGCGATTCGGCCGCACTCCGTTTTGCTCGGCTCCGCCTCGCTTACCGAGTTGCTTGCTTCGCTCGCAACTCGCGGTCAAGCATCGCAGCCCCAAGACCTATTCGCCTTGGACGACGGCCTGACTCTCGTTGTAGGAGATCGTCGGATACTTGGGCGGGTTGCCCGGACCGTGGCACGTCGGCAGGCATTCCATGGGCCAGTCACCCGATGCGTTGAAGAACAACGGGATCGAGTACCGGGCCACGGGCCCGTTGTTGTCGGCGAAGTGGCGGGTGCTCAGGAATCGGTCGTTCGACCACTGCCGCAGGAGTTCGCCGGTGTTGACGACGAACGCTCCGGGGATCACGGGCGCTTGGATCCATTGGTCACGCACCGCGCTGTAAATCACCAAGCCCGGCGAGTCCTGCAGCAACAGCGTGAAGAACGTCGTGTCGACATGAGGTGCGATGCCGTGGGCGCCCTCGACCTGTTCGTCGGGGGGATAGTGCGTCATGCGCAGTCGCCAGAACGGTGCCGCCATGGCGTCGTCGAACCACTCGGGTTCCAGGTCGAGTGCGACCGCGTAGACCTTGACCAACTCGAGTGCGATGGCCTCGGCAGTTCGCCCATAGCTTTCGACCGCGTGCCGGAAGCCGGGCAGGATCTCGTCGGGAAGCCATTGATTGTCGTCGGGCGCGATGTCTTTGTCCGACTTGACCAGGAACGCCTCGTTGCGGTTGCCGACGGCACGACGGGGCAGACGCCGCTCACCAATGGGCAGGTAGCCGACGCCACCGAGATGATGATCGGGGTTGTCGATATTGATCTGTTGCTTCACCTCGAACGGAAGTGCATGGAACTTGCGCACCCACTCGAAGATCTCGCCGATGGCGTCTTCGCTCAGGCCATGGCCGACGAGCTGGAAGAAGCCGACCTGTTCGCACGCGGCACGCAGCGTCGCGGCGGCCGTGTCGAGGGCGTCGCGCGACCCGGTCTCGCGCCAGCGACCAATGTCGACGATCGGGATATCGCCCGGCGCTGCGGGCACCGGCTGCGTTGTGTCCCACGAGTTCGCCTCGGCGAGCAGCTCGGCTTCCTTGGCGGCAGGATCAAAGGCCATCGGATCAGCCTAGGGAACCGTCCGCGTTCGTAATGATGCGGCGAAGCAGGTTGCTCAGCTGCTGTCGCTCGGTGGCCGACAACCCGTCGGTGAGTGTGATCTCGAGTTTGTTGAACCGGGGGTAGACCTCGGCGATCAGATCGGTACCGGCAGCCGTGAGGCCGACCTCGACGCGCCGACGATCACCGCGGTCGCGGTTTCGCTCCACCAGGCCACGCTTCTCGAGGGTGGTCACCATCCCCGTCATCGTCCCCTTGGCAACCCCGCATTCGGCCGCAAGCGACGAAGAATCCATCGTGCCCCAGACCCACAGCACCCAGAGCATCGTGAATCCGCCCCAGGTCAGATTGTGCTCGTTGAGCAGCTCACGTTCGCCTCGGACACGCACAGCGGACGCGGCGCGATAGATGTTTTGGATCGCCTGAGCGGCCTCGAAGTCAAAGGCCTCGCCGCTCAGGCGGGCCCGGATGTCACGCTCTTGTTGCAGGAGCTCTTCGGTAGGGACTTGATCGTTCTCAGCCATAAATGGTTCGCTACCGAACCAATGTAGACCGGCTGCTAGCTTTGAGCCTCATGACGGCGCTCTATCGCATCTTGCTCGACGGCTATCCCACAGTTGCTACGGCCGACGGTGATCGTCTGGTCGCCGATGACGGACGCTCCGTCAGGGCTGTCGACGCCACGTATCTCGCACCGACCGATCCGGCCAAGATTCTGTGCGTTCACCTGAACTATCGCAGCCGTGTCGATGAGTTCATGACCAAGCTGCCCGCCGCGCCCACGTACTTTCAAAAGCCAACCACAACTCTCAACACCCACGGCGGTGCCGTCGTCCGCCCCTCGAACTGCCAGTGGCTGAACTACGAGGGTGAGATCGCGATCATCATCGGACGCCACGCCCGCGGCATCTCGCAAGCCGAAGCCGGCGACTACATCGCCGGCTATTCGGTTGCCAATGACTATGGCCTGCACGACTTCCGCGATACCGATGCGGGTTCCATGCTCCGGGTCAAGGGCAGCGACACGTTGTGCCCGATCGGCCCGGCGCTTGTGACCGACTGGGACTTCCGAGGCAAGCAGATCCGCACGCTCGTGAACGGCGAGGTCGTCCAAGACGCTACGACCGACGAGATGGAGTGGGACATGCACTATCTCGTCGCCGACCTCGCTCGAAACATCACGCTCGAACCTGGCGATGTGATCCTGTCGGGCACCCCGGCGAATAGCCGTCCCGTCGTCCCTGGCGATGTCGTGACCGTCGAGGTCGAGGGCCTGGGCGCGCTCACCAACCCGATCGTCGAGGGACCAACACCGATCCGCGACGACGTCGGTGCGCAACCGACCTCGTCCGAAGAAGTCGTCTCGACCGCGATGGGTGGCGACTGGGAGTTCCGCGGCATTCGGGCGCCGCGCAGCAAGAACTCGAAGCACTACGAGTCGACGGTCGAAGAGTGACGCACGCTGACGTCGACGGCGTCGCGGTACCGACCGGCCACCTCATCGGCGGCGAGTGGGTCGGGTCGCCGACCACCTTCGAATCGCGCTCTCCCATCGACTGGGACGCGATGCACCTGGCCGACATTGCTCGCGGCGACGATGCTGCTGCGGCCGCCGCGGTCGGCGCTGCCGTCGACGGGTTCGCGACGTGGGGTTCCTTCACCGTGCATGAGCGGGCCGAAGTGCTCCATCGGCTGGCCGACCTGATCGACGAGAACACCGACGAGATCGCCCATGTCGAAACGCTCGACATGGGGTTCCTCGAAGCATCGATGAAGGCGCGGCTCGTCGGGCGCGGCGCCCTGAACTTCCGGACCTATGCCGACCTGATCGTCGCCCACGAAGAACGCACGTGGAATGCAAAGGCCATGTGGAACACGGTGCAGCGCATGCCGGCCGGCCCCGCGGTCGTGATCACGCCCTGGAACGCGCCGTTCATGCTGGCCACGTGGAAGCTGGCACCCGCCCTGGCCGCGGGCAACTCGATCATCCACAAGCCGGCCGAGTGGTCGCCGTTGTCTGCGGCGCTGCTGGCCGGGCTCACCCTCGAGGCCGGCTTCCCTCCGGGGGCGTACAACCTCGTGCAGGGCATCGGTTCCGAGGTCGGCGATGCCCTGGTGCGGGACCCCCGAGTGCGCCGGATCACGTTTACCGGTTCACCCCCGACGGCTCGAAAGATCGGCGAGGCCGCCGCTCGCAACATCGTGCCGTTCACCGCTGAGTTGGGCGGCAAGGGGCCGCTGCTTGTCTTCGCTGACTGCGATCTCGACGCGGCCGCCAAGAAGGCCGCGTGGCAGTTCGATGACTCGGGCCAGGTCTGCCTCGCCGGCACCCGCCTGCTCGTCGACGAGTCGATCCGCGACGAGTTTCTCGAGCGCTTCCACGCCCACGCCGATGCGCTGGTCGTCGGCGACCCCCGCGACGCGTCGACCGAGATCGCTCCGCTCGCCCACCCGGATCATCGCGACCGGGTGCACGCCTTCGTTGAGCGGGCACGCGCCGCCGGCGACACGATCGTTCGTGGCGGGCAACCAATGACCGACTCCATGCACTACGAGCCGACGCTCATCGAGCCGGCGTCGAACGACAGCGAAGTCGTGCAGTCCGAGATCTTCGGCCCGGTGCTCACCTTTCAGACCTTCGCCGACGAGGCCGAAGCGATCGCGCTCGCCAACTCGACGGCCTATGGCCTGTCGGCCATTGTCTACACGGGGTCCCGCGAGCGGGCGGAGCGAGTCGGCCGGCTACTTCGGACCGGCTTGGTGTGGGTGAACACGTTCCTGGTGCGCGACTTGACTGCCCCCTTCGGCGGTTGCGGCATCAGCGGCATCGGACGAGAAGGGGGCGATCACGCCCTCGAGTTCCACGCCGACCTCAAAACCCTGATGATCGCCGACGACACCTGCACCTGACCAGAAGTCGACCGACTTGGCGGGGCAACCGTGGGAGGATGGCCGGCGATGACGATTCGGCTGGTTGCCAGTGACCTCGACGGAACCCTCTTCGGCCCCGACCATGTTCCGGAAACTCGCACGGTGGCTGCGGTCAATGCGCTCGCCGATCAGGGGGTCATCGTGGCAGCAGTCACCGGGCGATCCTGGTTCCGCGGGGCTGAGCGGGCCACGAGCACGGGCGCTCGACTCGATTGGTTCATCGGCTCGAACGGCGGCCATCGCCTCAACCTGGCATCGGCCGAACTCGAGGAACGGCTGGTGTTCGACACGTCCGAGGTCAGCGATCTCATCTCGACACTCGACCGCAACCTCAGCGACGTCGGCTTCGGCACCGAGCACGACGAGGGATTCTGGTTCAGCGATCAGTTCCTCGAACAGTTCCCTCGATCCGTTGACGGAGGACCCCGCCAGGTGAGCGTTGTCGACCGCACCGACCACGACATCGGCAAACTGTTCGTGAGCCATCCCGAGATCCATACGACAGAGCTCATCGAGGCCGTCCGGCCCCACGCCCCCGCGAGCATGCATGTGACGACCAGCGGTATCAACTTTGTCGAGGTCACCCCGCACGGGGCCGACAAGGGTGCCGCGCTCGAGCGCCTCTGCACCAAGCTCGACATCGACCGAAGCGAAGTCATCGCGTTCGGCGACAATCACAACGATCTCACGATGCTCGAATGGGCGGGCCGAGGCGTGGCGATGGGCAATGCCGAAGACGCCGTCAAGGACATCGCCGACGAAGTCACGCTTGCCAATCACGACTTCGGGGTTGCCCTGATCCTGGAACAACTCGCAGGTCACAGGGGCTGAACGACCCGCCGACGCGAGCGGGTCTCGGCTTCAGACCAACTCGCCAACCTTGGCTCGGAAGCGCTCGACGTTGGCCAGCTTGATGTCTTCGTAGCCGCGCACCAGGTCAACCGCTTCGACGATGCCGAGGGCCCGCTCGATGCGATCGCCAGAGGCGGAGTCGAGGACGGTGTGCATTGCGTCGAGGAACTCGGGCACCAGGGCGCGTTCAACCCGGCGAACTTTGGCCAGTCCGAACGGGTCGACGGGTGTTCCTCGAAACCGCTTGCCCCGGGCGAGGGCCCGGATGCCCGGTGCGGCCCATGCGCCGATCGAGATCTTTCGATCCAGTCCCAACGCCCGCAGCATCGGCGGATGCAGTTTCCAAGCAATGGTCCCGCCATCGGCCGCCATCGCGTTCGCTTCGGCCATTGCGTCGTCGTCGACCATGAGGCGAGCGACCTCGTACTCGTCTTTGTAGGCAGTCAATCGGAACAGCGCTTCGGCGGCCTCGGCGATCAGCTCGGGTTGCCCTGGCGCCTTGGTGGCGAGTTCGTTCAGCTGGGCGAAGAAGGTCTCGCTGGTCGAGCGCGAGCCCCATTCTTCGAGTTCATCAGCCAAGCGCTGCAGCCGGGGACGCAGCGCCGACGCGTCGTCGAGCCACCGCAATTCGGCGTCCCAGGTCCCCATCGGTGCGACCGACCCGAGGGCTTCGACATCGACCGCGGGAAGTTGTGATGGGTCGGCCACGGCGACACGACCCCAGCGGAACGCCGCGGTGTTCGTCTCGATGGCGACACCGTTGAGCGCGATGGCTTGTTCGAGCTTGCCAGGCTCGATCGGGAGCGCGCCCGCCTGCACGGCCATGCCGACCACGAACAGATTCGCCGACGTCGCCGAACCGAACAGCGTGTTGGTGATCGCCTGGGCATCGACCCAGTGCTGCGGGCCATCGGTGGTTGCGCTCAGATGGCCGGCCAGCTCGTCGGCGCTCGGCATTGCCAGCTCCGGGTGGGTGATCATCTCGCCGGTTGGCGTCGCGGTGGTCGAGCCAACAACGACCGTCGACGCATGCACGGTGTCGAGCCCCTTGTCGCTGACCCCCACGAGCTGGTCGAACGCCAGCAGCAGATCAGCCTGGGCCCGGCCGAGCCGATTGGTGTGCGACGGCGCCTCGCGCGACAGCCGCACATCGCTGACGACAGGTCCCGCCTTTTGTGACAGTCCGATCTGGTCGAGTCCTCGGACATGCCATCCATCGAGCATCGCGGCGGTGCCGAGTACCTGCGCGACCGTGACGACACCGGTGCCACCGATACCGGTGATGCGCATGGCGAATTCGTCGGTCGGCACGATCCATTCGGGGTCAGCCACCGTCGGGGCGGGCGGGATCGACGCGCGGGAGGAAGCGCTGGGCCCACGCCCAAGTGCCGAGGTGCGGCGGCTCGCGAGTCGTCGGGCCAGGCGACCGACGGCGGTCTTCGGTTCGGTGGGAGTTGTGACCGTCATGAAGGACGGACAGTCACCCTCCAGGCAGCTGTAGTCGAGGTTGCACGTCGTCTGATCGATCCGGGTCTTGCGGCCGAATTCCGTCTCGACCGGCTGGACCGACAGGCAGTTGCTGACCTGCCCGCAGTCGCCGCAGCCCTCGCATACCCGCGGGTTGATGACGACGCGCTGGCTCGGGGTTTCGACGAGCCCGCGTTTGCGGGCCCGACGGGCTTCGGCTGCGCAGGCCTGGTCGTGGATCAGCACGGTCACGCCGGGCACGGTCGCCAAGCGTTCCTGCACCTCGAGCAACTTTGTCCGGTCGACGACGGCGACCTCGCTTGGCAGATCGCTTCGCCGGTACGCCCCGACATCGTCGGTGGTCACGACAACTTCGGCGACGCCTTGGATCAGCAGCGTTCGAGCGACCGCGCTTACGCCCAGCTGGCCCTCGGGATCTTGGCCGCCCGTCATGGCGACGGTCCCGTTGTAGAGCAGTTTGTAGGTGACATTGACGTCGGCGGCGATCGCCGCCTGGATCGCCAATTGGCCACTGTGGAAGTACGTGCCGTCGCCCAGGTTCTGCACGATGTGGTTGGTCTCGACGAAATCGCTCATGCCCACCCACTGGGTGCCTTCGTTGCCCATGCAGGTAATGCCGGCAAGGTCGCCGACCCGGTCCTCGTCCATGAGCATGACCATCGTGTGGCAACCGATCCCGGCGCCGACGACGGTTCCTTCGGGAACCTCGGTGCTGCGATTGTGAGGACAACCCGAGCAGAAGAACGGTGAACGCTCCACCGGCAACAGCGGAATGTGTGTGCGGGGTTTCGGGGGCGCGATCAGGCGTTCGCCGAGGCGACTGGAGAGTCGCTCATACAGCACCGGGACCAGGTCGTCGGCGTCGAGGGCTCCCCAGGCAGGAAGCAGCGTGCGTCCGGCTTCGTCGTTCTTGCCGACGACGACCGGACGGTCGGCCTGCGCGTACAACGCATCTTTGAGCAGCGATTCGATGTTGGGTTGCTTCTCTTCGATGACGAGAACCTGCTCGAGGCCGCGGGCGAAGCGCACCATGGTCGCCGGGTCGAACGGCATCGGCATCCGCATTTCGAGCAAGCGGATCCCCGCGTCCTTGATCGATGCGTCGTCGCGCAACCCGACCCGGCCGAGTGCCTCGCGAACCTCGCGAGCGGTGATGCCACTGGACACGATGCCGATCCAGGCGTCGACCGGATCGACGGTGGTCCGGTTGAGGCCGTTGTCGGCGGCGTACTGGCGGGCGAGTTCGTAGCGGACCTCGACGATCTCGCGTTCGACCTCGACGGTGCGCGGGGTGAGCAGGCGACCGTTCGGCACGTGCTGATAGATCTCGCCGTCGATCCGGGGAATGATGGGCTGAATGCGATCGGGGTGCAGGTCGACGCTCGCGGTGGCATCGGCGACATCGGCCACGATCTTGAGCGCTACCCAGAGCCCGCTGGCACGGCTGAGCGCGATGGCGTGTCGGCCGAGGTCGAGGGCTTCGCCCGGATCGCCCGGGTAGAGCAGCGGCATGTGCATGTCGGACAACAAGCCGGCCGACGATGAGGGCACCGTTGACGATTTGGCGTTCGGGTCGTCGCCGACGAGGGCGACCGCGCCCCCGTGCATCGACGCGCCGGCAAACACCGCGTGACGAAGCGCGTCGGCGGCTCGGTCAACACCGGGCGCCTTGCCGTACCAAATACCGACAACCCCGTCGTAGCGAGCGTCGGGTCGGGCGGCAGCGAGCTGGCTTCCCATGACGGCGGTCGCCGCGTACTCCTCGTTCATCCCTTGGCGGAACACGAGCGGCAAGTCGGGTTCGGAACGTGCGGCCTGGCGCACGGCCTCGCCATAGGTCCCGAGGGGTGAGCCTTGATAGCCCGAGACGAAAGCAGCGGTGTTGCGTCGGGCTCGTCGGTCGGAGCGGAGCTGTTCGAGCGGCAAGCGGGCGAGCGCTTGAATGCCGGTCAAGAAGACGCGGCCGTCGTCTTCGGTGAAGCGATCGTTGAGCGAATAGTCGTCGAGAAGAGCCACCGCAAACCTGCTGTTCGTTTGGTCGAGTAGCTCTACGATGACCACTCGTTCGATGCAAGGCAAGTGGTCGGCATATCATTCATCAGACCAATCATTGACCGAACATTCTTCGCCTACAGGCCATCTCCGAGAGCTCTGGGACGAACGGTGTGCGAACCAATCGAACGAGGTGCAGCCAAGTGGAAGTGCAACATCGAGCGGACCGGGTGATCGTCGCTGCACTGCAGGAGAATGCCCGCCAGACCAACCGAGCGCTCGCTCGCGCCGCGAACCTGGCCCCGTCATCGACCTTGAGCCGAGTCCGCGACCTCGAGCGGCGAGGCGTGATCGAGGGCTATCACGCCGAAGTCGACCTCGCCGCGCTCGGCCGCAATTTGCAGGCGCTCGTGTTCGCCCGCTTCCAGCCAAAGAGCGACGAGATCATTCAGTCCTTCATCGACCATGTTTGGGAGCTGCCCGAAACCATCGGACTGCAGATCATCACCGGCGTTGAAGACGTCGTCATCCACCTGGCCGTCGCCGACCCCGAACAGCTCCAGCGTGTGATCCTCAAAGAGATCAGCAGTTTCCCTGGCGTCTACGACGAGCGCACGTCGCTGCTGTTCGAATATCGACGCAAGAAGGTGATCGAGCCGCTCAGCTGAACGACGCTTCGCCCGCGGTCACACCGACTCGGCGACCCGGTGGTCTTGAACGTCGATGACAGACTGACGGTGCGGGATGATCGCGAGCTTGCCGGGCGTGCGCTGCGACTCGATGCGGTCATAGGCGTCGCGGACATCGGCCAAGGGCCGCTTGGCCGCCAGGTGCACACGGAGCGAACCTGCGTCGACGAGTTCACCCAGGCGTTGCAGACGCTCGGCGGTCTCGTTGGCGACGAAGACGATGCACTCGCGCGACGACAAGGCCCATCGAAGCTTCGCGCCGATTATCTTGGCGGCGGGACCGAGCAGGCCGGTCTTCTTGCCGGCCCCAATCAGCACCCAGCGACCGCCGTCGACGACGACACTGGCCATCTCGCGCGCGGTCCGGTTGCCGACGCAGTCGATTACGACATCGGCCACGAGTTCGGTGAAGTCTTCGCTCTGGTAGTCGACGACACGATCGGCGCCGAGCTCGGCCACCCAGTCCGCATTGCGAGCGCTGCATACGGCAATAACTTCTTGGGCGCCCATGGCTCGTGCGATCTGGACGGCGAAGTGCCCCACACCGCCCGATGCCCCATTCACCACGACCCGTTTGCCCTCGACCTCGCCTCGCTCGATCGCCTGGAGCGCGGTCACGCCCGCGATCGGCAGCGTTGCCGCTTCGCACGGCGCCATCGCCGTTGGCTTGGGAGCGAGCCGAGCGGCATCGGCGAGGGTGTGCTCCGCGAAACCGCCGTGGGCGACACCGAACACGACATCGCCGATCGACCAACGCTCGACTTCGGGGCCGACTGCTTCGACCGTTCCACACACGTCGGAGCCGGGCACCACCTGCTTTGGGCGGCGCATCCCTTCGGTCAACCGCATGAACCGAGGCTGGCCGACGGCGCGATGCCAGTCGGCTGGGTTGATCGACGCAGCTTCGACACGCAGCCGCACCTGCCCGACTCCCGGCTCCGGGATGGGCAGTTCGGTGAGGGTGATGGCGTCGAGGCCGTAGCTGGTTTGGGTAGCTGCTCGCATGGCGACTCCGTGGTGTGTGTTGACGTACACCGTACGTACTCCGTGCGTACACCGTACGTCGCGCGGGGCGCTAACGTCAACCCCGTGGCCGACGACACACGAGACCCCTTGACCCGCGAGCGCATCGTGCGCGCCGCGGTCGGCCTCGCCGACGCCAACGGACTCACCGGTATGAGCATGCGCAAGGTCGCCGGCGAGCTCGGATTCGAAGTCATGTCGCTGTACAACCACGTCGCCAACAAAAACGACCTGCTGCGGGCCATGGTCGAGCAGGTCGCGGCCGAGGTTGACCTGCCATCCCCCGACACCGATTGGAAGATCGCGATCCGCACCCATGCGATCGACACCAAAGAGATGTTCGCCCGCCACCCCTGGGTCGTTGGCCTGTGGGTCTCGACGATCCCCGGCACGTTGCGCTTCGACCACATGGAATGGATGTTGGCCACCCTCGACCGCTCAGGTCTCGACGACCGCCAGGCCCACAACGCCTTTCACGCAATCAACAATCACGTCGTCGGCTACATGCTGTCGAACATCGCGATGCCAGGAAACGACGACGACATTGAGCAGGTCATGGACGAGGTCATGACCTCGATCGACCACGATCGCCACACCAACGTGCTCAAACACATTCAGCAGCACGCCGACGGTGACAGCGGCCCATCGTTCGAATTCGTGCTCGACCTCTTGATCGCCGGCATCGCCGACGACTGAGTTCAGTCTGCGTCGGGGAACCGAGCCGCGAGCAGCCGCGTGGCCGTGACGAAGCCGAGTGCGGTCGACAACGCTGCCGAACCGGCATTGTCGAGGTCGTGGCGGTAGATCGGTAGCTGACCGTCTGCCACCAAATCGACGACCAGGCGCTGCACCGCACGGGCGCCCAGACCCTTGCGTCGATGATCCGGATGCGTGAGCACCCCGATGTCCCAGCGACCGCCGAAGTCCTCGTCGGGGAACGCGCTCGCGTAGCCGATCAGTGCACCGCCAGGGGTGGCCTCGACACCGCGAATGACGGGATCAAGCTCATCCATCTCGATGGCCGCGTCGTCGACTTCTTCTGCGGTGCACGCGTCGACCAGCGCTTGGATGCGGGCGACATCGGTCGGGACATCGGCATCGACAACGGCGACCCCGTCGACGGCATCGGGCGAGTTGGCTTCGAGGACCCGCATCGCCCCCTGGCCAAGGATCTCCGCGCCGGCAGCAGTCATGAAGTCACCGAACCGTTCAAGTGGATCGAGCGCGTCTGCGTCGAATGCTCCCGGGTCGAAACTCGTCAACCGGTCGGCACAGGCCGGGTCGACGAAGATGGCGAAGTGACGGCCGTACACGTAGGCCGAAGCGATCCTGCTTCCGGCCCGCGATGCCTCGGGAACGATGGTGCAGCCCGCCTCGGCGACGATCGATGGCGCGAGACCTCGGGCGTTCAACATGTCGCGCCGAAAAGCGTCGACCGAGTCGACGGTCATCGAGCGCTCGCGGCCTCGACCAACCAACCAAACACCGGGTCTTGTCGTGCGCTCGTCATCATCTCAGGATGCCACTGGACGGCAACCCACGGCAGCGAATTGTGTTCGATGCCCTCGACACCGCCATCGTCACCCCGGGCCGTGACCCGCAGGTCGGCCCCCAAGGTGTCGACGGTCTGATGATGAAGCGAGTTCACGGAACGATGCTCGCCATAGAGCCCACCCAAGAGCGAGTCGGCGTCGATCGACACGGTGTGCAGCTCATGGTCGACCGGCAGCTCGAAGCCCGCGTGCGTCGGTACATGCTGGTTGAGCGTGCCGCCGGCATGGACATTGATCATCTGCAAGCCTCGGCAAATGCCGAGCGTAGGAAGCCCATGCTCGGTGGCTTCGTCGAGCAGCGCGAGTTCGTGATCGTCGCGTTCGACCTCGGGCGGGAAGTCTTCGGTCTCGGGCGCACGGCCGTACCGGTCGGGCCCGATGTCGGCGCCGCCGCTGAGCAGCAATCCGTCGAGCCGATACGCGACATCGGCTGGAGCAACGTCGAGCGGGAGATGGATCGGCACCCCACCCGCAGCCAACACGGCTCGGGTGTAGTCGCAGTAGTACATGTCGATGTCGGCATCGGCGAGCGAGTCGAGGTTGCCGACGATCTGGTGGCCCTTCTTGCGGCGACCGGATAGTCCGATGAGCGGGCGGCTCATGCGGAAACCTCCTGGGGCGCGGCTGCGGCCGGGAGGCCGTCGGGAAATGCGACCTCGTCGAGCCACCAGTCCACGAACGCCCGGCACTGCTCGATGTTGTGCTGTTCGTACTGGGTGATGTCGGCGAGGATCTTCTCTCGGGTCGTGCCGTGGGCCTCGAGGTACTCGTCTTCGCAGGTCTCAAGCCATCCGCTCAAGTGCGCGATATCGACCTCGGGATGAAACTGGGTGCCGACGGTCTTCCCCAGCCGGAACAGCTGGATGGCGTCGTCGGTCTCGGCCAGCACCTGGGCTTCGGCCGGCGGCGTGAATCGGTCGTGGTGCCACTCCATCCACGGACCCGGCCCGGCCGGATTGACAGCACCCTCGGGGGCACGAAGCACGTACCACCCGATCTCAGTGACCGGGGCGGTCTCGACGGTGCCGCCGAGTGCTTCGGCCATGAGCTGGCCACCAAAGCAGACGCCCAGGATCGGCTGGCCACGGTCGTGGGCTTCGCGAAGCAGGCGAAGCTCGTCGTGAATCCAGCCTTCGATCGGCTCCTTGTTGGGCAGATTCCGGATCGAACCCATGGGCAACACGACGTCGTAGTCACCAAGATCAGGCCATGGCGCGAACTCGCCAGGCGACTGATAGTCGTGCGTCACGACGTGGGTGTCGACGGCAAAGCCTCGCTCGACAAGACGAACCTCGACCTGGCGGGCCGGACCGTCAGGCTCATGGGCAATGACGAGTGCTCGGGGCGTTCGGGCGTGCATCACAGGTCGAACCATACGTGGGCTTGGCCGGTTCCGGCGACGGCTTCGTACTCGCCGAACTGGGTGCCGGTCGCCGTGCATGCCGGACCGCCGAGCGCGCCGAGCATGGTCAGGTAGTGGCCGAAGTAGCCCTCGGGTGCGTGCTGGGCGAACTCGGGTACGAAGTCGAGCACCGCTGCGTGATCACCGGCGAGCAACCGGTCGATGACATGGCGGTCGGCAGCGGCGGCCTCGGGGGTGCGGAGGTGCTTGTCGGGGTCGGCGCCTTCGTGATCGCGGAACTGCTTCAGCGGCCAGAATCGGTGGCTCAACCCGCCGCTGGCCAGGACCACCACGCGGCGCCCGCTCGCTTCGACCGCTCGAGCCAACAGCTCGCCGAACAACAGGAAATCGTCGGGCTCTGCTGTCTGACAGACGCCCGCGCTGACCCATGCCTCTTCCCCTTGGAGGAACGGCAGCAGGTTGATCGTCGGATAGTGAACCGGCAGCCAGTGGTCATCGCATGCCGTGATCCACGTGTCGCTGCGGCCGTCGGCTTGGGCCGCCCAACTCTCGGCCAGCACCCGATCGCCGGGAAAGTCATAGACGACGCCCGACATTCCTCGGGGCAGTTCCTCGCTGGTGTAGCTGCCGCCGCGACGATCGTGAGACGCGACGATGTGTTCGATCGTCGTGAACCAGTGCGTGTCGATGCACACGATCGTGTCGAAGTCGAGCGGGTCGAGCTTGTCGAGCTTGAGCTGATGCAAGCCCGCGTAGAGCGTCGTGTCGACGCCCCCGTTCAGCTCTCGCCGAATCTCCTCGGGCAACACCAGCGTCGGCACATGCGACACCAACGCTGCGCCAACAATCGTTCCCGTCATCGTTGCCTCCTACCGTTGCACTTCTCTGACACCCGCAACCGTCCCCCGCACGCAACCCGTGGGTTCCTCACTTCATGACCACCTTGACGGGCAGCTTCTTGATGCCGGCGATGAAGTTCGAGCGCAGATAATCGACCTCGCCGGCAGGTTCGAAATGGTCGACCCGCTTCATCAGCTCTTCGAAGACGACGCGGACTTCCATACGAGCAAGCCAGGCGCCCAGACACAGATGC
>CALLPT010000376.1 GCA_938015575.1 uncultured Acidimicrobiales bacterium
CGAGATCATCATCCGGCTCATCGAGATCATCATCCGGCGAATCATCAAGCTCGTCCTCAGGCTCATCGAGATCATCATCCGACGAATCATCAAGCTCGTCCTCAGGCTCATCGAGATCGTCATCCGGCGAATCATCAGGACGGTCGTCGCTGTCGTCAGGGGCGTCGTTGACGGGCGATGGAGGGTCGTCGTCGTCGGAAGGCGTCAGGCTCGGGTCGAGCAGTTGACCATCGAGGTCATAGAACGATGTCGTCTCGATCCCGCCGCTGACGACTTCGACCTTGAGCAGACCCTCGCGGACCTTGGCCTCGACCGACACGATCGCGCCGCTGTCGTCAACGAAGTTGACTTCGATGTCTCCGTCCTCGTCGGGGTCGAGGAGTCCGGTCCAACCGGCAGCAGATGAGATCTCGACCAGGGAGAGCACACCGTCCTCGATGCCGACGACGACGTCGCCCGCCGGGGCCGGGATCCTGACCTCGGTTCCGGCGGCAACGGGCGGTTGCGCCGTCACGACTTCCACCGAGGCATCTGGGGTGAGATCGACAACGCCGGTCACTTGGGCGCCGCCGATCGCTGCGGCCGCAGCCGCCGAGCCGAGCAGCACCTTGCCACCCGTGGTCGCAGCGAGCGCTGCGAGTGATCCAATCATGGTCTTCTCCTTTGTCCGGGGAGCCCCGAACGGAGCCGCAACCACAACTCGGCGATCGTGTTCGTCGTCTCCGGACGGCGAACCAGAGTCCGCCGCCAGATCGAGAAACTCAGCGAGTGCAAGGCTGGGCGTTGGGGCTTCGACCGCACGCAAAGACGAGCGCATGGCAGCAATGCCGCGACCGACCGGGTGATCGGTGGGGGTAGTGCCGGCTTCGAGAAGCTGGTCCAGCTCCTGGTTCGTCAGTTCGTGCATGTCGCCGGGGTGAACGCCGCGCTCGTCCATCAGGAGACCTCCTCGTCGAGGATTTGTCGTTGCAGCCGGGCAAGACCTCGGCGTTGCAGGGCCTTGACCGCGGTCACCGGTTTGTCCACGATCGATGCGACCTGTTCGAGGCTCAGATCGGCGATCATGCGCAACGCGATGACGTCGCGCTGGTCGTCGGTGAGCCGATTCAGACGGGCGATCGTGTCGTCGAGCCCAAAGGTTTCGAGCGCCTCGTCTTCGGCCGATGCTTCGGCGCCAACGTCGGCGTGGTCATCGATCCACGGCCCGTCGACGGACTGAGGTCGCCGCTGAGCGGCCCGGTGTGCGTCGATGATCCGGTTGCGGGCGATCGTGAACACCCAGGACTCGAACCCTGCTTGGTCGCCGCGGAACCCGGGGAGATTTTGGAAGACCCGAAGCATCACATCGTTGGCCAGACTGTCGGCGTCTTCGATCCGCCGTGACGCGGCGAACGCCTTCACCCGGTGGGCGTACTGGCGATACAGCTCGGTGAACGCCCAGCTCTCACCCGCCGCGGCCGCGTCGACCAGCTCCGGGTGACGGGACTCACCTGCGTTGTCGGACATGCGGTACTTCCCACTGATCTGGAGGCGCGGGCTCACCAGCTTTGCACCAGCGTCGATGATGCAGCATTCGCACGTGCGGCCATTGCAGCGGTAAACGATCCTCGTCGCGTTCGGGATACCACCCCGATCGAGATTGTTCGAGCCGAGCGACAGATGCGACGACGCACCCGCAACAAGTGTCAGACACCGTTACGGCTAGATGGTGATGGGGGTGGCTCGGTTTTCGATGGCGCGGACGAGGGCCAGGGCGGCCATGGCTGAGCTCTTGGGATTCGTGGGAAGCGGGTTGTTGTCGATGACGACGTCGAGCGACCCGAACGGGCCGTGGGCCGAAATCTCGTGGCGGTTCGTCGAAGCGTGCGGGTCGGCGACCAGGCTGATCGTCGTCGCGTCGGGGCCGATACCGGCCAGGGCGGTCGTCATGGCGACGTTCGCGTTTTTCGGAAACGCATGGGCGGTTTCGGCGGCCGATGCCGCATAGAAGACGACCGGTTCGACCAGGCGCTCCAGGTCGCACAGGTCCTCGGCCGGCGTGCCCAGCCACGCCCGTGGCGGCTTCACCATCCGGTGTTCAACGGCGTCGACACCCATGTGGCGAGCTGCGGCGAGCGCGTCGACACCCGCGAGTGCGCCCGGCTGGATCTGGACGGCCGCACCATGTTCGACGGCCAGCGACCGGAGCTCGACCAGCAGTTCCCGATCGGCAAAGGCCGAGACCGATGACACGACGAAGTCGACCCCGGCGCGGAGCGCAGCTCGGCCCCATGGACCGACGCTGTCCCGACCGGCAGCCTCGGCGACGACGTCGAGTTCGAGCCCGGCGAGTTCATGCGGTTCCGTGAGCACCACCGAGCCGAGCGGTAGACCCGCGCGTTCGACCTCGCGGTCGCGGACACCGACGGCGACAATGTCGACCGGTGCGTCGCTCAGATAACCCGCCGCGGCCGTGCCGATGGCACCCCACCCGATCAGGCCAACTCGCAGCCGGTCCCGCATCTCAGACCTGCAAACCGCAGGCCTCGAACGCCTGACGCGTCTCGGCCTTTTCCGCTTCGGTCAGCTCGAGCAGGGGGAAGCGGACCCGTCCACCGACCTGGCCAAGCAGTTCCTGCCAGTACTTCTGATGGGCATGCGGCTTCTCCGCAGGACGTGTTCCCCAGAACGCATCGCGCACCGAGTCGAGGCTGGCGCTGATCGCCTTGGCCTCTTCTGCATTCCCGGCGAAGGCGGCTTGGGTGTAGTCGTGCATGCGCCGATCCTTGGCACTCTGAAGCATGAACGGCGGCGACGAGCACAGATACAGCCGCCAGTTCAGCTCGAGAACGTTGTCGAGCCACTCCTGCTCCGACGCCGTGCTGACCTGGATGCGGTCCGAGGCCAGCTTGGTGAGCTCGATGTACATCTCGCGGTCCACCGAATACTTGATGGCCACCACATTGTCGAGATCGGCGAGACGGTTGCACAGCTCAGGCGACATCAGGTAGCCGCTGGCCGGGTGACTCCATAGGGCGATGCCGATATCGACCGCTTCGGATACGGCCGAGTAGTAGCGCAGCAGCGTTTCGTCTTGCGCATTGGAGAAGTGCAGGGCCGGCGCATGCACGACGATGTAGTCGGCGCCGCAGTCCTGGGCGTGGCGCGCCAAGTCGAGGACGACATCGAAGTTCTGGTCCGAGCACGACATGATCGTCTGGGCACGGTCGCCGGTCGCTTCTACGGCGAGTTCGAAGCTGCGTTTGCGCTCCTCGAGCGTCATTGCGTAGAACTCGCCCTGCTTGCCGCTGATGAACAGGCCTTCGATGCCCAGGTCCTCGGTCCAGTGACGCACGTTTTCACGGAAGCCGTCTTCGTCCATCCGGAGCTGATCATCGAAGGGCATGAGAGCGGCCGCCCAGATGCCTTTCATGTGCTCGCGGGAGTAGTCCTTGGCGTTGCTGCGGGTGTAGTTCATGG
>CALLPT010000377.1 GCA_938015575.1 uncultured Acidimicrobiales bacterium
GAGCGTGGTCGTGGCGAAGATGTTGAAGACGAACGCGGGGCCGAAAATCCAATAGGCAATCGTCGATAGCGTCGGCACCTGCAAGCCGATCCGAGGCCCGATGAGGGCACCGGCCGCGACGATGAGCACGACCGGGCCGAGTACGTCGATCATCAGTTGGACAGTGTCCACAGTCCCTCATTCATCGCGCCGGCTGGTCCTCAGCTAGTGCGCCTGCTGCTCTCTTCATTGCGCAGGTCGGAGCGCACCCGCAGCCCAACGAGGGTAGTGGTCATTTGGCGGGCGAAACGCAGTGGGTCGACGGCGCCACGCCCGTTACGGTTGTGGCCGTGAGAGATGGCGGCGTGCCCGACTCTGCGGCGACTGCGCTGCGCACCGATCACTACGAGCTGACCATGGTTGCGTCGGCTCTCGAATCGGGGGTCGCTGGACGCGGTTCGGTTTTCGAAGTGTTCTCGCGCCGGTTGCCGGCTGGCCGCGCCTACGGCGTCGTTGCCGGCATGAACCGAGTCATCGATGCGATCGAACACTTCCGGTTCACCGAGCCCGCAATCGAGCACCTGGTAAAGGTCGGCGTCGTCGCCGATGGGCCGATGACGGAATGGTTGGCGAACTACCAGTTCTCCGGAGATGTCACGGGGTATGCCGACGGAGAGCTGTACTTCCCGTACAGCCCTGTGCTGACGGTCGAGGGCAGCTTCGCCGAATGCGTCGTGCTCGAGACGGTGCTGTTGTCGGTGCTCAATCACGATTGCGCGATCGCGAGCGCCGCGGCTCGGGTGACCGACGTGGCCAACGGCCGGACCTTGATCGACGGAGGCAGCCGTCGCACCGATCCCGATGCCGCGATCGCGTCGGCTCGGGCCGCCCACATCGGCGGCTTCGACACGACCTCGAATCTCGAAGCCGGTCGTCGCTACGGGATACCGACTGGCGGCACGACCGCGCATGCGTTCATCCTGGCGCACCGGACTGAGAAGAAGGCCTTCGAGGCCCAGCTGCAGGCCATGGGGCCATCGTCGACCTACCTGGTCGACACGTTCGACGTCGAACAGGGCATCCGCAACGCGGTCGAAGTCGTCGGGTCGACCATTGGCGGTGTGCGCATCGACTCAGGCGACCTCCTCACCGACGCCAAGCGAGCGCGCGCCCTGCTCGATGAGCTCGGCGCCGATCAGTGCCGCATCGTTGTCTCCAGCGATCTCGACGAGTTCCGGGTCGCTGAACTCGAGGCCGCCGATGCGCCGATCGATGCCTACCTGGTAGGTACCCGACTGGTCACGGGCTCCGGGCATCCGACCGCTTCGATGGTCTACAAGCTCGTGTCGATCATGGATGACGACACCGCTATTCATCCTCGTGCAGTCGGCAAGCTCTCGCCCGGCAAGCGCACGATCGGCGGACGCAAGGATGTGCACCGCACGCTCGACAGTGACGGGTTCTGGGAAGCCGAGGTGCTTTCGGTGCTGCCGGTCGACATCAGCGAGACCTCGCTGTCGCCGCAGGTGCCGTTGATCCGTTCGGGCACGGTCGTCACGACCTTTGACGTGCAACATGCTCGAGAACGGTGCGAGGATCGTCGTGCGAGGTTGCGTCCCGAAAGCCGTCGCCCGCACCCGGCTGCGACCGCAGCCATCCCGACCAGCTGGTTGGGAATCGAGATCGAAGAGGACCTGTCATGAGTCGTGCCCTGATCATCGTCGACGTACAGAACGACTTCTGCGAAGGCGGCTCGATGGGTGTCGATGGCGGGGCAGCCGTCGCGGCGTCGATGGCCGAACTTGTCGCCAACGGCGGCTACGACTTCGTCGTTGCCACCCGCGACTGGCATCGAGACCCCGGCACCCACTGGGCGGCCGAGGGCGAGGCCCCGAACTTCGACACCACTTGGCCCGTGCACTGTGCTGCCGAAACCGAGGGGGCTGCATTTCACGCAGCCTTGGCAGTGGCGACCGACGAGGTCTTCAACAAGGGCGAGTACGCGGCCAGCTACAGCGGCTTCGATGGGGCCGCGGACTCGGACGGCACGCCGTTGACGGCGTGGCTGCGCGACCGAAGCGTCGGCGACGTCGACGTCGTCGGCATTGCCACCGACTACTGCGTTCGGGCGACCGCGCTCGACGCACACCAGGCCGGATTCGACACCCGGGTGCTGCTCGACCACTGCGCCGGCGTCGCCCCCGAAACCACGGTCCAAGCCACCCAGGACCTCGCCGCCGCCGGCATCACCCTCATCTGAACCCCCAGGGCCGCCGGACGCCGGGGTCGCAGCCAAAACGTTGCACCATCCCGCCGGGGTCGCAGCTAAAACGTTGCACCAAGAACCATGGCCGGTTGGGTTCGGTTGGTGCGACGGAATGGCGGCCGGTGGTTCGGCGTTTGAGCCCTTACGGTCTGTTGCATCGACGACGTGTCGTATCGTGTCGCTGCGACCGCTGGGCAACCGGCCGTGTCTCCGAACAACCCGAGGTGTGCGTACGTGTCCCAACCATCCAACCGCTCCGGCGCCAGTTCGCTGCTGACAGCAAGCCTGCTGGTGCTGGCGCTCTGCGCCGCAATGCTCTCGTTGTTCGCACCGTCTGCGGCGGCCCAGTCAGGACCCGACTCGTGCCCCGAGGTCTCCGGCATCACGTGTCAGGGGTTCGTGACCGACGTCGATGGAGTGCTGGCGGACCGCTTGGCGCTCGAAGAGTCGGCAACGAGGATCGTTGACACGTACGGCCACGAGGTCGCCGTCGTGCTGATCGGCGATGCGCCCGGTGGCGCCGAGTCGCTCTCCCGAAACATCGGCGAGGACTGGGTGGTCAAGGACCGTGACGGCCAGGCCGGCGGCGTCGTGGTCGTCGTTGACACCGTCAACAACAATGGCTGGATTACTGCTGGTCCAAACGTGCAGAGGGTCATCCCCAGCAGCTCGGTGGTGTTCGGAACCGCAGGGCCGAGTTTCCGCAATGGCGATTGGGATGCTGGCGTCGCTGCAATCTTGGGCACGCTCGAAGCGTCGTTCGAGAATGAGGTCCGCGGCTCGACGGGCGGAACCACGTCGGCGCCAACGAGTTCCGAGCCAAGCACGAACGTCAACCTGTTGCCGCTCGTGCTCTTTGGCGGCATCGGCTTCGCCGCGTTTGCCGGTCGTGGCTCGAAGACCAGCCGGACTCGCCACCGTTCGACCGAGCGGGATCGCCGCGGCCAAGAAGTCGACGACGTCCTCGACCGCCTCGAGACAAGTGCCGCGGATCTTCCCGACTTGCGTCGCTACGAGGTGCCTGAGCCGCCGATCGTTGGGGAGCTGACGTTGTCCGACGCCACCGCGTCGCTCGAGGGCGTCGCCAGCCGTCGACCGTCCTCAGATGATGAGACGTTGCGAGGACTGTGGTCTCGCGACCTGCTCGACGTGATCGATGCAAGCCGTCTCGAGGCCGACACCGAGATTCCTCTCGAAATGCGGGCCAGCGACGATGCGGAACTGCTCGACGACGCCGTCCAAGATGCCGCGCGTGAAGCCCTCTCAGTGCGCCAGGGCGACGGCGACACCTTCCAAGTGAAGCTGCGCGATCTCGAAGGCCTCGTCGCGAGTGTGCGTCCCTACCGGGTCGCCGAGGCACGCCAGCGTTTCGCGCAGACGGTGCTGGACCGAGTCGTGCCGACCAGCTTCGGAGCCGCGGTGGTTTCCGATCGTGGCGAACGCCTGATCAAGGCGGCGCCCGTGATCGATGCCGAAACCATCGACGAAGCACTCGTTGCGCTCGACGCCGCCTATGACGACGCGCAGTACAAGGTCCGTCGCCTCGACGTGATTCACGACCGCCTGCCGGACACTGCGGCCCGCCCGGCGGTCGCTGCCGCACTCACCGATCTCGACGATGACCCGGCCAAGGCTGTCGAACGCTACGAAAAGGTTCGGCGTGACCTGCGGGCGAAGTCCGGCCTGCTGGAGCGCGACCGCCTCGACGTCGATGCGATCGCAGCGCTCTTGCTGCTGAACAACGACGAACTGTCGGTGGGGGAGTTCGTGCAGCTCTACCGGCACCATCGCGAGCGCGGACTGAAGCCGGCGATGGCGGTTGAGTACGGCCTCGCAGGTCTGACGACGGAGCGGGAGATCGCACGCGTGCGCCAGTACGCCGATGGAGAGGGGATCCCGGTTGCCATCGTCGCTGCGTTGATGCGCAACCGCGACGACGGCATTCAGGTCTACAAGATGCTCGAAAAGGACCTGATCCAGCACGACGTGACCGGCGAGACCCGGCGCACAATCGCTGGCGTGCTCGCCGCTTCGCTCGAGCCCGCCCAGGCCGAGCGTCGATGGCTCGACGCCCGCAAGGCACTCGCAGACTTGGGCCTGGTCGGCGCGTATGCCGATATCGCTGCCGCATTCGGCGCCAGCGACGCCCGTGGCCCTCGCCAGTTCGCGCTCGCCTATGCCGCGCAGCGTCAAGCCTTGTCCCGGTCGACGATCGACGATGCCGATCGCTTTGCGCCGGAGCTCGCGCACACCGGCACCAGCGGCCAGAACGACACCTGGACCGGAGCACCGTTGCCGCCGACCCTGCGCGGCTTCGATCCCTTCACCTTCTTCTACTTGCACTGGATTTCGACCGCCGCCCACACCGGGCGTGTCGGGTGGGAGCCGATCTACAGCGACCAGTCATGGTCGGGCGACCGTGACTCGTGGTTCGGTGGAGGTTTCGGCACCGGTGCCGGCAGGTTCGGCGGCGGAGGCGGCTCCAGCTGGGGAGGCGGCGGCTGGGACAGCGGGAGCTTCGGTGGCTTCGGCGGCGGCTTCGGTGGAGGCTTCGGCGGCGGCTTCGGCGGCGGAGGCGGCGGCAGCTGGTAAACGTCGCGCAGTCTCGGGGTTAGCTGCCGGCGGCAGCTGGTGAACGTCGCGCGGTCTTGGGGTTAGCTGCCGGCGGCAGCTGGTAGTAAACGTCGCGCCCTCTCAGGTGTTTCTCCCGGCGCCAGCTTCGCCGCCGGGAGCCGCTCGCTACGGCTTGGGACCCTTGTCGGCGAGGATGACCTCGAGGCGCTCATAGGTGTGGGCGGGGACCCGGTCTCGGAGGCGCTCAAGCAGCACATTGACTGGCTCCGGCGGTTCCTCGTTCCTGACGCTGATGACACCGCTGATGCCTTCAGCGGGCACGCGCTGGCCTTGGGTATCGGCGGCGGTCTCGACGACGATCCCGACAACCGCATCGCCCGGCGCAGCACCAACCACGTCGATCGAGATCGTCGTGCCATCAGTGAAGCCCGAGATCGCAATCGTGGCGACGCGGACTTCAGTGTCCGCGCCCGTGGGTCCGCAAGCAAGGATGTCGACTGACCCAGCCGTGACCGCACACTGCGGTGCGTCAGAGTCCGGATTCAACACGGGAGCCACGATCGTCGAGTCAATCATGAGCTCGACCGTCAATGCGGCAAGCGCTGTGTCGCCGGTTCCCAGAACAATGTCAATCGTGCCCATTTCGCCGACCGCAAGCGAGGCGTCGACGACGGTGACCGTCGCCCCTTCGTTGGCCGAAGCGACCGGCGCTGCGGCAAGCATCATCGCCATTGCCGTGACGATGCTGCAAACAAGAACTACGAACCGGCCCATGCCGCCCTCCACCTTGACTTTGGACTTTGTGTCGCCGGGCAACCTATTGCAATGCGAGGTACCTACGCAAGCGGCGGGCTGGGTCAGGTGGGGGATTTCTAGAAGACCGGCCGGTATGCAGCGAGCACGTCGTGGCCTGACACGATGCTCGGGACGAGACCGACCGCAGAAGGCACGATCTGCTCCACGAAGAAGCGGGCGGTGACGAGCTTCTGAGCCAGGAACTCGGCCCGGTCACCGCTGGCTCCGGCATCGAGCTCGGCCTGGGCCGCAATCGCTCCCTTGAGCATGAGCGAACCGCCGATGGTCGTCGCTAGGAGGCGCAGATATGGGGTGGCGCCGGCAAGCGCGTGGTCGCCCATGTTCGTCAACAGCCAGGCCCCGGCTTCGCGGCTCGCAGCTACGGCATCGATCATTGGCTTGGCGAGATCCGCGAGTTCGCCCGTGAGCGACCCTGCCCGAGCTTCGGCCTGGTCGAGCAAATCGCCGACCGCGGCTCCATCGCGCATCGGCAGCTTGCGTCCGACCAGGTCCATCGCCTGAATGCCGTTCGTGCCTTCGTAGATCGCACCGATGCGGATGTCGCGATAGTGCTGGGCCGCCCCGGTCTCTTCGATGAAGCCCATGCCGCCGTGGACCTGCAGGCCGAGCGAGGTGAGTTCGTTGCCGAGGTCGGTACACCATGCCTTGGACAGCGGCGTGAGCACTTCGGCAAGCTCGCGTCCTGCTGCCGCGACCTCAGCATCGGCCGCGGCATGAGAATCGTCGATGGCCTTGGCGTTCATGTAACACAGGCAGCGCATCGCTTCGATCTGCGATTTCATGGTCAGCAGCATGCGCCGCACGTCGGGGTGCTCGACGATGGGAGCGGATTCGCCCTTGGCCATGCCGGGGCGGCTGCCCTGGAGGCGCTCATGGGCGTACTGGACCGCCTGCTGATAGGCGCGCTCGGCCACGGCGAGACCCTCGAGGCCCACGGACAGGCGGGCGCTGTTCATCATCGTGAACATCGAGCGCATACCGGTCTGTTCTTCACCGATCAGATAGCCGGTCGCGTCTTCGAACGCCATGACGGCGGTCGGGCTGCAGTGGATACCGAGCTTGTGCTCCAGGGAAACGCACTCGAGCGAATTGCGTTCGCCGGGCGTGCCGTCTTCGTTGAGCAGGAACTTGGGCACGATGAACAGCGAGATGCCCTTGGTCCCGGGGGGAGCATCGGCGGTGCGAGCGAGCACCAGGTGGATGATGTTCTCCGCGCAGTCGTGCTCACCCCAGGTGATGAAGATCTTCTGGCCGGTGATGCCGTAGGTGCCGTCATCACGCCGTTCGGCCTTGGAGGTCAACGCGCCCACATCGCTGCCCGCATGGGGCTCGGTCAGGTTCATGGTGCCGGACCATTGGCCGCTCACGAGCTTGGGGACGTACGCGAGTTTCTGTTCGTCGGATCCGTGCGCGTCGAGCGCGTGGATCGCGCCCTTGGTGAGCAGGGGGCCGAGCGAGAAGCCCATGTTCGCCGAGGTCAGCATCTCTTCGACCGCAAGACCGACGACGGTCGGAAACCCGCCGCCGCCGTACTCCGGGTCCGAAGCAATCGCGCCCCAACCCGCTTCGACGAGCTTGGCGTAGGCCTCGGGGATGCCCTCGGGCGTGGTGACGGTTCCGTCGTCGTTGCGGCGCGAGCCTTGCACGTCGCCGGTCCGGTTCGTCGGCGCAACGACCTCGCTGAAGAAGCGCCCGGCTTCTTCGAGAATGCCGGCAAGTTCGGTGGCTTCGACGTGACCGAACTGGTCGTGTTGCTGCAGACTCGCAACGTCGACGACGTGCTGGAGGACGAAGTCCATGTCCTCGATAGGGGCCCGATAGTCGCTCATGGTTTCAGGATAATCCTCGTTATCAGCCGCCGACCCAAGAAGTTTCCGCGGATTTCTCTCACCCGATCACCAACCCGAGGTCCCCGGTTCGCCCTTGAACGGTCCAACGACATCGTCGGTGATCCACCCGCCATAAAACTCGCCCGCTTGCGGACGCGCAAGCTCGCCGGCCACTCGGCAGGCAACCCGACCGGGATAAAAGGACACCCAACCGGCGTAGTCGGCGAACTCGGGATAGGGCGACGGATAGCGCCAGCCAACGACGGTCGGATGAGTGTCGGCGCCCTGATGGGCAAGGGCGACGTACTCGGCGGCGCCCTTCCATTCGCAGTGCGACGAGCCAGGGGCCACGGCCAGAGCCCCTTCGATAATGGCGTCTGCGGGCACGTAAAACGATGGTGGATGCGAGGTTTCACACACCTTGATCGAGTGGGATGCTCGAGCGATCGGCCCGTGCGGTCCGTCGACCTCGATCGGGCGCGGGTCCGCGACGACCGCCGGTGGTCGTGGATAGTCCCACACCGACTCTTGGCCCGGACCCGGTTCGAGCGCGAACCCGGGTCGTTGGTCGCCCCGGTTCACCCAGTGGTCCCGCGCCTGTCGAAGCCAATCCGGTGTTGTTGCCATGGACCGAAGCTACGACGCCCGGACGAAGGGCGCCGAGCCGTGCGGGTGCATTCCGGTCCAAACCGGGACTGCAAAACGTCGAATGCCCGCCGGTTGTCGGCGGGCATCCTTGTTCTGTTGTTGGTGTGCGTGTCGAGCGCCGAATCGGCGCTCCCGCTACGCGGCCGACAGTTCGCCGAGGCGGCGGACGGCGACGGCCGGGATGTTCTGTGCCAGTCGCGGGCACTGGGCCAACAGCGACGCAAAGTCGCGGGGCGTGAGTGCGTAGACCTGCATCGCGGTGTCGGCGACGACCGTCGCGGTGCGGGGCTCGCCGGTGATGAGTGACATCTCACCGACGACGTCGCCGGTCGAGACCGTGGCGACGATGGCGTCGTTGCGAACCACCGAGGCAGTTCCGCTCACGACGACAACGGCCTGTCGGCCCGGGGTTCCCTGGCTCGTAAGTGTTTGGCCGGGGGAGACATCGACCAGGGTGCCGAGGCGGGAAAGGGCGTTGAGTTCGTGCTCGTTGAAGCGAGCCGAGAGTGCCTCGCGAACGATGGCGGGGACGTAGTTTTCGGTTGTCTTCTTGGTCCAGAACATGGGGGGACGTTCCTTTCGTCGGACCGGATGTATGACGGGTAGAACCGTATGAATCCCATCGGTGTTCCCGCCGGCAATGTGACAGTGGTGACGCGTGTCAAGCGTCACGACGGTTGGGTTGGCCGCGGCACCTCTCGGACCCGGTCGTACGCTGCGGCGGTGTCCATTGGGGTCTATGCCGCGGTCTTCGTGGTGACGGTCGTCGCGGCCACGGTGCAGAGCTCGACCGGATTCGGGCAGGGGCTCATCGCTGCACCGCTTTTTCGGCTGCTGCATCCGGACCTGTTGCCGGTACCGATCGTGACGATCGGGCTACTGGTGGCCTTACTCGTGGCTCGGCGCAACACGCAGCTTCGCGACGTCCGGGCCATCGCGCCCGCCGTCGGTGGGCGCTTCGTCGGGATCGGCGTGGCGCTCGTGCTCCTTGCGTCACTTTCGGAGCGGGGGCTGAGTGTCTTGGTCGGCGTGATCGTGTTGAGTTTCGTCGTGTTGAGGCTGTTGGACATACGCCTGGCGCAGTCCACGCCAACCCTGGCGGGCGCAGGCGTCGCTTCGGGTATTGGTGGCACCATTGCCGCGCTTGGGGGAGCGCCCATGGCCCTTCTCTATGTGCAGCATGCCGAGGCCCGCGATTTCCGGGGCCCGCTCGCTGCCTACACGCTGATCGGGTCGAGCGTCACGCTGGTGGCACTGCTTCTCGCCGGCCAGTTCGACCTCGAGGCGTTGCAGTTGATCGGCCTTTTGCTCCCACCGGTAGCCGTCGGCATGGTGCTGTCGCGATGGGCGACGCCCGTCATCGACCGCGGCTATCTCCGACCGCTCGTTCTCGTGCTGTCGGGGTGCTCCGCGATCGTCTTGATCCTGAGCGAGTTGTTCGGCTGATCGACGCGTCAGGCAATCCGGAGCGACTCACGCAAGAACGCCACCTGCAACAGCAGCAGGTTCTCGGCCACCGACTCTTGCGGTGTCATGTGACTGACCCCGGACAGCGGGAGCACCTGGTGCGGTCGGCCGGCCTCGAGAAGCGCTCGACTCAGCTGGAACGTGTGCGCGGCCACGACATTGTCGTCGGCCAACCCGTGGATCAACATGAGCGGGCGTTCGAGTTGTGCGGCGAGCGGGGTCAAATCCGTACGTTCGTAGGCGCCCGGGTCGGTGCCCGGGTGGCCGAGGTAGCGCTCGGTGTAATGGGTGTCGTAGAGGCGCCAGTCGGTGACGGGGGCGCCGGCGATGCCCGCGTGAAACACGTCGGGCCGCTTCATCACCGCGAGTGCGGCGAGATAGCCGCCGAACGACCAGCCCCTGATGCCGACTTTGGTCATGTCGAGCAGATCGTTGTGGCGGTCGGCCAAGTCGAGCAGCGCAGCGACCTGATCCTCGAGCACCGGGTCGGCCAGATCGCCGAGGACCTCTTGTTCAAAGCCAGGTCCGCGCGCCGGCGTACCCGCTCCATCGGTGACGATGACAGCGAAGCCCTGGTCGGCAAACCACTGGCTGGCCGAGAACGCCGAGCGGGCCTGCTGCACTCGCAGCGCGTGGGGCCCGCCGTAGGGATCCAACAGCACCGGCAGGGGACCATCGGCGCCGTCGACATCAAAACTCGCGGGCAAGACCAGCGCCGAGTTGAGGTGACGGGACGAGGTCAGGTGGAAGCTGACTCGATGTTCGAGCTCGGGTCGCTCGGCGAACGACTCGATCTCGAACGCGGCGATGTCTGCGGCATGAACGATGGTTGTCGATCGGGTGTCGGCCATCGTCGACGAGGTGATGACCATCGTCGATCCGCCGACGGCGGCTCGGTGAATACCGGGCTCGGTGGTGATGGCCTCGGTGCTCGAACCGTCGAGGGCAACCCGATGCACATGGAGTTGGGTCGGGTCCGTCGTCGCTGAGACGACGGCGTGCTCGGCGGACACATGGCTGAGCGAACGCACATGAAGACCGGGTTCGGTGACCGCGGTCCCATCGACATAGAGCCGCCGCGTGTCCGAATCATGGTCGTCGGCGACGGTGAGAAGAAGGTCGTTGAAGCGTCGCGGGGTGCCGGCAACAAGTTCGCTCCACCCCGGGTCGGTCTGGCGATGCACCTCGGTGACCGCACCCGTTTCGGGGTCAGCAGAGAGGATGACGGTCGCCTTCTGATCGCGAGGCTGCACGGTGAGCCAGATGCCGTGGCGACTCGTCCAGTTCGCGCGGGCCAGATATTCGAACTCGTCGCCTCGCCAATCGATCGCTACTCGGCTCCCGTCGGGCGAGATAACGAACAGGTCGACGGTCGCGTTCGTGGTTCCGGCCGCGGGGTACGGCAGTGAGCGTGGTGTCAGCGACGCATCGACCGGTTCGGAGATGTGCCATGTCGCGACGTCGCTCGTGTCAACGCGAGCGACGAGGAGCCGTTCGTTGTCCGGCCCCCACCAGAAGCCGCGACTGCGACCCATTTCCTCGGCGGCGACGAACTCAGCGGCACCCCAGGTGATCGACGCCTCGTCGTCGCCAGGCCCGACGACGAGACGATCGCCGTCGGCGTCGCTGACACGGAGCTGGCCAGCGGCGTGATACGCGATGCGGGCCCCGTCGGGTGAGAAACGGGGAT
>CALLPT010000378.1 GCA_938015575.1 uncultured Acidimicrobiales bacterium
GAATCGACAGGCCGATGGACGCAGGGGGTTCGATGCTGATCTGGCCAACCGCACGGCGAAACACGCGCGCCACTGCTTCCGGCTGATGCTGCAAGCCGAGCAGTTGCTCACCACCGGCGAGATCATCGTCGATGTGTCGCAGCATCGCGACGAGCTGTTTGCGGTCGGCGAGTTGGCCGAGCGTGATGTGCACGCATTCCTCGCCCGATTCGAGCAGCGCAAGGCCGAAATCGACTCGTTGGCCTCACCCATGGCTCATGAGCCAGATGTTGCGGCGGCCGAACGGTTCCTCATCGACTTTCGTCGCAGCCAGCTCTAGCGCTTCGGGGATCGCGCACGGTGTCCCGTTGACATTCACGGGGCGCGCTTCTATCTTTGGGAGCGCTCCCAGGCTGTGATCGCAACGATGTTGTGGCGGGGGGAGCGAAGTCTGAAGGGGAAGAAAGCCGTATGAAGCACGCACGCACGGGTCTCTGGGAGCGCTCCCAGGGACGCCGGTTCTTGGCCTATCTCGCAGTACTTGCACTTGCGGCGACTGCGCTTGTCGTCGGTCCGGGTGTCGCCACGGTGGCGGCCGTTCCCGCGGGCGCTACCGAGATCGACGGGTTCGACGACGGAGACGCCTCGGACTGGTTCAGCTTCGGTGGAGCCGAAGCTGGCGGCGGCATCGGTCTTGGCGCCGATCGGCCCTTTGATGGTCCCGGCTACCTCAGCACCGGTTGGGGCGGACGGGGCTCGATCAGCGGCTTCTACGGTGGATTCGGCCGCAACTTCGCCAACGATGCACAGGTAACGCTGCCTGCGGATCCCTGGTTCAACGCGTGGGTGTTGAACCAGAGCGACGCGACGGTCGACAACTACATGCTCGAAGTCACGTTGCGCGAAGACACCAATGGCGACGGTTGGGCCGAGGGCGAAGATTCGGTCCGGTTCGACTTCCCGTTCACCTCCGCCAACTTCGATGACGCCTGGGTACAGATCAGCGCACCCGTTGCTGACTTCGCGAATCTCGGTGGCGGCGACGGTGCTTTCACCGGGAACCTCGACGAGATCGTCTTGGTCGTCGCGGGCGTGGCGGGTGCCGACCCCTCGGTGGTCGAGGTCGACGTCGATCTCTTGGCGTTCAGCTCCGGCGGACCCTTGGACCTTGGTGGACCCGTGGGCGTCGACCAGGTCGTGTTCGACGATATGGAGCACGCAGATCCCTTTGGCGTCGGCTATTTCTCGTTCAACGGCGCAGGTGGTGGCGGTATCAGCGCCAACCTGGTCGAAGTCGAACCGACGCTCGGCGGGCTCGCCTCGCTCGAGTCAGGATGGGGCTCCGGAGGGACCCCTGGCTTCTACGGCGGTTTCGGCCGAACGAACCCGCTCGATGTCACCGGACCTGATCACTTCAACCTGTTGATCAATCCAGCCCCGGGCCAGGAGTACACGCTCGAGATCAACCTGCAAGATGACGATGACGGCGACGGTGCCGTCGACCCGGCAACGAACGCCGACGAGTTCCAGTTCAACTGCGTGGTCTCGGCCTCCGGCCCCTGCGCGATCGCCGGTGGCGGCTGGCAAGCGGTTTCGATTCCGCTCAGCGACTTCTTCGACGACAACTCGTTCTTCACCGGGGGCAACGGAGTCCTCGACCTGACCAACGTCGAAAATGGTGGCAACGGCGGCCTCGTCAACATCGTGATCGCGGTGATCGGCAGCGGCTCCGACGTCAACTTCCAGACCGACTACTGGGCCTTTACCACCGGCCCGCTCGACTTCGGTCCGCCGCCAAACCTGAACATTGTCGAAGACTTCGAGTCCGGCGTGGCCCCAGGTGGCCCATGCCCAGCGGGCGGTTTGCCGCTCGGGTTCTGCACCTTCAATGGGGCCGGAAGCTCGGTCGCGTTGGCCAACCCGCCGGCCCCTCGCCCCGGCGCCGCTGCGGGCAACCAGGTCCTGCAGATGGACGTCGACTCGACATCGTTTGCCGGCTTCATCCAGGGCTTCACCGATGCCGGGGGAGCGGTGTGGACCCCGCAAGACTGGTCGACTCGCGAAGGCATTTCGTTCTGGATGTACGGCGCCGGTTCGAACGCTCAGATGTTCATCGACGTACTCGACAACCGATCTGACGGTTCCGAGACCGACGATGCCGAGCGCTACACGGTCGCCTTTGCCGACGATTTTGTCGGCTGGCAGCTGCTCGAGTTTCCGTTCTCGTCGTTCTCGCGCAAAGAGATCGGCAACGGCGCGCCCAACGATGGATTTGCCCGCTTCGACGTGCACGGCTGGGCCCTCGGCACCCTTGACTCGGGTGGTCCCCGTCAGTACTTCGTCGACGACGTGTCGCTCTACGGCGTTGCGGAACCGCCCGCATTGATGGTGCAGCTGTCGACGACCAACACCTTTGTGTCCGAAGGCGCGGCCGGCACGGTCGCCGTCAAACTCAACCGACCCATGGGACCCGACGATCCGGCCCAAGTGAGCATCGGCTATCGCACCGAACGCTCGAACGCGATCGAGGGCGAAGAGTTCCTCCCGGTCGGCGGGACGCTGACGTTTGTCAACGGCGGAGCCTCCGAGCTCGGCTTCAGCGTGCAGACCTTTGACGACACCAAACACGAGGGCAACGAGCAGGTCATCGTGCGACTCGTCGACCCGATCGATGTTGAACGGGGCGCCCTCTTCCAAGGCTCGCTGATCATCGAAGACAACGACGCCTACGACGCGTTCCTGCTCGATGACTTCGAGCGTGGCGCCTATCTCTGGGAGTCCGAGGGCCCCGTTGATGCCACTGCGGTGCGACCCGGAGCGGTCGGCCTGAGTGCCCGCCCGGGCCAAGACAGTAACGAGCAGGTGCTCAGCATGTCGCTGCCCACGAGCGTCGAAGCCGAAGTGCGGGGCCAGCTCTGTTCGTCGAATGGGCGCCAGGGCAATCGAGTGGTCCCGGTCCACATCCTCACGACCGATGACTTCGATGCGGCAACGATCGATCCGACCTCGGTGACCCTCGGCGCTGCGACCGAGACTCATGGCGGCGGCCATCTTGAAGACATCAACGAAGACGGCCGCGCCGACATGGTGTTCCACTTCCGCGCCGCCGAAACCGGTCTTGACTGCGACGCCGACGTGCTGCCCATCTCGGGCGTAACCGTGGCCGGCACGCCTATCAGTGCCGGTGGCTCCGACGCCATGATCAGCCGGACCTTCCCGCTCGCCCAGGACTGGACCGGCGCCCAAAGTGTCGACTTCTGGTACTACGGCTCCGGCAGCGGCGACCCGGTGACGATGGTCCTGCAAGACAACCGCGCCCCGGACCCGGGCCCGGCTGGATGGACGCTGGCGTGGGCCGACGAGTTCGACGGCGCCGCAGGCGCACCTCCGGACCCCGACAACTGGGGTTATGAGATCGGCGACGTCACCCCCGACGGCAAGAACGGCTGGGGCAACGACGAACTGCAGTACTACACCGACGACACCGACAACGTCGCCACCGACGGTGCCGGCAATCTGGTGATCACGCTCGATCGTGCCAACCCTGAACTCGAGTGCTACTACGGCCCGTGCGAGTTCGAGTCGGCCCGCCTGCTCTCGGTCGACCGGGCCGAGTTTGCCTATGGCCGCATCGAATCACGCCTGCTCGTCCCCGACGGCGGGCCCGGCCTGTGGCCTGCATTCTGGAGCCTGGGCACCGACATCACCCGGAACCCGTGGCCGGGCGCTGGTGAGATCGACATCATGGAGTATGTGAGCAGGCTGCCCAACGAGGCGTTCGGCACGATCCACGGTCCCGGCTACTCCGGTGGCGGAAGCTTCGGCGACATCTACAACTTCGGTGGACCTGTCAGCGGCTCGTATCACACGTTCGCGGTCGAATGGGAGCCGGATCTGATCCGCTGGTTCGTCGACGGCAACCTGTACCACCAGGCAACGCCTGGCGACATCGCCGGTTTGGGCGAGTGGGTGTTCGACAAGCCGTTCTTCTTGTTGCTGAACCTTGCCATCGGTGGCAACTTCGGTGGCGCCGTTGACCCCGCCAACGTCTATCCGCAGCAGTACAAGGTCGACTATGTCCGGGTCTACCAGGCCCCTGATACGGCCGAGCGGTTCGAGGCGACGTTCGCCGACGACACCGCTGGTTGGCAACGAGTGTCGCTGCCCCTCGAGGGGTTCACCCGTAGCGCCGACCAGCCAGCAGGCGCGCCCGATGATGGTCTGAGCTTGAACGAGGTCTGGGGCTACGGGTTCAGCTTCCCGACCGGCAACGGGACCGGAACGGCCGCCATTGACCTCGTTGAGCTCGACGAGATTCCACCGCCGACCGAGCTGGTCGTGACCACCTCTGCGGACAGTGGTCCCGGCTCGCTGCGAGCAGCGCTGGCCGCAATCGCACCCGGAGGAACGATCACGTTTGCGCCTGCCCTGGCCGGTCAAACGATCAACCTGACTTCGGGCCAGCTCGCCATCGAGCGCTCGGTCACGGTCGATGCGCTGGCAGCGCCCGGACTCACGGTGAGCGCCGGTGGCCTCTCCCGCGTCGTGCGGGTCGGAGCATCGGTCGACGTGATCCTGCGCGGCGTGACCATTCGTGACGGCGTCGCTTCGCCCCAGGGAGGCGGCGTCCTCAACTATGGCTCGCTGCGCCTCGAACAGGTCGTGGTCCGGGACAATGTCGAGAACAGCGCCGGTCCGGCGAACTTCGAGTTCGGCGGCGGCGGCATCTACAACGGTGCCGGCGCAACCCTTGATGTGGTCAACAGCACCGTCGCCGACAACACCAGCCTGAACCAGCCTGCTGGCGGTATCTACGGATTCTTCGGAAGCACAATCACAATCACCAACAGCACCGTGTCGGGCAACGTGGCTGCATCTGATGTCGCGGGTGGACTGCGTTCGCTCGGCAACGCGACCGTGCTCAACAGCACCTTCAGTGGCAACGTGTCGACCGCCTGGCATGGCGGTGCGATCTTCCACACCGACGGTGTACTCGACGTCACGAACTCGACGTTCACCGCCAACGCCGCACCCGCAGGCACGGCGTCGGGGATTCTCGTCGCCACGTTCGGGGCCCCAGCGAGTGCAACGTTGACCAACAACATCATCGAAGGTCGCGATGGCGCGGTCGCGTGCGCGATCGAAGGCGGCGGTGCTGCCACGATCGCCTCGGGTGGCTCCAACGTGATCAGTGACGGCTCGTGCAATCCCGACGGTGCCACCGACCAATCCATGACCGATGCACTGCTCGGGCCGCTCAGCGACAACGGTGGCACGACGCTCACGCATCTGCCCGGTGCCGGGAGTCCGGCCATCGACAGCGTCGTTGGCGCATGCCCCGCCACGGATCAGCGTGGCGTGGCTCGTCCCCAAGGCGTCGCGTGCGACGCCGGCGCGGTCGAGCTCGCACCTTGAGCCGGGTCTGATCAATCGATGACCGCCCGATCCCGCATCGCCGTTGGCTCTTACACCCACGCCACGGCGGTCGGGATCCGGGTGATCGACCTCGACGATGACGGCATGCGAGAACGCACCCGGATCGAAGGGGTCGCTCACGCGTCGTTCTTGGTACATCACCCGACGCTCCCCGTCCTCTACTCCGTGAGCGAAACGGTTGCTTCGAGCGACGGCGTCGCGGGAGCAGTGGTGGCGCTTCGCTTCGATGAGGAGTGGCAGAAGCAGCCGGTCGAACTCGGCCGGGTGCCGAGCCGCGGCGATGCACCTTGTCATCTGGCGATCGACCGCCAGAACGAACATCTCTATGTCGCCAACTACGTGTCGGGCACCGTCGCCTGCTGGCAGCTCGAGTCCGACGGCTCGCTCGGTGCCTTACTCGGTGAACGCCAGCACGAGGGCAGTGGGCCGACCGACCGTCAGCGTGAGCCGCACGCTCATTGCGTGCGCGTCGACCTCGAGTCGCAGCGGATCCATGCTGTTGACCTGGGCGCCGACCGGGTCTTCAGCTATGACCTGGCGGGGCTTGGTTCGGAACTGCAGCCTGTCTGCGAGTGGGAGGCCGCACCTGGAGCCGGGCCACGGCACCTGGCGCTCCATCCCTCGGCGCCCGTCGCGTTCGTGGTCGGCGAACTTGACTCGACCGTCACGATGCTGCGACGAGACACCGCAACCGGTGGCTGGGTGACGGCTGGCGTATGGCCGACACTGCCGGGCGAGTGGTCCGGCGCATCGACGACGGCCGAGGTCGCTGTCCATCCAACGGGGAAGTACGTCTATGTCTCAAATCGTGGCCACGACAGCCTCGCAGTGTTCGAGTTCGTCGACGAACGCGCCGGCCTCGCGCCACGCGGCTGGGTCGAAAGCGGGGGAGCGGAGCCGCGCCACTTTGCGCTCAACCACGATGGCTCGGTCCTGGTGATCGCGAACCAAGCAAGCAACTCGTTGGTTCGCATGAGCGTCGACCAAGCCACCGGTCAGCCCCGCATCCTGGACCGGCTCGAGGACATCGATGCACCGGTGTGTGTGCTGTTTCTCGACGAGGCGAGATGATCGAGCGTCGGACCGCAGGCCAGGTCGTGGTCACGGGTGCCGCCGGCAACCTAGGCACACGCGTCG
>CALLPT010000379.1 GCA_938015575.1 uncultured Acidimicrobiales bacterium
GCGAGCTAGGACTAAACGTCGAGGCGGTCTTCATCACCCACACTCACCACGATCACATCATCGATCTCGACAAGGTGCTCGACCACATCGCCGCCGCGGAAGCTGCGGGCGCCGTGTTGCGCCGGGGTGGCCGTCGGGTGCGAGAGGCGTCGGGCGGCTGGTTCGTCGAGCCGACCATCTTCGAAGGGGTTCGGCCCGACATGGCGCTCGCGATCGACGAGGTCTTCGGGCCCGTGCTCGCGGTCTCGACGTTCGCCCACGCCGACGAAGCCATCGCGATGGCCAACGACACGTCCTACGGCCTACACGCGTCGGTGTTCACTTCGAACGTACGGACGGCGCACCTCGCAGCACGCCGACTGCGGGCGGGCACGGTGTCGGTCAACACCTACTCCGAAGGCGATGCGTCCACGCCGTTCGGTGGCTATGGCCTGTCAGGGTTCGGCGGCCGCGACAACGGCGTGCAGGCCCACGACCAGTACACCGAGACCAAGACCATCTGGCTCGACCTCTCGTGAAGACGTTCTCGAACTCGATGGAAGGCGAGTTGTGAGCGCCAGCGAACAACTCGGTAAGCGAGCGCAGCGAGCGACGGTTTCGCTGGCCCCGGTGTACGACCAACAGAATGCGTGGCAGGAGATCCTGCCGCCGCCAGGGGAAGCAACGCCGCTCACCGGCGATCGGACGGCGGACTATGTGGTCGTCGGCGCCGGCTACTCAGGGCTCGCCGCGTGCCGCCGACTCGCCGAGCTGAACCCCGACGCGTCGGTCATGCTCATCGAAGGCGACCGCATCGGCAACAACGCCGCCGGGCGAAGCAGCGGCTTCGCCATCGACCACGCACACAACATCCGGGCCAAGTCGTTTGCCGAGAACATCGAGCCCGCCAAGCGAGAAGTGGCCCTGAACCGCGAGGCACTCCAGTACCTCGAAGACACCATCGTTGAACACGGCATCGACTGCGACTGGCGCCGCGAAGGCAAGTACCACGCTGCCGCTACGGCCAAGGGCGAGAAGCTGCTCGAAGGCTTCGCGGCGTCGCTCGACGCCATCGACGAGGACTACTCGCGCCACGAAGCGGCTGCCTTGCAGGCCCATTTCGGTAGCGGCTTCTATCGGTCCGCGATCCACGCGCCGCACAGCTACCTCGTGCAGCCGGCGGCCATGGTGCGAGGCCTGGCCGACACGATGCCCGACAACGTGACCGTGCACGAATCGACGATGGTCACCGAGGTCGACTTCGGCCCGCCACACACGCTGCACACAAGTACCGGCGGTGTGGGACGAGGCAGCGTCACCACCCCGAACCTGGTGCTCGCGACCAACGGATTCGTCGAAGGCTTCGGGTTTTTCGCCAAGCACCTGATCCCGATGATCACCTGGGGGTCGATGACTCGCGAGCTGACCGACGAGGAAGTCGACCGGCTCGGCGGTGTCGAGAGCTACGGCATCATCGCCGCCCACCCGGCCGGCACGTCGGTGCGTCGCACCGCGAGCCGACGGATTCTGATCCGGAACATCTTCAGCTACAGCCGCCGCTCGTCGATCGTCGGCAAGCCCTTGGAGACGGCTCGAGCGACGCACCGACAGAGCTTCCTCAACCGCTACCCGATGCTCGCCGATGTGCCCTTCGAATTCACCTGGGGCGGCGCACTCAGCCTGACCCGCAATGGCGCTCCCGTGTTCGGCGAACTGGGCAATCCCGGCGATGGCGTGTGGGGCACGGTCGTGCACAACGGCGTCGGCATCGCCAAGGGCACGATCAGCGGCAAGCTGCTGGCCGAGAAGATGAGCGGCCACGAGTCGGACTCGATCGCGCTCATGGACTCGAAGGGCCGCCCGAGCCGCAACTTCCCCGAGCCCTTCAACTCGTGGGGCGTGCGCATGAACGCCCGCTGGCGCCGCCAACAAGCCGGCCTCGAGGAATAGCGCCGCGCCGACAAAACGCGCAGAGGCCCCGGTGAAGCGCCCAGGCTTGTTGAGATCAGGCTCAACGAGCTCAGGCGGCCACCGGGGCCATCAGACGACAGATGTGTTACTCGGCAGGGACGTCGTAGAAGCCGCTGACGGACTTGACCTCGAGGAACTCCTCGATGCCCCATTCGCCGCCCTCGCGACCGTTGCCCGACTGGCGGTAGCCACCGAACGGCGCGTTCGCCCCACGGGGAAGACCGTTGACTTCGACCATGCCCGAACGCAGACGGCGAGCGATGCGCTGGGCACGCTCGTTGTCCGAGGTCTGCAAGTAATTGGTCAGGCCGTAGTTCGTATCGTTCGCGATTTCGACCGCTTCTTCTTCGGTATCGAACGGCATGATCGACAACACCGGGCCGAAGATCTCTTCGCGGTAGATGCGCATGTCCGGGGTGACGTCGGCGAAGACGGTCGGCTTGACGAAGTAGCCCGCGTCGTGGCCTTCGGGTCGACCGGTGCCACCAGCCAGTCGGCGAGCGCCTTCGGCTTCACCGGACTCGATGAGGTCCTGGATCTTGTTCCACTGGGTCTCGTTGACGACCGGGCCGATGTGGCGACCCTCGTTGGCCGCGATGTCGACGGCGGTCTTCTCGGCAACCTGGGCTGCGATCTCGAGTGCCTGGTCGTAGATGTCACGCTCGACGAGCATGCGGGTCGGCGCATTGCAAGACTGGCCCGAGTTGTTGAACACGCGAGCAACGCCACGAGAGACGGCCTTTTCGTCGGCGTCAGCGAAGACGATATTCGCTCCCTTGCCACCGAGTTCGAGTGCGACTCGCTTGACCGTGTCGGCTGCGTTCTTCGTGATGGCGACCCCAGCGCGCGTCGAACCGGTGAAGCTCACCATGTCGACATCGGGGTGACCGGAAAGCTGCGTGCCGACACCGGGTCCGTCGCCCTGCACCATGTTGAACACACCAGCCGGGAAACCGGCCTGGTCGATCATCTCGGCAAACAGCGCACCGCTCAACGGAGCGACTTCGCTCGGCTTGAGCACCATCGTGCAACCGACACCGAGTGCCGGAGCGACCTTGAGCACGATCTGGTTCATCGGCCAGTTCCACGGCGTGATCATTGCGCACACCCCGACCGGCTCGTAGAGGACGGCGTTGTCGGGGTTGCGATCGTTGAGCGGACGGTCGAATTCGAACGTCTGAAGCTCCCGGATGGTCGTCTTCATGTGGCCGAGGCCCGCACCGACCTGTTGGGTCTGCGCGAGCGTGATGGGTGCGCCCATCTCGAGCGAGATCGCTTCGGCCATCTCACCTGCGCGAGCCGTGTAGATCTCGAGCAGCTTCTCGAGCAGCGCGATCCGCTCTTCCTTGGAAGTCTCGGCCCAGGCGGGGAACGCAGCCTTGGCGGCCGCAACCGCAGCGTTGGTGTCGGCCTCGCCGCCGAGCGAAATCACCGCGCACGCCTGCTCGGTCGACGGGTTGATCACGTCGAAGTCGTTCGGTTCAGCAGGCGCAACCCACGCCCCATTGATGTAGAAGTTGCGGCGATCGATGATCGTGTCAGTCACGGTGCTCCTCGTTCTAAAACTGGCCCACAGTCTGCCCGCTCGCACAGCCCGTGGCGCGCTCAGCCGTCCCAGTTCGACCCCGAGAAGATGACACGCCACAATGGCGTCTATGACGATCGAGGCAAGTCCCGGCGCGAAAATGCAGTATCTGATCCGGCGCCGGGCGGGAGTGAGCCGGGAAGACCTCGTCGCGAATTGGTTCGCCAACCACATGCCCGGCGTCGTGAGTCAACAGCGCCGCTCGGCAGATCGGGGGCGTACGGCCGCGCAGCGCTACATCGCCACGGTCTTCGAGCCCGATGCCGACGGCAACCAGGCCTGGGACGGGGTCGCCCAACTCTGGTTCCATGCGGCCCCGCCGCGCCCGCAGTGGCCGCACGGCGACCCGCCTCGCGACACGTTTCAGGAGCGGGCCGAGCCGTACGTGCCGTGGCCAACGACCGAGTACGTCGTCGTCGACGGGCTCATCCGGACCGAACCGAACAGTTTCGACAAGCCGTTCCCCTGCACCCGGAGCGGCTTCGTCAAGGTCACAACGCTGGTCGTCGCCAAACCGGACACGGATCACGGTGCCTACTTCGCCCATTGGCTCGACGTCCATGCGCCCAATGTGGCCGAAACGCTGGAAGAGGTCGGAGGTCTGCGATACGTGATCAGCACCAGCGACGAGCCAGACGTTGACCCGTACTTGGGCATGGCCGAGTTGTGGTTTCCCGGCCTCGAGGAACTGGCCGCGTTCAACGCGGCGTACCAGTCCGATGGCATCGAGGGGCTCGTCGACTACGCGAACTCGCCCGTGTTGCGCTCGTCGACCGAGATGATCGGCATCCCGTAGCCGGCGTCGCGCCCCGCAGCACACCAAGGCCGAACTCAAGCCCGCGTGTTCCGCAATACGGAACGGCGTACCACAAAGCGGTACGCTCATGCCATGGCTGGTGTGCAATCGATCGAGCGGGCGTTTCTGCTGCTTCGTGCACTCGCGGTCGAGTCGGCAGGGGTCACCGAACTCGCCGGGCGCGTCGACCTGCCGAAGTCCACCGTCGCACGCCTGTTGCAAGCACTCGAAACCGAAGGCGCCGTCGAACGCGACGATGCCTCGAACTACCGCATCGGCACCGTCGTCGCCGACCTGTTCGGCGGCAACCCACGACGCAGCTTGATCGCGACCGCTCGCCCGTACCTCATCGGTCTCAGCGCCGATATCGGCGAAGCAGCCGGACTCGAGGTGTACGAGAACGGCTGGGTCCAGTTCATCGACCAGGTCGTCTCTGATCACGACGTGCAAGTTCGCGACTGGACCGGCGAGTCCGGGCTCGCGCACGCATTGCCCACGGGCATCGTCTTCCTTGCCCACCTCGGAGCAGCCGAGGTCGACCGCTATCTGAGCGAGCCGCTCGAAGCACTGACCTCGAACACGATGACCGATCCATCGCAACTGCGCGAGCGCATCATCCAAGCACGTTCGGCCGGCTACCTCTGGTGCTTTGAAGAGTTCGCGCTCGGCATCAACTCCGTCGCCGCACCCGTGTTCGGACCGGACGGCATCGTCGCCGCGCTCCAGGTTCACGGACCGACGTATCGGTTCCCACACGACCCCGATGCGAACCACGACATCGGACGCCAGGTCGCCGATCAAGCGGCCCGCCTCACCGAGCAACTCCAAGGCTCACGGTTCCTCGGGTCATGACCGCCGGCTGGTACCAGTCACCCATGGATCCAGTCGGAACCCGACGCTGGTGGGACGGCTTTCGTTGGACCGACCAGGTGCAATCGCCCGAGGCAGCGCCTCCGCCGCCACCCCGGCCACGCCCGCTGGCGTCGATCCCCCATCGCGTCGCGGCCCGGATCGCCGACGGAGCGATCTTCGGCATCGCCCTCACCATGTTGCACCAGACGTGGATTCCGGTCGTGTACGACGAAGCAACGCTCGACACCTATCGCAACGAAACCGGCAGCCTCGCCTTTCCTTCGGCGCTGCTCGAGGGCGACAACGCGGGCACGGTCCTGTTGGTCAGTGTCGTGTTGGCGGTGCTGTGGGAGCTGTACTGGCTGCTCAGCGAAGGGGCCTCGCCGGGCAAGCAACTCATGGGCCTGTACGTACTCGACCCAACGAGCGAACTCGGACGCGTCGAGCCGGTGACCGCACTCAAACGGGTGACGCACCGACCGGTTGAGATCATCCCGTTTGGCGCGGTGATTCTCGGTGCGCTTTCGGCCGTATCACTGTTCTTCATGTTTCAAGACCGCGACCGGCGCCAGAGCGTGATGGACCGCTTTGCCGGTACCACCGTGCACCGACTTCCACCCGGCAGCCCCCGGTTCACGCCCTGGTTCCGTATCTGGTTCAGCCTGATCTTGGCCATCTTGGCCGTCGCGTTCGTGACGGCATTCTTCGGCTGGCGCTAATTCCGACGTCGCCGCACGAGCCGAGCAATACGGTTTGGACATGCGGATACGCCAGCTCCACGCCGACGACTGGGAGACCTATCGCGACCTGCGACTGGAGTCGCTGACCGCGAACCCAGAAGCATTCGCGTCGACCCATGAACGAGAAGCCAGCTTCGACGAAGCCACCTGGCGCGAGCGCTTGACGACCGGCCCGCTGGGGCGACCCAACGGGGTCTTTGTCGCCGAAGACGAATCAGGTCGACCGCTCGGCACCGCATCGATCGTCTACACCGAACACCACGAAGCGCCGATGTTGGTCGCCATGTGGGTCCGAGACGATGCGCGCGGTCAACAGGTCGGCGCGACCCTTGTCGAGGCGACCGTCGACTGGGCGCGCCGTGCCGGAGACGACCAGGTTGTGTTGTGGGTCGTCCGAGACAACGCAGCCGCGATCGCTCTTTACGAGCGCTGCGGTTTCGATGCGACGGGCACGGTCGATGTGCTTCCGAGCAACCCCTGTGTCAATGAACTCGAGATGCTGCTGACGATCCCGGCTAGCTGATCGCCATCCCATCGGTGCCGAGTCCCGGCGTATTCGTGCATCGGTACGAACCTGGCCCGGCAGCCCAGACGAGATCGAGGCAACGGGCTGCGGCCTGCTGACCAAGCGCGTTCGGGTGCATCGATTCCTGTGCTTCGCCCTGGGTCAGGCCGGTGCCGAGCCAGCGCGCCCACTCGGCATTCGAGCCGCTTCCCTCGGCGGTGTGCACCGAGCAGACTTCGCGGTCTTCGAGCATGTCGGACAGGTCCAGGAAGTCGACGCCCTGGGCCGCGGCGACCGCGGCCAGATTGTTTGAGATCTGGGGAACGAGCGAGTCACGGGCCCAGTTCGCATCGACGTTCCAGAACGGGCAGCCGCCCACACTCGTGCGGTTCCAGCCGCTTTCGCCGAAACGGAACTCGGAGCCGCGTGGGATCGGCGACGGGTAGCTCTGCAACACGATGCGATAGTCGGTGTCGCCGGCCGCAGCCATCACGGCCTTGATGTCGTTGATTGCTTGAGCGACGCCCGCCATTGCCGCGGGCATCGCGGCATCGACATTCGCCTGCTGGGGGCCGTTGCAGGTGTTCTTCAGCCAGGTGACGCTGGTGTTGTAGCGCACCGTGCAGTCGATGATGATGTCACTGAACCCGAGATCGTTGCCGCCGATTGACAAGACGATCAGTTCGACATTGTGGGTGGTCGTCAACTGGGCGAGCTGATCCGTTTGTGGGGCTTCGCCCTTGAACCACTGGCCACCGTTCGCCGCACTGATCACATTGGCGGTTGTCGCGCCGGAGCAGGCAAAGTTGAACCGGGCATCGACGGGCACGGTGTTACTCAGGCCTTCGGCGACGTCGGAGCGGTGGCAGCCGGAAGCGCCCGTCCCGTCGAGATAGACACGGCCGATATCGGTGGTCCAGGAACCACGGCGCTTGGTCGTCGCACGATCCGTGCCGTCGCGATCCGGGCTGGTTGAGTTCGAGTTGCCCTGCCACCGACCGGCCTCGCCCGAGATGTAGCTGTCACCGAGCGTGACCACTGCGGTCGGGACGCCGCCACCACCACCGCCGCCGCCACCACCACCGCCGCCGCCACCGCCCTTGTCCTTGCCGCCACCCGGCGCAGCGACCGCTGCGGGTACGGCGACCAGCACCACGCTGGTCAGGACAGCCACGATGAGCAGTAGCAATCGACGCATGAGTTCCCCCTGTTGTGGCGCCTGGGCGCGCCTTCGGTTGTCAGTATGACGCATCAGCGTCACCCAAGGTCGCGTGACTCTGCTGAACTGGCGTCATGACCCTCTCGACCGACGAGCTACGCACCGCTGTCACCAACGGCTCCATCGACACCGTCGTCATGGCGTTCACCGACCACTACGGACGCCTCGTCGGGAAAAGATTCGACGCCGACTTCTTTGTTGACTCGGCACTCGAAGCCGGGACCCACGCCTGTGACTACCTATTGACCGTCGACATGGAGATGGAACCCGTCGAGGGCTACGCATCGGCCAACTGGCAGGCGGGCTACGGGGACTTCCATCTTGTCCCTGACCTGGCCACGCTTCGCCGCGCCGCTTGGACTGAACGGACCGCGATCGTGCTCTGCGACGTCGAAGACGATGCGACGCATGCGCCAATCGCGGTTGCACCCCGCTCTATCCTCCGTCGCCAGATCGACCGGCTCGCCGAAGCGGGCTATACGACCGGCGCAGCGTCGGAGCTCGAGTTCTTCATCTTCACCGACAGCTATAGGACCGCCCACGACAAGGGATATCGGGATCTCGAAGCCGCCGGCTGGTACGTCGAGGACTACCACTTGCTCCAGGGCGCTCGCACCGAGGGCTACGTGGGGGCCGCCCGGCGGGCTCTGAGCGCGTCGGGCATCCCCGTCGAGAACAGTAAGGGCGAGGCTGCGATCGGGCAGCACGAACTGAACATCGCCTGGGCCGACGCGCTCGAAATGGCGGATCGCCACGTGGTGATGAAACAGGCACTCAAAGAGATCGCAGATCAACAGGGCGTCAGTGTGACGTTCATGGCTAAGCCCGATGCCGTTCAGCCCGGAAGCAGCTGCCACCTTCATCTGTCGCTGTGGCGCGACGGACGGAACGCCTTCACCTCGGAGAGCGGCGACGAACCCACCGACGAGTTTCGCTGGTTCCTCGGCGGCTTCATGGCCCACACGCCCGAACTCATGGTGGCCTATGCCCCAACGATCAATTCATACAAGCGATACCAAAGCCAGTCCTGGGCACCGACACGACTCGCATGGTCCAACGACAACCGCACCACCAGCTTCCGCATCGTCGGCCGCGGACAGAGCCGCCGGATCGAATGCCGACTACCCGGCGCCGACGCCAACCCGTACGTCGCCTATGCGGCCGCGCTCGCGAGCGGCCTCGACGGCATCGAGCATCAGATCGAACCGCCCGCGGAGTTACTCGGCGACGCCTACACCTCAGACGCCGCGCTCGTGCCTGTTTCGCTCGCCGCTGCGACCGATCAGTTCGCGACGAGCAAAGCCGCTCGTCGATTGCTTGGCGACGACGTGGTTGGCCACTACGCCCACTTCCACCGCAGTGAGGTCGCCGCGTTCGAGGCCGCCGTCACCGACTGGGAGCACCGCCGCTACTTCGAG
>CALLPT010000380.1 GCA_938015575.1 uncultured Acidimicrobiales bacterium
CCGTTGGGTCTCCCCAAGCAGGTCTATGTGCCTGTGCCATCGACCAATCCTGAGCTGTACCAACAGTGGTTGTCCGACGGGCGAGGGTCCCAGGTCGAGATCCGGGTCCCGCAACGAGGTGCCAAACGCACGCTCATGGAGACCGTGGAACGCAATGCCAAAGAAGAGTTCACCCGCCATCGCTTGAAGCGGGCAGCCGACCACAACTCGCGGGCGCAGGCGCTGAACGAGCTCCAGCAGTACCTCGATCTCCCCGAGGCCCCGCTTCGTATCGAGTGCTACGACATGAGCCACATTCAAGGCACGGATTACGTTGGCTCCATGGTGGTCACCGAAGACGGCCTGCCAGCCAAGCGCGAGTATCGCCGCTTCAAGATCAAGACCGTCGAGGGCAACGACGACTTCGCAGCGATGGAAGAAGTCCTACGTCGGCGCTTTACCAACTATTTGCAGGACCGTGAGCGTCCGGTCGAGGAGCGGGGCAAGTTCGCGTATCCGCCGCAGCTTCTGCTCGTCGATGGCGGCAAGGGCCAGCTCACTTCGGCGGTGCGGGTGCTCGACGATCTCGGGTTGCGCGACGAGATCCCGGTCGCATCGCTGGCCAAGCAGTTCGAAGAGGTCTATGTGCCCGGTCGCAGCGATCCGATCATGCTGCCTCGCCAGAGCGAGGCCTTGTACATGCTGCAGCGGATACGCGACGAGAGTCACCGGTTCGCCATCACCTATCACCGGCAGTTGCGCAACAAGCGCATGAAGAAGTCGTTCCTCGATGAGATTCCTGGGCTTGGTGAAACGCGTCGCAAGCGCCTGCTCAAGGAGATGGGCGGCATCCGGGCGGTCAAGGCGGCGTCGCTGGCGACACTGCAAGAGCTGAGCTGGTTGCCCGACGCGGTCGGCCAGGCCATCTATGACAAGGCCCACCCCGATGAGTCGGACGAGCGGCAGGTCGTAGACACCGCGCCCGCGGAAGTTGCGGGTGTCAGAGAAGTGCAGCGGGGAGCTGACGATGAGTGATGTGCCGTTGTGGGAGCAGCACGCGGACTGGTGGCAACGCGAGTTCACGGGCGGCGCCGACGCCGAGTACGAAGAGCAGATCATCCCGTTGGCCGTCGACTTGTTGGCCGGGCGAGATCGCGTTGTCGACATCGGGACCGGCGAAGGCCAGATCGCCCGCCGTCTCGTCGCCGCGGCCGGTGGCGACGCCGACTCCGTGATCGGTGTCGACCCGACGGCGGCGCAGACGGTCGAAGCGGCGCGCCTCGGCGGCGGCCCCGTCTATGCCAGGGCCGGCGCCGACGAACTGCCGTTTCCCGACGACTGTTTCGATGCGGCGCTCGCCTGCCTCGTCTACGAGCACATCGACGCGATGGATGCGGCCATGGAGGAAACAGCACGGGTGCTGCGACCCGGCGGCCGGTTCGTGTTCATGCTCAACCACCCGCTGCTGCAAACGCCAGGCGCCGGATGGATCGACGACCAGTGGCTCGACCCGCCGGAACGCTATTGGCGCATCGGCCCGTACCTCCAAGAGGCCGAGACGGTCGAAGAAGTCCAAAAGGACGTCTTCATCCCGTTCGTGCACCGACCCCTGAGCCGCTACTTGAACGCCATGATCGAGTCAGGCCTGGTGCTTCAGCGCATGATCGAGCCATCGCCGCCCGAGGGCTTCTTGGCCCGCAACGAGACCTACCGAGAGTCCGCGTTGATTCCCCGACTGCTGGTGCTCGTCGCCGACAAGCGGTAGTGCGATTGCAGAAGTTTCGCTGAACTAGTTCGTCTTGCCCAACACACCGTTGTTGATTCGTCGTACCCTGACGCCGTGGAGTTCGCAGTCGTCACCGGCCAATCCGGTGCAGGTCGATCACAGGCAGCGAATTTTCTCGAGGATCTGGGCTGGTTTGTCATCGACAATTTGCCCAGCGCGCTGATCCCCAAGGTTTCCGAGCTCGCCGGTGATCCGGGAAACCGCTTCGACCGCATGGCCCTGGTGGCCGGCGGCGGCGAAGACGCGGCCGCGATCAGCAATGCGCTGCGGATGTTGCGGGCGAACGAAACCGGTCGCCTCCGTGTGGTGTTCCTGCAGGCGAGCACGCCTGCGCTGGTGCGTCGCTACGAATCGACGAAACGGCCCCATCCTTGGGATGGTTCGCTGCCACTGCTCGAAGCGATCGAGGCCGAGCGCAAGGCGCTCGAACCGGTGCGAGCCGAGGCTGACATGGTCATCGACACCTCGAACCTGAGCGTGCACCAGCTTCGCGATCGCATCGAAGCCGAGTTCTCGACCAGCTCCGAGGAACGGGCGATGAGTGTGCGGGTCGTGAGCTTCGGCTACAAGCACGGTTTGCCCATCGACGTTGACCTCGTGCTCGACTGCCGATTCCTGCCGAACCCGCACTGGATCGAGGAACTGCGGCCGCTCACGGGGCGCGACCCCGAGATCGGCGCGTACCTCGAGGCCCAAGAGATCACTCCTGATTTCTTGGATCGGTTGTATTCGCTGCTCGACTTGCTGGTGCCCGCCTATGAGCGCGAAGGCAAGTCGTATCTGTCGATTGCCGTGGGCTGCACCGGCGGCAAGCACCGCTCGGTGTGGGCTGCCCGCAAGCTCCGTGAGCACCTCGAAGAGCAGGGCTACCATCCACGCGTGTCGCACCGCGACGTCGAGCGCACCTGAGCACTCGCTCACCCCAATCCCCCTAGCAACAGGAGTACGTCACGTGACGATCCGCGTGGGCATCAACGGTTTCGGCCGCATTGGCCGCAATGTCATGCGAGCCGCCAAGCAGCGCGGCGCCGACATCGACTTCGTCGCCGTCAACGATCTCGGCGATCCCGAGACCATGGCACATCTGCTCAAGTACGACACGGTGTATGGCCAGGCCCCCTTCGAGGTGACGATCGGCGAAGGCGAGATCACGGTCGACGGCGACCGGATGGAGTTCCTCAGTGAGCGGGATCCGTCGAAGCTGCCGTGGGCCGACCTGGGAGCCGATGTCGTGCTCGAAGCGACCGGGGTGTTCAAAAAGCGCGAGCAAGCCGCCATGCACCTCGATGCCGGTGCTTCAAAGGTCATCATTTCTGCGCCAAGTCCTGATGCCGATGCGATGGTGGTCATCGGTGTGAACGACGATGCGCTCGACCCCGACACCGATGTCGTTGTGTCGAATGCGTCGTGCACGACGAACTGCTTCGCGCCGATGGTCAAGGTGCTCGACGATGCGTTCGGTGTCGAGCGAGGCTTGATCACCACGATCCATGCCTACACCGGCACCCAGAACATCGTCGACGCACCGCACAAGGATCTGCGTCGGTCCCGCGCCGGCGCGGTGAACCTGATCCCGACCTCGACCGGTGCGGCCAAGGCGACGGGGCTGGTGCTTGAACATCTGTTGGGCAAGCTCGACGGCATGGCGATGCGGGTACCGGTGCCGGCGGGCAGCGCCACCGACTTTGTCGGGAACCTGTCGCGGTCGGTCACGATCGAAGAGATCAACGAGGCCTTCCAGGCTGCCGCCGATGGGCCCATGGCCGGGGTACTGGCCGTCAATACCGACCCGATCGTGTCATCGGACATCGTCGGTCGCCCCGAGTCCTGCGTACTCGACGCCCCGCTCACGATGGTGATGGGTGGAGACATGATCAAGATCGTCGGGTGGTACGACAACGAGTGGGGCTACTCCAACCGCATGGTCGATCTCGCTCTCAAGCTCGGAGGTGCTGCATGACTTCTGTTCCCACGCTCGAAGACCTCGGTGACCTGACCGGCAAGCGTGTGCTGTGCCGGGTCGACTTCAACGTGCCGCTGCGGACCAGCGCCGATGGCACCCGTGAGATTGCCGACGATCTGCGGATCCGGGCAGCGCTGCCCACACTGCGCTACCTGCAGCAGGCCGGTGCGACGGTTGTTGCTTGTAGTCATCTCGGACGTCCCAAGGGTCAGGTCGTGGCCGAACTCAACATGGACCCGGTCCGGGCTCGCCTCGAAGAGCTCTTGCCCGGCATCGAGGTCCTGGACAATCTCCGTTTCAATCCCGGAGAAACGGGCAATGATCCTGCCTTTGTCGCGGAACTGATCGGCGGGATCGACGCGTATGTCAACGACGCGTTCGGCGCGTCGCACCGATCGCACGCGTCGATCGTTGGGCCCCCTCAGCATGTCCCTTCGGCGGCCGGTCGCCTCCTCGAGAAGGAAGTCGAGGTCCTCGGCGGGATGCGAGAGCGGACCAAGAAGCCGTTCATCGCGGTTCTCGGCGGTTCCAAGGTCAGCGACAAGCTCGGTGTCATCGAGGCACTGCTCAAGCGATGCGACAAGCTCATTGTCGGCGGCGGCATGTGCTTCACTTTTCTGGCGGCCCAGGGGAATCAGGTCGGTGCCTCGCTGCTCGAAGAGGACATGATCGACACGTGCCGTGACCTCCTCGAACGAGCCGACGGACGCATCATTGTTCCCCACGACCTGACGGCGATGGGCCCCGGCGGCAAGATCGGCGACCCCAGCGCCGGGGGAGAGGTTCGCCAGGCCGGCACCAGCCTGCCCGAGGGTTGGATGGGGCTCGACATCGGGCCCGGCACGGCGGCCGAGTTCAGCGATCACATCCTCGATGCCCGCACGGTGTTCTGGAATGGACCGATGGGCGTGTTCGAAGACCCCCGCTTCGCCGCCGGCACGCGCACCGTCGCCCAAGCGATGGCCGACAGCCGAGCCTTCACCGTCGTGGGCGGGGGCGACTCGGCCGCGGCGGTAGCCGAGTTCGGCATGGCCGCTGACTTCGACCACATCTCGACCGGCGGCGGCGCATCGCTCGAACTGCTCGAAGAAGGCGACCTTCCGGGCTTGGAAGCGCTCCGCAATTCGGCACACTGAACACCACCCACTCACGAACCAAACGAAGGACCATCGTGGCTGCACGGATGCCGATTATCAGCGGCAACTGGAAGATGAACCTGAATCACTTCGAAGCGATTCAGTTGGTGCAAAAGCTGAGCTATCAGCTCGACAAAGAAGATCACGCGAACGTCGAGGTGACCCTGCACCCGTCGTTCACGAACATCCGCTCGATCCAGACATTGCTCGACGCCGACGGGCTTCCCATGAAGCTCGGCGCACAGAACTGTCACTGGGACGACAGCGGCGCGTGGACGGGTGAGATCTCGGCACCGATGTTGTCGAAACTGCAGGTCCAGTACGTGATCTGTGGTCACAGCGAACGGCGTGAACTGATTGGTGAGACCGACGAGCAGGTCAACGCCAAGGTCAAGTCGGTGCTCAAGCATGAGATGACGCCGATCCTGGCCGTCGGTGAGACCCAAGAGGAGCGCGATGCCGACGCGACCGAGTCCAAGGTCGTTGGTCAGCTCGAAGCCGACTTGGCCGGTGTTGGTGGCGCCAAGGTTGCCTCGATGGTGATCGCCTATGAGCCGATCTGGGCGATCGGCACGGGCCTGACGGCCACCCCGGCCGACGCGCAAGCGGTGTGTGGTTTGGTGCGTGACACGGTCTCGAAGCTCAAGGGCAAGGAAGCGGCCGCGGGTGTGCGCATCCAATACGGCGGCTCGGTCAAGCCGACGAACATCTTCGAGATCATGTCGCAGAAGGACATCGACGGCGCCCTTGTCGGCGGTGCGTCGCTCGAAGCCGAATCCTTTGCCCGCATCTGCCAGTACCGCCTCCAGGGCTAGTAACTGCGTCGAACTTGCGTCGGGTCGACGTTGCGTTGCTCTGACACCGTCGCTCGTCGCTAGCGCTCCTCGCTTACCGAGTTCGACTGCGTCGAACTCGCGTCGGGTCGACGTTGCACTGCTCTGACACCGTCGCTCGTCGCTAGCGCTCCTCGCTTACCGAGTTCGACTGCGTCGAACTCGCGC
>CALLPT010000381.1 GCA_938015575.1 uncultured Acidimicrobiales bacterium
CCTGCTGGCCGCGGCCGAACCATTTCGCACGTGGACGCCACCGGTCGAAGACCTGTCCCAGCACTGAGCGGGATCCGAAACAACCGGTGAACAATGCGTCCGCCGAGGCGCCACCATCGACACCATGTGATGGACTGAGGCAGTGCAGTTGCGATCTCTCCTGGTCATTCTTCTTACGGTCGCGTTGGTGGCCGCTGCCTGTGGCGGAAGCGAGTCGTCCTCGGCTCAGGACACGGTCGACCCGAACGCAGACGTCGACGCGGCAATGCCCGACGATGACGCGTCCGACGTCGCAACCGACGCCGATGAGCCTGTCGACGACGGGTCCGAGGCTGCGACGACGCCGGCGTCGCCGGAACCGACGCCGCTCGCGCTGAACGGGCTTCCCGAAGGGGTGTTGCGCGAGTTCGGAAGCCCGCCTGCTGTCCCCGTGGGCGCGCTCGCACCCGACCTGGTCGACGCGGTCGACACGCTCCTGGGGCAACGACTCTTGGACCGCCAATTCGATGACCAGACGTTTGTGTCGATCCGCGCCCTGGGCGCGTCAGAGGATCCGCGGGTCGCGTGGTGGCTCACCGATCTGCTGCGAGTGGCGCGCGACCCCGATCTGGCGGCGACGATCAGCGGTTCGCTCTCGCAGCTACTGGGCGTCGGCTTCGATCCCTTCGATGCATGGGGCGATTCGGTAGACCACCTCATTGCCTGGGACATTCCGGCGCCGCCTGACTATCTGACCTACAAGCGCAACGTGTATCTGGTCGTCGAGCCGCGCTGGGATCGGCTCTTCGTCGACGACTCTGAGATCGATTGGCGGATGGTGTCGTGGGGCGGCGTGTTGATCGACGACCGGGAGTACGACACGACCGATGCTCCTTGCAACTGCATTCCCGCGGCGGACAATCCGCGCACGACCGGCGTCGCCGAGGGCGACGAGTGGTTACGCGACGACACGATCGTGTTCGGTGTCGTCATCAACGACGAGGCTCGCGCCTATCCCCGCTCGATCATGGAAGTGCGCGAGATGGTCAACGACACGTTGGGCGGACGCGACATCGCGATGCCGTACTGCACCCTGTGCGGTTCGGCGCAGGTGTACTTCACCGACGACCTGCCCGACGGGATCGAGCGGCCAATCCTGCGCACCTCGGGCCTGCTGACTCGGTCGAACAAGGTGATGTACGACGTGCGGACGTTCTCGATCTTCGACACGTTCTTGGGTCAGGCCGTGAGTGGACCTCTGCTCGAAGCGGGCATTGCGCTGGAGCAGAACTCGGTGATCACGACGACCTGGGGCAAGTGGAAGGCCGAGCATCCGGACACGACGGTGCTCCATGTCGCCGAGGCGCTTGGTCGCCCCGAGAGCGATCTGCGTAACACGCGCGACGCCGACGGCCCGATCTTCCCGATCGGCGACGTTGACCCTCGGCTACCGGTCCAAGAGGACGTGCTCGGATTGCTCACCGACGCAGGTGATCCGATTGCATTCCACGTCGCGAGCGCGATCAACGCACTCGAGCGCGGCGAGTCCATCTCGGTCGATGGCATCAACCTGGTGCTCGATGGCGGCGGCGTGAAAGCAGTCGACGACGACGGAAACGACCTGGGCGGGCATCAGGCGTTCTGGTTTGCCTGGTCACAGTTCCACGCCGACACCGAACTCTGGCCCCAGGCCTAACCCGTAACGTTTGGATGGGTTAGCGGGCGAGGGGTGGGACCTGGTAGCCGCCGAGGACGCGCTCGATGTGGCGGGCGAAGGCGAGGGTGGTGCGATCGCCGTAGTGGGGTCCGACCACCTGGATGCCGACGGGCACGCCGCGCGGTGTGAGTCCGACGGGCACAACCGTGGACGGCAGACCGACGTAGCCGAACTGCGAGGTCCACATGATCAGCTGGTGATAGGAGCGTTCGACACCGTCGACGGTGAGGCGGCGACTGTAGAGATGGCCGTCGTGCACATGCTCAAACGCAGCGACCATGGCCACCGGGGCGAGCAGCACGTCGTAGTCGTCGAAGAAGCGCTGCCACTTGGCGCGGTTTGCCTCTCGCCGCTCAACCATGAGCAGCCAATCACGGTGAAACATCGCCGATGACTTCGCCCGCATCTGCAGCGACGGCGGATGAGCATCGGGATCGAGCACGATGGCTTGCAGCTCGGCGAAGTCTTCGTCGCTTCGGCCGGGCGATGTCGCGGCCGAGATCAGCGGCAGTCCAAGATCTTCGACATCGCCGAAGGCGAGATCGTGCGGCCACGCTTCGGTCAACGTGACTCCCGAGCCCGCCAGTGCCGCTGCCGCGGCCTGGAGCGCGTCGCCGACTTCGGAGCCGACCGGCACGTACGGATCATCGAGGTGCATCGCGACGCGCAGTTTCGTCGGGTCCTGATCGCGGGGCGCCGGAAGTTCGAGCCGCCACGCCGAGGACTGGTCGGCACGCGGGCCAGCGATCACGTCGAAGAGCAATTCGAGGTCATCGACGGTTCGGGCGATCGGACCGATGACGTTCACGTCTGGCTCCGACCGTGGATACGACGGATGCGAGATGTAGCCGAGCTGGGGCACAACACCGAAGGTCGGCTTGTGTCCGCACACGCCGGCGAAGTGCGCCGGCAGCCGAACCGAACCGCCGATGTCAGTACCAAGGTCGGCGCCGGTGAGCCCCGCGGCGACGGCGGCTGACGCTCCCCCGCTTGAGCCGCCAGGGCCACAGGCGAGGTCCCACGGGTTGTTGGTCGTGCCGAAGATCTCGTTGTACGCCTGCACGTCGGCCGACCATCGCGGCAGGTTCGTCTTGCCGAAGATGACCCCGCCTGCCTGGCGCACTCGGGCCACGACTTCGGCGTCGGTGTCGGGTACGTGGTCGGCGAGCTCGATCGCTCCTCCGGTCGAGCGCATGCCGGCCGTCGCGAGTGCGTCCTTCATGGTCATGGGCAGGCCGAGGAGCGGTGGGTGATCGCCACCCGTCGCCAATTGTTCGTCGGCAGCCGTCGCCGCAGCGACGGCTGCTTCCTCGTCGATGGTGACGACCGCATTGATGCTCTGGCCCAGGTCGCGGTGGCGGGCGAGGTAGAGGTCGAGCAATTCGCGACTGCTGATGGACCGATCGCGGAGCGCTTGCACCAGCTCCGACGCGGGCTTTGTGGCCGTCTCACTGCCAAGGGGGTCGCTGCTCATACCGCGAACGTACTTTCTGCCGCGCAAACGAACGGCATGGGAACGGCCCCTCGCCCCAAGGGACAGCCGAACGGGTCGGCGCTGCCCGGCCCACAGCCTGGTGGGCGAAGTAGTCTCGGGATCCATGGGCTTGCCACACGCACCGTTCGGTCGCACCGGTCATCACAGCAGTCGGGTCATCTTCGGTGCCGCCGCGCTCGGCGCCATGAGCCAGAGCCGCGCCGACGCGACGATCGATCTCGTTCATGCCGCGGGCGTGAACCATTTCGACACGGCGGCGAGTTACGGGGACTCTGAGCTGCGGCTTGCACCATGGCTGCAGGGCCACCGCGATCAGGTCTTCTTGGCCACCAAGACTGGTGAGCGGTCGGGTTCCGCAGCCCGGGCCGAGCTGGAACGCAGCCTGGAGCGTCTCGGCGTGGACCAGGTCGATTTGATCCAGCTGCATAATCTCGTCGAGGACGACGAGTGGGAAACAGCGCATGGTCCGGGTGGCGCGGTCGAAGCGCTCGCGGCTGCACGTGACGAAGGCTTGGTGCGATTCATTGGCGTGACCGGCCACGGCACGAGAATTCCTGGCATGCATCTGCGCAGCCTCGAGGCATTCGACTTCGATTCGGTGCTGTTTCCGTGGAACCACCTGATGCTCGAGAACCCGGCCTATCGCGCCGATGCGTTCGAGTTGGTGCGGGTCTGTCGTGAGCGAGATGTTGCGATGCAGACGATCAAATCGATCGCGGTCGGACGTTGGCCCGCCGGCTTCGACGGCCCCAAGTTCAGCTGGTACGAGGCCCTCGAAG
>CALLPT010000382.1 GCA_938015575.1 uncultured Acidimicrobiales bacterium
ATGGCGCGCAAGTCGTGGCCGAACGGCGCGAGCGCCTGAAGCCCGACCGGCAGGCCGCTCGCCGTATGCCCAACCGGAAACGCAGTCGAGGGCAGATACGAGCCCGAGGCAATGCCAGCCCAGAACCACTGGTCGAAGTTCGACACCTCGCGACCATTGATGGGCAACGTCTGGTCCATGAATGGCACATCGGTCTGGTGCGGCGGAGCGGCGCTGGCGGCAACGGGACAAAGCAGCAGATCGACCGAGTCGAAATAGTCAGCCCATTGGTTCCGAATCCGATGCCGTTCGTTGCCCAGCTCGACCCACTCGCGGTGCGTGATCCCCTGGCGTTGCTCGCCGTGCCATGACTGGTCGACGCCGGATGTCGCTGCGTGATTGAGCATCAGGTAGTTGCGTTGTGCGTTTGCATGATCGATGCCGGTTGGGGCGGGACCGACCGGGAGACCGGCGCGGACCAGATCGGCGACCGCGGCTTCGAGCACCGCCGTCATCTCGTCGTCCTGCTCACCGCCGAAGGGATGCTCAAGCATGACACCGACGGTGAATTCGCCCAGTGCGGTGCGGGGTTCATCGGGAAGCACCATCCGGGTCAACACGCGCATCGCGGTCGCGAGATCCAGCGCTGATCGAGCCATGGGACCGACGACGTTGATGTCGACCTCGGCCGGCTGGCCGGGATAGTCGTGCCCATCCGCGCTGACCGCACCGAAGCTCGGCTTGTGACCGAACACCCCGCAGTAGTGGGCGGGGAAGCGGATGGATCCCCCGATGTCACTCCCAACCTCGAGGCCCGCGTAGCCCACCGCGAGCGACACCGCGGATCCGCCAGACGAGCCGCCAGGCGTGCGGGACAGGTCCCACGGGTTGTTGGTGCGACCGTGGATCGCGTTGAAGGTCTGCCACTCCCCTAGCTCGAGGGGCACATTGGTCTTGCCCCAAACAACGGCGCCTGCGGCGCACAGCCGATCCAACACGTCTGCGTTGCGTTCGGGATAGTGATCGGCGTGACGTGGATCGCCCCACGTCGAGGGCGTGCCGACCCAGTCGATGACTTCTTTCACCGTCATGGCCACGCCGTGGAATGGCCCGAGATCGTCGCCTCGAGCGACGGCTTCGTCGGCCGCGGTCGCCGCTCGGCGAGCGTCGTCGATCCGTTCGACAACGACCGCGTTGAGCTGGTCGTCGAGTCGCTCGTAGCGGGCCACGCAAGCGTCGAGGAGCTCACGGGAGCTCAGCTCGCGAGTAGAGATGAGGCGTGCCTGTTCATGAGCCGGCACCAGCGTGATGTCCACCCACAGAAACTACCGGCACCGTTGCGTGGCGAACCACGGGCCATGATGGGGAGATGAGCCGAGAGCTACCCCGTGCGTGGATGATGCGAACCTACGCGGGGCATTCAACGCCAGAAGCCTCGAATCAGCTCTACCGGTCGAACTTGGCCAAGGGCCAAACCGGGTTGTCGGTCGCCTTCGACCTGCCGACCCAGACCGGCTACGACCCCGACCATCCCCTCGCCCGCAGCGAAGTCGGCAAGGTCGGCGTGCCGATCGTGCACAAGGGCCACATGGCAGCTCTGTTCGACGGGATTCCCGTCGCCGAAATGAACACGTCGATGACCATCAATGCCCCGGCGACCTGGCTCCTCGCGCTCCACATCGCCAACGCCGAGGATCAGGGTGTCGACCGTTCGGTGCTGCGTGGAACGACCCAGAATGACATCGTCAAGGAGTACCTGAGCCGGGGCACCTACATCTTCCCGCCCGAGGCAAGCTTGCGGCTCACGGTCGACTCAATCGCCTTCTGTGCCGCCGAAGTGCCGCGGTGGAATCCGATCAACATCTGCAGCTATCACCTGCAGGAGGCCGGCGCGACGCCGGTGCAGGAGCTCGCTTTTGCCTTGGCGAACGCCGTGGCCGTACTCGACGCCGTGCGCGAGAGCGGCCAAGTCGCCCCCGACGGCTTCGATCGGGTCGTGGCCAGCATCTCATTCTTCGTGAACGCTGGCATCCGGTTCATCGAGGAGACCGCCAAGATGCGCGCCTTCACCCAGCTCTGGGACGAAATCTGCGCGCAGCGCTATGGGGTCGCCGATCCACGCGACCGTCGGTTCCGTTATGGGGTCCAGGTGAACTCGCTGGAGCTCACCGAATCGCAGCCGGAAAACAATGTGCAGAGGATCGTGCTCGAGATGCTCGGCGTGACGCTCTCCAAAGACGCACGCGCTCGGTCGCTTCAGCTACCCGCCTGGAATGAGGCCCTCGGCCTGCCGCGCCCCTGGGACCAGCAATGGGCGCTTCGCATGCAACAGGTGTTGGCCTATGAGACTGACCTGCTGGAATACGACGACATCTTTGCCGGCTCCCACGTCGTCGAGGGCCTGACCGACCAACTCAAGACCGACGCCCGCTCCCTGCTCGACGACATCATCGATGCTGGCGGCGCCTTCGCCGCGATCGCCGACATGAAACGAGCGCTCGTCGAATCGAATGCGCGACGGGTTCGCGGCGTCGAGTCGGGCGACATCACCGTGGTCGGACGCAACGCGTTCACCGAGACCGAGCCGTCGGAGCTCGGCGGGTCCGAAGCAATCGAGCAGATCGATGCTGGCGTCAGCCAGGACATGGTCGAGGACCTGGCCCGATGGCGCAGCACGCGCGACGCGGTGGCGGTCGAAGCGGCACTCACTTCGCTGCGCGCCATCGCGACAACCGACGACAACATCATGGGGGCGACGATCGCTTGCGCTCGCGCCGGTGTCACGACCGGCGAATGGGCCCAAGCTCTGCGCGACGTCTTTGGCGAGTACCAAGGCCCAACCGGTGTGGGCCAAGCGGCTGCTGTTGGTTCCTCGCCCCTTGCCGCCTTGGCGAAGCATCACCAGTCGCTGCCCGACGGGCCGCCGCGCATCCTGGTTGCGAAGCCCGGACTCGACGGCCACTCGAACGGCGCCGAGCAGATTGCGCTTGCTGCCCGTGATGCCGGAATGGAGGTCGTCTATCAAGGCATCCGACGCACGCCGGAGCAGATCGCGGCGACCGCACGTGACGAAGACGTCGACCTCATCGGCCTGTCGATTCTCTCCGGAAGCCACCTCGAAGTAGTCCCGGCGGTGGCCGACCACCTGCGGTCCGAGGGAATCACCGCGCCCCTAATCGTCGGTGGAATCATTCCGGACGCCGATCGGGCCGCACTCGAGGCAGCCGGCGTGACACGGGTGTACACACCGTCGGACTACGCGATTGCAACCCTCATGCAGGAGCTGAGCGATCTCGCCCTCGCGCATCGCGCCTCGAGCTGATCCCAAAACGACGAAAGGCCGCCGCCCCGAAGGACAGCGGCCGGTCGTGTTTACGAACTCAGATCAAACGACCCGAACATTCTGTGCCTCGGGGCCTTTACGACCCTCGCCAATTTCGAATTCGACCTTTTGGCCTTCTTCGAGTGTCTTGAAGCCGTCGCCCTCAATGTTCGAGAAGTGGACGAAGACATCTTCGCCGGCTTCTTGGGCAATGAAGCCGAAGCCCTTCTCTGTGTTGAAGAATTTGACTGTTCCCTGCATGTTATTTGCTTTCTTTCGAGCCGGCCCTGGTGGCCTTCTCGCTGCCGACTGTACGGCTCCGCCGACGTTTCCGTGGCGATCACGACAAACGAGTCATACTTTCGGCCTCGTCGCGCTCGCCGATTTCGTGTAGCTCACGGCGAGATTCACCGATCACGGTGCTTGCTGTCCGCAGGAAAAGGACCGCAATGGCGACGCCGACGACAACGTCTGGCCAGCCGCTTCCGGTGACACCGACGGCCACCGCGGCACCGATCACGGCCACGTTTGCGATCAGGTCATTGCGCGAGCACAGCCAGGTCGATCGCATGTTGAGGTCGTCGCTTCGGTGACGCCACAACAAGAAGAAACACCAAGCATTGCCGAGCAGGGCGATGGTCGCCATCGCTCCCATCGGCGCCGCATCGACGTCGGTGTCGCCGAGCAACTTCCAACCCGCTTGGGCCAACACGATGAGTCCGAACCCAAGCTGGAGATACCCCTTGGCGAGCGCGGCACGTGCACGCCAGCGAGCGCCGCGATGGAGCACCCACAGACTGAAGGCGTACACCAACGCGTCGCCGAGCATGTCGAGCGAATCGCCGAGCAGGGCCGTCGAGCGGGCGATCCAGCCCACGGTGAACTCGGCGACGAAGAGTACGGCATTGACGACCAGCACGATCCGGAGCACGTGCCCCTGGTTGGCGCGCATCGCTACCAGTTCATCGGTGTTGGCACCACAGCAGCTGTCAGCCACAACCGCAGCGTACCTGTGTTGACTCCGAGCGTCCCGACGTACCGCCGCCGGGACTCCTAGAAGGTGACGCTGGCCGGCGCCTGGCTCGATGGACGCACGACGGGTACATCGTGGTGCACGGCAACCGGCTCAGGTTCCGGGGTGGGCTCGCTAGCGCTCTCGGGATCGGCTGGTTCAGAAGCAGTCGCTTCGCTCGCCGGACTGGCAACGGCATCGCTGTTCGATACCGGCACGCCGAGCTCAGCAGCTCGGGCTTGGAGCTGGACCTTGAGTTGTTCGATCGCGTTGAGCATCTCCGCCGCATGTTGGCGCTTCTCTTCGGCCTCGGCCTCGGCGACCTGGAGCGCGTCTTCTGCCTTGGCCCGCATGGCCTCGGCCTCGACCCTGGCCTCCTCGGCTTCGGTCTTGATGGCTTCGACCTCGGCCCTGAGCGCTCCGAGCTCTGCTTCGCGCTCCGCCATGCGTTCCTCCGCATCAGCCAGGGCTTGGTTGCGAATGTCGTTGGCCTCTTCTTCGGCTTTGGCCAGCAGCTCTTGGGCTTGTTCCTCGCCGTTGGCGACGAGAGCTCGAGCATCGGCCAACGATTGGTTGACGATCTCGGTGATGCTGTCCTTGTACTTGGCACGGTCGGCGTCAACCGCTTCTACGCCGGCCTTGATGGCTTCTTCCTCGATGAGTGCGACCCGGGTTTCGGTCTCGGCGATGATCGCCAGTTTGCGCTCTTCGGCCTCGGCCAGGATTGCGGCGGCTTCGGCGCGTGCGGCCTCGACGACCTGGTCAGCCCCCGCGCCGCTCGCCAACAGCGATGCTGCGGACCATTCCATGGCTCGCTCCGGAGATTCGGTCGCCTGGGCAAACTCTGCGGACAGAGCATCGGCCAACGATGTCGTCGCGTTGGCCTCGTCGTCCTCGGGCTCGTTGTATGTCACGGCTTCGGGCTCGTCGGCACCGTCATGAGGAGCCTCGTCGTTGTCCGGCTCAAGCGCGGGGCTCTCGCCGAGTTCGACGCCGGCTTCAGCCGCGTCGAATCGTTCGCTGGCCTCGCGCAGCGCCGCAGCAAATGGGCCGGGCGCGTCGGCGACGAGGTTGTCGGGTTCGACAATCCTCTCGACCACGTCGGCAACATCTGCGACCTCGGCCGCATCGGCAAGATCACTCAAAACCGGACTCCTTCGCCAACGCCTGTGCCGACCGGCTGGTTCTTGGTGAACAGCGGTTCGGGTGGCGGCACGGCCGCAGCGGCGGCAGCTTCTTGCTTCTCCATCTCGACGAGCACGTACTCGAGCAGGTGCAACAGAGAGTTCTGCACCTGACGATGGTCACGAGCGTCGGTCATGAAGATCGGTACATTCGCCGGCACATCGAGCGCCATCCGGACCTCTTCGAGGTCATGCATGGGCGATCCTTCGAACTGATTACAAGCCACGACGAATGGCATCCCGCGGCTCTCGAAGTAGTCGACGGCGCCGTAGCACTCATCGAGGCGGCGAGTATCGACGAGCACGATGGCACCGAGTGCTCCATCGGCAACGTCATTCCACATGAAGCCGAAGCGATCCTGACCGGGCGTGCCGAACAGGTACAGCACGAGGCCTTCTTCGACGGTCAGCTTGCCGAAGTCCATGGCGACGGTGGTCGTCGTCTTGGTCTCGACCTGGCTGGCGTCGTCGACGCCAATGCCAACGGTCGTCATTGCGGCTTCGGTCCGAAGCGGTTTGATCTCGGACACGGTGCCGACGAGCGTCGTCTTCCCGACGCCGAACCCGCCGGAAACGACGATCTTCGCGGAGACCGGACGGGGAGCCGTCGGGTCAGAGTGAACGGATGCCATCGAGCAATCTCCTCACGATTGCAGCACCTTCGGTAGCTGCGGTTTCGTACTGTTCAACGTGACCGGATGCGGTCAGATCGGCGACGAGGACACGTGCCACGCCGAGCGGTTGGCGGATATGAACGGCGATCTCTGCGACCGAAAGCGGCTCGCTGCAGAGGTCGACCACGGATGCATGATCGGGGTTGAGGCCATCGCGAGGGCGTTGCGCGACCACCAGCGTCTCGATCGGGATCTCTCCCGCGGCGCCGACGGTTCGTCCGCCCGTGATCATGTACGGCCGGACGAAGGATTCCTGCGAAGCGCCCGCGGTTGCGGTTTCTTCCATCAGAGTGCTCCTTCGCTCGCTCTCACCCGTTCAGGGTGTTCTTGAGGCGATGCACAAGCTCAGGCGAAAGGACCTTGCCGACCCGTTCAACCATCAGGGCCATCTCGTAGCCGACAAGGCCGAGATCGGCACGCTTGTCGGCCAGCACGGCGAGCGATGAACCGTCGGAGATCGTCGAGATGAACATGTGGCCGCCGCTCATCTCGATCAGCACCTGTTCGACGCTGTGCATGTTGAACATCTCGGCGGCGCCTCGGGTCAGGCTGGCAAGCCCAGCGGTGACGGCTGCGAGCTGTTCTGCGTTCTCACGGGCAGCTCCGCTCGACGAGGCGAGAAGGAAGCCATCGCTCGAGACGGCAATCGCTTCGAGCACACCGGCGGTGTTGCCTGCGAACTGTTCGAGCAGCCAGTGGAACTGGTGAATGTCTTGGGTGGTATCGATACTCATTGGGAGTCTCCTGGTGCGCTGCTGGATTGTTCAGGTTCACCGGCCTGGGCCCGACCGGCTTCGACACCCCGACGGAAGCGAAGCAGCGATGCCTGCACGTCCTTCGGGCTTCGTTTCGTTGAAGTTGGCTGGGCAGGTGCAGCCTGAGCGGAGGCTGCGCCGGCGCGCGGTGCCCCTTCCTGGCCACGGCGGCGACGACGGAAGCCGGATGGCGTCGTGTCGCCTGACCCGACGGCACGCTCGGGCGCGGGTGCGGCGTCGCGGCTGCGAGGCGGCAGGGTCAACGGCTCCACCGCGGGGCGGGCCGGAGCGACGGGCGCTGCCTGGGCAACCGGAGCTGCGTGGGCAACGGGTGCTGCCTGAGCGACCGGTGCTGCCTGGGCAACCGGTGCCTGAGCGACCGGGGTCTGAGCAACGGGTGCTACCTGGGCAACCGAGGCGGAGCGCATCGCCGCTGGCTGTTCGGCGAGAGGATCTGCACCGAGCGGAGGCGGCATTCGCACCGGCTCTTGCGGTTGCATGCGTGCGGTATGATTCAGAGCCCGGTCGATCGAGTTCGTCGCAGGCTGTGGCGCCGCTGGCGCCTGCGGGGCAACGGGAGCGACCTGGGCCTGCATCGTTTCTGCCGCGGGTGCGGCCTTGCGCTGGCGAGGGGCGAAGTTGAGCGACGAGGCCGATCCATTCGCGGGAGCCGGAGCGGGTGCCGGAGCCGGAGCGGCCGCTACGGGAGCATGGGGCTCGGCCGTCGGTGCGATCGCATCGGCGAAGGTTCCCTCGATGGGCTGGATCTGCTCCATTGGTTCGGCGGCGGCCGGCGTTGCCGGTGCCGAGGCGACGGGCGCTTCGACAACAGGGGCTTCGGCAACGGGACCTTCCGCGATAGGCGCCACCGGCGGTACTGCCGGGGTTGGTTCCGGAGCAGGCGCAGGCGTGGCCGACGCCGTGGATGGTTCGATGGCTTGCAGCGATGCTTCCAGCGCAGCGATCTCGGCGAGCTCGCGAGCAGTGTCGTTGTCCGACAACGCCACATGGGTGTCGGGAGACGCGTCGGCCAGCATGTCCGAAGCCGGCTTGGCCGGAGGCTGGGCAACGATGATCTCGGTTGGCAGATGCAGCTGGGCGGTTACGCCGCCGTACGGCGACTCGATCAGCTGCACTTGAATGCCATGACGACGACTCAGGTGGCCGACCACGAAGTGACCCAGGAACGCCGACGGCGCTCGGTCAAACTCAGCGGGGTCGGCAAGGCGAGCATTCGCGCTCGCCATCTCTGCTTCGCCCATGCCAATGCCCTGGTCGACGATCGCCAGCGCATAACCGGTCGTTCGGACTCGGCCGTGGACCTGGATCTTGGAACTCGGCGGCGAGAACGATGATGCGTTTTCGAGCAGCTCGGCGAGCAGGTGGGCGACGTCAGAGGCGACGCCACCTTCGATCGAGGCTTCGTCAACGGTGCCGAGTTCGATACGGGCGAAGTCCTCGATCTCACTACCGGCAGCCTGCAGGAGCTGGTGCATCGTCACCGGCTGGCGGAAGCGTCGCGGTGTTTCCTCACCCGCAAGAACAAGCAGCGACTCAGCGTTGCGACGCATGCGCGTGGCCAGGTGATCCAGTTCGAAGAGGCGCTGCAGCGTGGCCGAATCGGTCTCTCGGCTCTCCATCGAGTTGATGTGTTCGAGCTGGCGGGTCAGCAGATTCTGATTGCGTCGACCCAAGTTGACGAACGTCGTAGCCACGTTCTTGCGGCGGAGTCGCGCCTGGGCCGAGGCCAAGTTGGCGGCGGTCTGCTGCACGGTGTTGAACGAATGGGCGAGGTCCTCGACCTCGTCGCCGGTGTCCAGCACAAGCATGGGAACCTCGGGGAACTCGTCGTCCTCGTCCATCTCGTCGATCTGGGCCACGACGTTCGGCAGCGTCACTTCGGCTGCCTCCACCGCGGCGTCACGAAGCTGGGCGATCGGCGACACCAGGCGGCGACCGAACACCAGTGCCACGAGAGCGGCGATGAGCAAGCCGGCGACGGCGATCAAGGCGAGCAACAAGCTCAGCGATCGGCCGGTGTTCGTCACTTCGTCAGCGAGCCCTTCGAGCGGGGCGAGGGCGGCAAAGGCGACCTCGCTCGGCTGCTCAACGACCACGATCCAGTCAAAGGCACGAACGTCGCCGCTCATGTTGTCGCGGAGTGCAAGTAGCTGCTTGTCGACGTGGGCATAGCCACCAACGAACTCGTCGTCGATGGAGAAGCCGTTGGGATGAAGTTCATCGGCGTTGGGCGCCAGCGCCTCGGCGATACGACCGTTGGAGAAGACGGCGTCGGCGGCGACATAGGTCGTGTTCATGATGTGGCTTGGCTCGTGACCCGATGCCGTCTCGGCCAAGAAGCGACCGTCGGCGTCGATGATCGACACGTTGAAGCGGTCGGAGCTGTCGGTGAAGCGGTCGGCGATCAGCTGCACAAGCGCAACGTCCAGCGAGGCCTTGAGTACGCCGACGGGTTCTCCGGCATCTTCGATACGCATCGCGACGTCGACGGCGAACACACCAGCCGACGGATCAAACTCCGGCTCGGAGATGTCGATGCCCTCGTTCATGGCGATCTGCCACCACTCTTCGTCGTATTGCACGAAGTCCGAGGTGCGGTTCGAATATTCGACGTTGAAACCGTTGACGTCGGTGACGAAGATCTCCTTGATCGCCGGCGTGTTCGTCACGACGTCGACCAGGGTTCGTTCGATACCCGTACCTTGCGTACCGAGGCGAGGATTCTCGGCGAACATCGCCTCGACCTCTTCGATCGGCATGTCCGCGAGGCCCATCAGGTTCGCACGAGCGGTACCCGACTGGACCGAGCGAACAAAGGCACCATCGGTCGAGTAGCCGTCGAGGTCGCTGAGACGCTCATCCAAGAAGATGGCGATTTCCCGAGCGATCTGTCGCGACGCACCAGCGACGCGATCACCAACGACGTCTTCGCTCAGTGCGGAGCGTGCTTCGGCGACTGACTCATCTGCGGTCTCGGCAAGCGAGAACAGAGCGTAGGTAGCCGCTCCAGCAATGATGAGCACGGGGAGCAGCACCACCAAAAGCGTGCGTGAGAGGAGCTTTCCCCGAATTGTTGACCAGAACCTGCGTTCCACCTGGCCTCCTTGGCCGTCCGTTCCACCCACCAGGTTTCTCCGCCCCGGCTCAGGCCCTCGTCCGATCGACCCGCAGCAACCCTGGGTGAATAAATCATCCACAAATGGGCCGATCGTCCCAGGCGATTAGGCGGTCACCCCCTAAACGCAGGACCGACGATCCTGTTTTCACCTGTTTTTGCGTGTCGCAGGCGACGCTTCGAAACGACGGCGGAACGATTCGAATAGGACGATCGCGTTATGCAGAACGCGGTACTGAACGACCGTTCAGTTTCGGGCTACTGTCGAATGATGACGGATACGGCCGTGTACCAAAAGTCGCCCCATTGGAACGATCCGGCGAACAAGCTGTTCCCCTACCAAGTCGGGTTCACGGCGCCGCCTCATGACTTCGATGCCGCACCGTCGGACTTTCTACGGATTGCGCCACGCGAAGTCGGCGTGCACGGCCGGATGCTCCACGCGCCGTCCTATGCCCATGAGCTCTCGCAGCGGGTCGACAACTTCGGCCAACTCGAAGAGGTCGTGCATTGCATGGCCAACAACGGCGCCGATGCGGTTGGCCAGGTGGGCACGAACTGGGTGCATTGCAACGGCACCGATGCCCAAGACATCCGTGCGCTGACCGAGCGCATCAGCGAGACCTACAACACGCCCTTTCACATGGCTGGCATGACGCTCGTCGACGCAGCCGAGCACCTGGGAGTGACCAAGGTTGCGCTGAACTCGGCGTACTACTGGCCGGACTGGCGAGACGGCATCGCCGGCTTCTTGCGTAGCGCCGATCTCGACCTGTTGTACGCCGGCAACTTCGTTGACCTCGGGCTTATGGAAACCCAAGAACAGGTGAACGACTGCCACTGGTGCTTCCCCGAATCGTTCGCGGTCGAATCGGCGCTGCGCACCGCCGAAGCTGCCCCAGACGCCGAGGCAATTCTGGTGAATGGCATGTGTAACTTCCGCCGCGACGACACGGGGCTTGCCGAGCGAGTGCTGCACAAGGTCGAGGCGATGGAGGCCGCGACCGGACTTCCCATCTTGGCGAGCGACATCACGCTCTATTGGGCGCTGTTCCGCACACTGGGTGTCGTTCCCACCGAGGCTCCCGGACGGCTGCTATCGACGCTCAGCGCTGAGGCCGCCGCATGACCGATCATCCGATCCATATGTTGTGGGCGATCCCGCGATCCACCTCGACTGCGTTCGAATGGATGATGCGGATGCGCGGCGACCTCATCTGCTTCCACGAGCCGTTCGGCGAAGCCTGGTACCAGGGCGACGACGCTCGATGGCCCCGCCTCCGCGACGACAGCCCCCGCCAACCCGGTCTCACCACCCGTGGACAATTCGAGATGCTGTGCGAAGCAGCGACCAAGGGACCGGTGTTCGTCAAGGACTTTCCGAACTACACCGACCATCTCTGGGACGACGAGTTCCTCGGACGCTTCAACCACAGTTTCCTCATTCGGAACCCGGCCAAGGTGTTGCCATCGGTCCACAAGCAGTGGGATGACTTCTTGGCCGAAGAGATCGGCTTCGATGTACAACGGCGGCTCTTCGACCTGCTCAGCGAGCGCCTCGGCGCTGCACCCCCGCTGATCGACAGCGACGACCTACTCGCGGACCCCCACGGCATCGTCGAGGCCTATTGCGGCGCGATCGGCATCGACTTCATCCCGCAGGCACTCTCTTGGGAGCCCGGCGCTCGCAACGAGGTGCTGTGGTACGACAAAGAGGAAACCTGGCACGCAACGCTCAAGGACAGCGACGGCCTCAAGCCACAACCCCGCACGGTCGGCGACATCAGCCAGCAACCCGAGTGGATCAAGGCCATGCACGACGACGCACTCCCCCACTACGAACATCTGCACCAGTTCCGACTCCGCGTCTGACCGGCTGCGACCGGCCTCTTCGTCGGGTCACACGGTTGCGGTGACCAGCGGTTCCATCGAGTCGAAACGGCCGCGGTGCACCAGGCTGCGCAGCCCCGTCAGCGACACGTAGCCGACGCCGAAGACGCCAATCCATGCCAAGCCAGGGCCCACGAGCAAGATGCGCACGTCGATGGCCTCGGCAACCCGGCCGTAGCCCAGGTTCAGGATTGCCATGTGACCCGCGGCGATCATGATGTACACCGACATCACCCGGCCACGAAAGTCGTCGGTGACGATGGTCTGCACCAGGGTTGCCGACATCGTCATGTAGGCAGCCTGTGTGAACCCAGCGAGTACTGCTGCTGCGACCACGAATGCACCGCTGGTGGCCGTGCCCATGATCACCATCGCTACTCCGGAGCCGACGCCGACGGTTGCAAATGCGGCGCCTCGGGTGCGTTCTTCGTGGAGCTGCGACACGAGCAGCGTGCCGACGATGGCACCCGAGCCGAGTCCGACAAGGATCGAGCTGTAGAGGGTCGATCCACCGCCGACTTTTTCGGCCATCGTGGGCATCATCGAGTCGAACGCCATGGTGAAGCTGCAATGTGCGGCGACCAGCCCGATGACGATCAGCAGCCGTCGATCTCGACGCACATAGGTGGCAGCATGACGAAGGTCGCCGACCAGCGACCGCACGGACTCAACCGTGGATTCCGCCAAGTCTTCGGGGCGCACCACGGACCGGTACCGAATCCGAGTCGCAGCGAAGAGCCCCGCGGTCAACAGGACGGCGGAGAACACGAACACCGAGCCAGGTCCGAGTTGGCGCAGCAGTCCGGCGGCGAAAAGCGGCCCGACCACGCGGGACCCATGCCGAGAGATGCCGCCGAGCGCCACCGCATTGAGCAGGTGCTCCTGGGGCACGACATTGGCGATCAACGCTTGGCGCGTCGGGACGGTGGCGGCTTGCGCGGACCCCGTTGCGAACGCGAGCGCGATCACGTGCCATACCTGGACGACGTCGGCCAGGGTGATGACCGCCAACACGATCGCGCCAAGGAGGCCGAAGATCGTGCCCGCGATGAGCAGCCGACGACGGTCGAAGCGATCGGCGATCGCTCCCGCCAGAGGACCAACGATCACAAAAGGAATGAAGCTGGCGAACGTCACCCAACCCACGGCGCCAGTCGAGCCGTCGCTCAGTTCATGGACGAGCCAGCCACGCGCCAACACTTCGGTCCAGCGAGACCCTGTCGTGAAGAACCCGTTGACGAAGATCCGCCGGAAGTCGGCCGACCTAAACGACGGGAACCGTTCCATCAACGACGAGGGTGCGATCGTCGTGGGCGCGCCGGTGGTCACGGAGCGAACGTAGTTCGTCGTTGGGGGCGCACCTTCTTCTGTTCAGGCAATCTGTTCGTCGAAGCGCTGAACCTCACACGCCATTGGGGCGGGCGACGTCCTTGTCGAGCATGGTGCTGATCTGTTCGGGGCTGCGGCCGAGCTCGGCGAGGATCTCGGTCGTGTGCTCGCCATGCGCTGGCGCGTCGGCAGCAGGCGCCAACCGGTCGCCACCGAATCGAGCGGGTGGCTTCACTCGCCGCATCGATCCCATGACCGGATGCTCGTTGATGTCGATTGAATCGTTGGCGAGGTACTGCGGATGGCCCCAAACCTCGTCGTAGTCCAGCGGGCGAGCGGCCGGCACGTCGCTCTCGGCCAGCTTGGCCAGCAGGTCCTCGGTCGTGAAGTTCTCCATCGCCGCCGTCATCTCGGCTCGAAGCTCGCCAATGTTCGCGATGATCTTCTCCATCGAATTGAAGCGCTCGTCGGCGAACAGGTCGAGCCGATCGATCGCGGTCATGAGCCCGACCTGTTGAGCCTGGGTCGCCGCCGAAACACAGATCCCGCCGTCGGCGGTCTTGCTGAGGTCGTACAACATCTCGCTGAGCGGCGGGTTGTGCTGAACATCGTCGTCGAGCAACGTCTTGTGCATGAACCCATCCATGAAGATGAAGTACAGGCCCGCGTCCATCATCGCCAGATCGATGTTTTGGCCTTCGCCGGTGCGCTCACGTACGAACAGCGCCGCGGTCACGGCCTGGCAGATCGTGTAGGCGGTGACCTTGTCGCACATCAGGCTGCGCATGAACTCGGGTCCGGTGTCCTTGCCTTGGCCCTGCACGGCAGCAAAGCCGCTCTGAGCCTGGATGATGGGGTCGTAGGCCGGTGCATTGGCCATCGGGCCTTCGGTGCCGAACCCGGACACGCCGCCATAGATCAGCCGGGGGTTGATCGCTCGGAGCTGTTCCGGTCCCAGACCCAGGCCGGCCATGACCCCGGGGCGATAGTTGCTGAGCACCACATCGGTTTCGGCGGCGAGTTCCTCGATGACGGCTTTGCCTTCGTCGCTCTTGATGTCGATCCGCAGCGAGCGTTTGCCCCGGTTGCAGTTCGCGAAGAGCGCGGAGATGCCGCCCTTGCTAGTGCCCAAGTAACGCATGGGATCGCCGAGTTCGAGCGGCTCGACCTTGATGACCTCGGCGCCTTGTTCGGCGAGCATCATCGCGGCGAACGACGCTGTGATCATGGTCGAGAACTCCATCACCCGGATTCCCTCGAGTGGCTTCATGCCGTATCCCCCTGTCGCCGCAGGTCCCTCGCTGCTGGCGTCATCGACATTACGAGAGAACGCGTACGTCCGGTTCAATCTGCCAGCCCACCTACGGTGGCGGCGTGACCAAACTCGCTGCACATCTGGGAGCGCTGACGAACGGCGTCCACGGGTTCATCTACTTCGCCGAAGAAGCCGAACGCGAATACACGGCGCTCGGTCTCGCTGGACATCAGCAGTACTTCGCGAGTCGAGCCGCTCCCTTCGGTGCGGTTGGACCGGCGCTGGTCACATCGACGTTCTTCAACTTCAACCCCGAACGGGTTCACGCGGCGGTGCCGAGTTGCTGGGAAGCGGCCCCGCCCGGGACGATTCAAGACGCCCGCATGCGCGCTGCTGGGCGCGTCTTGGCCGATGCGTGCGTCGGCATGGATCCCGCAGCAGTCGCCGAGGCGACCGAGCTGGCTGCGGCAATGGTCGACGGGGTCGGCGACGAGGGCCGTGCGCTCGCGGCTGCCAACCGAGCGGTCGCCCTGCCCGGTGATCCCTGGGCCGCGTTGTTCCAGTTGGTCACCGTCGTTCGAGAGTGGCGCGGCGATGCCCATGTCGCCGTGTTGGTCGCGCACGCCATAAGCGCCGTCGAAGCGCTGGTTTTGCACGCCGCCACTGGCCAGGTCCCGCGTGCGGCTCTCCAGGCCACCCGCGGTTGGAGCGACGAAGCGTGGAATCGCGCGAATCGTTCGCTCGAGGCTCGTGGCCTGGTCCATGCCGATGGGAGTTTCACCGATCACGGCCGGACGCTGCGCGAAGCGATCGAGGAGCAGACGAACCGGGCCTCGCAACCGCTGGTCGACGGCCTGGGGATCGAGGCAACCGAACGGCTCTGTGAGCTGCTTCGCCCTATTCGCAAGCAGCTGGTCGAAGCGGGTGCGTTCGCCCGGCTGCTCGGCACTGGCTAGCTACTCGTAGGTCCCCGGGGCGTAGAGGCGAACGGGACGGTCCTCGGTGATCGCTCGTGGCAGCTTGCGCCACGGGCGCCCGGTGGTGAGACCACCATCGATGACCTGGGTGGTGCCGGTCACCCACGCGCTGTCGTCCGACGCCAACCAGGCAACCGCCGCGGCGATATCCGCGGGCTCCCCCATACGGTCGAGTGGTTGCGCGTTGGCTCCCCAGCCGCGGGCCTTGTCCAGCCGCTCGGCCATCTCGGCCTCGTCGACTTCGGAGCGCGAGCGGCCAGCAGCCAGCCCGGTGGCGATGTAGCCGGGACAGACAGCATTGACTCGGATCGAGTACTCGGCGAGTTCGAGCGCCGTCGAACGGGTGAGTCCGACGACGCCGTGCTTGGCGACGGTGTACACGTGGCTGCCGATACCGGCATGCAGGCCGCACACCGATGCCGTGTTGATGATGCTGCCACCGCCCCGTTCGCGCATTGCCGGCGTTGCGTGTTTGGTGCCAAAGAAGACACTGGTCAACAGCACGTCGATGGTCGACGCCCAACCCTCGGCGGTCGTCGATTCGATCGGGCCGCTCACACCGCCGAACCCGGCGTTGTTGTGCAACACGTCGAGGCCGCCCCAGGCCTCGACTGCCGAGGCGACCGCGTCGGCGACATCGGCCTCGCGGACGACGTTGCAGTGTTGGTAGCGAGCGTGCTCCCCCAGCTCGTCGGCCAGATCGGCGCCGACTTCGTCTTGGATGTCGGTGAGCAACACGCTCGCTCCATCCGCGATGAGCCGGCGGGCGGTCGCTTCGCCAATGCCGCTGGCCGCGCCCGTCACGATGGCGACCTTGCCCGCAAGGCGACCCGTTCGGTTGTCCATCACAGCGTTTCCAGGTGGCGTTCGAGCACGTCGCCGTATTTGGCTAGGGCCGCGTCGCGGCGTTTGGGCAGGTGACCGGTCGGGAACAAGTCATCGCAGGGCACGTACTCGTCGAGAATCCGGCGGGCGACTTGGATCTTGTGCACCTCGGTGGGGCCGTCGGCCAATCCCATGTGGAACGACTCGATCACCTCTTTCGCAAACGGCATCTCCCACGAGGCGCCGAGCGAGCCGTGGATCTGGAGCGCCCGGGTGGCAACGCTGCGGTACACGCCCGGCATCGCTGCCTTGACTGCGGAGATGTCACGGCGGACCTTCTTGTAGTCCTGGTACTTGTCGATGCGCCATGCGGTGCGAAGTACCAGCAGGCGGAACATCTCCATCTCCAACCATGAGTCGGCGATCATCTCCTGGACCATCTGCTTCTTCGACAGCAGCTCGCCCTGGGTGGTTCGGCTGATCGCTCGCTCGCACATCATGTCGAAGATGCGTTGCACGCGGCCTGAGGTCCGCATGGCGTGATG
>CALLPT010000383.1 GCA_938015575.1 uncultured Acidimicrobiales bacterium
GAAGAAAGCTTCGTCGTCCGGCTCAAGCAAGCGTTCGCGGAACTGAACAACGTCGACACCCTCGCCTAGCCCGAACCGAAGACGAACTGTCTAGAGCGAGATCCCCTTGCGGTCGACCTCGGCTTCGCGCTTGTCGCGGCGGCGCAGGTGGACCTGGCGATGTTTGACGCGCCAGCCGTCGTCGGTCTTGACGCATTGGTCGTAGTAGCTGGCCGTGCCGGTCTTGCCGCCGCCGAGCAGGGCCACGATCCGGAACCGGAGCTCCGCTCCGCCAGCGGTCGCGTCGGCCCAGACGTTGGTCATCATGTGGGTGCGAGGGTGCGCGGCTTCGTGCTCCATGAAGTCGACGATGTCGTCGATCCCTGTGCAAATGCGAGAGCCCACGCCGGTGAGATCGAAGACACCGTCTTCGGTGAAGATGGTGCGGAGCCGATCCCAGTCCCGATCATCGATCGAGTCGCCATAGCGACCCGGGAGCTCATGCAGCTCGAGCCGATCGGCAGCACTCAATTCGGTCATCATCGGTCCTCGGGGCGATACATGCGGATCGGTTTCGCATCGGTGATCCAGGCGCCTTGTTTGCGCCAGGGTTTGCCGGCAAATGCTCCGCCGTCGACGACCTGAGCGTGGCCCGTCACGAAGCTCGAATCGTCGCTGGCGAGATAGAGCGCGGCGTTGGCGATGTCGGCCGGATCGCCGACCCGACCGAGCAGCTGGGTCTTGCCGACCGCGGTCTTGAACTTTTCGAGTTGCTCGTCGGTTGTGGCCGGATGCCCGGCAGCGAGCGGCGTGGCGATCGGGCCGGGGCAAATGCAGTTGCAGCGAATGCCATGCTCACCGAGCTCGAGCGACGCCGATTTGGTCAGATGGATGACCGCGGCCTTGGCAACGGAATACAGGTGCGGCGACCAGCCCGCCTGCATGCCCGCGACCGAGGCGGTGTTGATCACCGAGCCGCTTCCTTGGGGACGCATCACCCTGGTGGCGTGCTTGATGCCGAGAAAGACACCCTTGACCAAGACATCCATCGTCAGGTCATAGTCGTCGACGCTGGTCGTTTCGAGCGGGCCGAGCGCACCGCCGAACCCGGCATTGTTGAACATGATGTCGAGGGCACCCCACGTGTCGACGGCCTCGTCGACCGCCGCGGCGACCTGCTCCTCTTTGGACACATCGACCTTGAGGAACCGGGCGCGGTCCGAACCGAGTTCGTCGGCGACCGCCTGACCCTTGTCCTCGTTCATGTCCGCGACGAGGACATTGGCGCCCTCTTCGACGAACCGCCGAGCGGTTTCGGCACCGATGCCGCTCGCAGCACCTGTGATAACCGCCGTCCGACCTTGCAATCGCATCGTGAACCTCCCCGTAACGATCTCTCGATAGTGACAGACGTTCAGGCTTCGCGCGACGCCGCTGCGATCCGACTCGATTCGCCGACCACCCGAAAGACCGTCAGAATTGTCAGCACCGCGAGTGCGCCGTACACGAACGACGCGGTCGCGAGCGAGGTGCCTCCGGCGACCAAGCCAACGCCGAGGGCCCCGAGAAAACGACCGCTTTCCTGCGACGTGGCGACCGCGGCGAGGAAGGCCGATGTGTCGTCAGCGGGCGCGAGGTCTGCGCCCAGCGTGAGCATCGAACCGGCGCTCAATCCGTTGCCCAGCCCCACGAGTACGCCGGCGGCGATGACGGCTGCGACGGAACCGGAAGCGGCCGCGAACCCGAGCGCCACCAATCCCGCAGCGATCATGCCAAGGGCAGGGATCATGCTCCAGAGTCGCCCGAAGCGGTCCATCAGCGAGCCGGCAACCGGGAACAGCAGCAGGTCCGCGGCCGAGCTCACCGACACGACCGCGCCCACGGCGGCAACACTCAGCTCGAGATCGTCGGCGACAAGTGGCACCAGTACCAGGCGTCCCTCGCGGATCACCATGACGAGCAACGGAACGATCGCGGCGCGGGCCAACATTCGACGGTGGACTCGAATCGCGCGCAGCACGCCTCGCTGGGCGACAGGTTCAGGAGCAGGCGATTCGACATCGTGTCGCCGCCCGAGCCATGGGGGCACGATGCCGATGATGGTCAACCCAGCCGCAACGCCGAACGTTGCCGAGTAGCCGACCCATTCGGCGAGTACGCCACCCAGGAACGGGCCGATGAACAAGCTGAGCCGGGTCGATCCGCCGAAGACCGCCATCGCCCGACCGCGCAGGTCCAGGGCGACATTGCGGGTGACCCACGTTTGGCGCGACAACCGGGCGACGAGGAACGATGCGCCGAAGATCATGCGCAGAACAATCAGGACGAGCGCGGTGTCTGTGACGCCGAGCAACGCCGTCGACGCGGCGATCCCGGTCAACCCCACCACCAGCGCGGCGTACTCGCCGGCACGTGTGTTGAGCGATCCGCCAGGCAAGCCACCGATCAGTGCGCCGAGACCGGTCGCTCCCAGAATCGTGCCGGTCATCTCGATCGAGATGCCACGCTCGGCGAGATAGAGCGGCAGCGTCGGGATCAGCATCCCCCACGCGATCGTGCTGGCCATGTTCGGCAGATAGACCGGCCCGATCAGTCCGGTCAAGGTCCGCCAACGAGAGCTCACGAGGATCGACTATGGCACGTGCCGGTCGGTTTCCATCAGGTAGTGGAACAAGGTGACATCGTCGAAGAAGCGTTCGTAGAAGCCAGGCAGCAGGTCCCGTGAGTCGTACCGGGCGGGACTGGCGAGGGCTTGCTCCATCGCGGCGCGATCGGCGTAGTCGATCGCCAGCACAACCGGCACCGGCGGGCCGGTCGGGTCGGGCTCGACCGAGAACATGACCCGCACCTCGCTGGCACCGCTGAACTGTCGCCACAGGGGCGCCAGTTCGGCTTCGACGTAGGCCCGCATGTCGTCTTCGAGTCCTGGTCGGACGGTGCCCACAAAGGCAGCGCAGCGGGTCAGCACGACGGGTTCACTTCGCCCGGTGCGTGAAGCTGTCGCGGCGGAAGCTGTACAACGCGTCGGGGTCAACGGCCACATCGACGACGGCGGGGCCATCGACGGCAAGTGCGGCCTCGACGGCCTCGGGGATCTCGGCGACGGTGTCGGCCCGGAACCCGCGGGCGCCGTAGAGCTCGGCGAGCTTGTCGAACGGTGGGCTCGACACATCGGCGCCGATGTAGCGCCCGTCGAAGAAGTCACGTTGGTACGCCTTTTCGGCACCCCAGCAGGTGTTGTTCATCACGATGGTCGTGGTGGCGATCTGGTTATCGACGGCGGTCGACAGTTCGCTTGTCGTCATGCCGAAGCCGCCGTCGCCCATCAGGCTGATGACGGGCCGGTCGGGCTGTGCCAGCTTCACCCCGAGGCCGGCCGCGAACGAGAACCCGACGAGTCCGAAGTCGAGCGGGGTGAACAAGCTCAACGGCTGGTGGTAGTTCAGGGCATCGTGGGCTTGCAGGCAGAGCGTTCCTGCGTCCATCGTCACGATCGCGTCGGTCGGAATGACCGAGCGAAACGCCTTGAACATTCCCGACGGCTGGGTCGGCACGGTCTCGACGGCCGCCGCGTCGCGGTCGGCCAGGTACTGCTGGCGTTCAGTCTGGAAGGCTGATGTCCACGCATCGGCTGCATCGCGGTCCGCGCGCCGCTCCGGGCCTCCGGCAACGATGTCGGCGGTGAGCAGCTCGGCGGTTTGGACGGCGTCGGCCCAGATGCCGATCTCGATCGGGAAGAACCGACCGATCGCGGTCGGCTCGAGCTCGACATGAATGATCTTCGCGTCGCGGTTGACGTTGTCATAGGAGTAGAACGTCGAGTTGAAGCCCAACCGGGTGCCCAACGCAAGGATGACGTCGGCCTCCTTGACCAACCGGCTCGCCACGACATTGCCGCGCGGCCCCATTTGGCCGCCGTTGAGCGGATGGCCGAATGGGATCGCGTCGCCATGCCCGGGCGAGGTGACGATCGGGCAGTTCAGGGCCTCGGCGAGCCCGGTCGCGGCGCCGTGTCCTTCGGTGTTCTTGATCCCGCCGCCGGCGACGATGACGGGCCGCGATGCCCCAGCGAGCAACGACGCTGCGGCCTGGATCGCCTCGGACGACGGAGCAGGCACGCCATGGTTGCGGTACGCGCCCGGCGCCTGCATCGGTTCCACGGTTGCGGTTCCGGACAGCACATCGCGGGGCAGGTTGAGTTGCACCGGGCCACGACGCGGTGCCAACGCGACGCGGAACGCTTCGCGAACGAGTTCGGGCACACGGTCCGTCGACGGCGCCGTCCACACCTTCTTCGTCACCGGCGTGAACAATGCCTGCTGGTCGACTTCCTGGAACGCGTCGCGGTAGACGTGGCCCGAGGCGAGTGCGCCCGCGATGGACACGACCGGCGAATAGGCCGCTTTGGCCTGGGCCAGACCAGTGATGAGGTTCGTGGCGCCGGGACCGTTCTGGCCCGCCAACACGACGCCGGCGCGGCCCGACGCACGAGCGAAGCCATCGGCCATGTGGGTACCCGTGCGTTCGTCGTGCACGCCGATGAACCGGATGTCGTCGGCGTCGTACAGCGCGTCGAAGAGCTCCATCGTGGCCGAGCCGATCAGGCCGAACACGTGAGACACGCCCTCGGCCTGCAATGCCTGGACCGCCGCCTGTCCTCCGCTGATCTCGGTTCCGCTGTCGACGGTCATGACGGGTTCCTTTCCAGGAAGTCTGCGATGGGTCGCATGAAGAGTTCGGGCACTTCGAGCAACCCGAGATGTTGGAGTCGATCGACAATGATCGTTTCGGCGCCGTCAATTTCGTCGGCGATCGCGTAGGCCATTGCCGGGGTGCTTCCGGTGTCGTGCTCGCCAGTCATCACCAGCGTCGGGCTGGCCACGGGTGGCGTGGGCCGAATCAGTTCTCGCACCCCGTGTGCCAGCACCCACGTGGCCTGGGCGTAGCCCTCGGGGTCGACCTGGTCACGCCAGGTCCGCACGGCGGTCTCGTGTTCGGGATGTTTTTCGAGGTGGCCCGGCGTGAACCAGCGAACCAACGCGGCATCCATCGTCGACATCGCGCCTTGCTCGCGGACCGTCTTCGCTCGCTCTTCGACCGCCTGTTGGCCATGCTCGCCGCGGTCGTGGGGCGAGTTGAGGATCACCAGAGACCGCAGCCGCTCGCCGTGGTCAAGGGCGAAGCGCCGGTTGATCATGCCGCCGATGGAAAAGCCGACAACATGCGCGCGTTCGATGCCGACGTGATCGAGAAGCCCGGCGATCTGGTCGCCGTAGAGACGGAGCGACGCCGTCCCGGCCGGCGGCACGCTCTCGCCGTGTCCATACAGGTCATAGGTGATGACTTGGTATCGGCCGGTCAGCGACCCAAGCGTCGGATCCCACAAACGTCGACACAGCCCGAGCCCATGGATCAGCACAACCGCGTCGCCGTCGGCCGGCCCGTGCAGCTCGAACGCGGTGCCGTCGGGTGCGCGCACCGGCGATGCGTTCGTCTGCGGAAGCTCTTCGGTCACGGGACGGCCTCAGACCCCGGCCGGGTTGTCGACGTCGCCGCCCATCTCTTCGAGATCGACGTAGCGGTTGCCGATCCGGTGATGTGGATGACCGCCGATCGATGCGCCGAGGGCGACGATGATCTCGTCTTCGGCCGGCGCGTCGGGCACGTTCAGGTGAAAGGTCTGATAGTGCGATCGTTGCCCGCCATCGTCTTTGTGCATGAGCGGGATCATGATCGACGTGCCGGCCGCGCCTCGGGTGTTGGCGAACGCCAGGTAGCTCTTGGCGTTGACGGCATTGCGGTACTTGTTGCCGAACCAGAGGGTGTGAGTCATGGCCTGTGCGTGCTCGATCTCACCTCCCATACCAACGACCGAGGCCTTGCCGTAGCCCTCGAGCCGGTCGCCCGTGACGTCGAGAATCATCGACGTCAACAGCTCGCCCAGCTCCGGGGCGTGGTCGCGGATTTCGGGGCGCAGGTCGTCGACGAACCCGCGACCGAACCACGGGTTCCGGATGATCACGAGCACCGCGACCAATTCGGTCGGCGTGTCGAGCGGCTTGCCGCCCTCTTCGTAGGTCATTTGATGACGCAGCAGGGTGCGGCGGATCTGGGCAGGCATGATCTGGACCTTTCAGCGGAACTCGGGGAGTACCCGTTCGATGAACAATTCGAAGCTACGTCGTTGGCTCTCCAGTCCGAGACCCATCGATGCGTAGTAGATAAAGGCGTCGATGCCGAGGGCCTCGTACGAGCGCAACTTTTCGGCGACAGCATCGGGTGAACCGAACATGAGGTTCGCTTCGAGCATGTCGGGATCCACGCGGAAGTTGCCGTCGAGCTCGGCCAGCGGGATGTGCTCGGGGAACCCGTCGACCACATCGCCGCGCTGCAGCATCAGGTTGCCGAACATGCCCAGCACATTGCGTACCGCTGCCATGGCCGCGTCGCGCTCGGCGTCGTTGTCGTAGACGGCGGTGTGGCGCATGAGAGCCCAGCGTCCGTTCCACTCGCCCCCGTTCGCATCGATCGAGTTCTGAAGACGCTCGCGATATGCCTCGACCTCGGAGAACGGGTGGGTCAGCGGCCAACTCATGATCGAGCAATCGTTGGCGACGGCGTAGTCGAACGTGATCGGCGAACGGGCGGCGACCCAAAAAGGAACCTCGGCCTGCACTGGCTTGGGGCACGACGTCGAACTCGGGAACTGCCAGTATTCGCCATCGTGGGCGACGTCGCCCTTCCACAACTCGCGGATGAGCGGCAGCGCCTCTTGCATGTACTTGTAGCTGTCCGGCTGGGCCAACCCCGGATGCATGCGGTCGAACTCACGCTGATACGCACCCGAGCCCAGCCCGAACTCGAGGCGCCCGTCGGACAGCAAGTCGACCATGGCCGCCTCGCCCGCGAGGTTGATCGGATGCCAGTACGCCGTGTTTGCCACGCCGGAACCGAGGCGAATCGACTCGGTGTGCTCGGCCCACCAGGTGAGCAGCTGGAACGGGTTCGGGGCGATCGTCATCTCGAGCGCGTGGTGCTCGGCCGCCCAGGCGATCTCGAATCCGGCCTCGTCGGCCATCTGCACCATGGCCAGTGTGTGATCGCGAATCGCCCGCATGTCAGCGCCAGGGTCGAAGCGTTCGAGATTGATGGCGAGGTGGAATTTCATGATGACCTCAGCGGGGAACGAAGGGGCTGGCGAGCGGCTCGTCGGACAGGTTCATCCAGACCGTCTTGGGTCGCGTGTAGTCGTGCATGGCTTGCATCCCGGCTTCGCGGCCGTAGCCGCTCATCTGCATGCCGCCGAACGCCGCGATCGGTGAGATGACCCGGTAGGTGTTGACCCAGACGATGCCGGCACGCACGGCCCGGGACATGCGCAGCGATCGGGCGCTGTCGCGGGTAAAGATGCCGGCCGCGAGCCCGTGCCGAGTGTCGTTGGCCAGCGCGACGACCTCGTCCTCGGTCGCGAACCGCTGCACGCTGAGCACCGGTCCGAAGAGTTCGGTATCGACGATCGTCAGATCCTGGCGAGGGCAGTCCAAGATCGTGGGCGCGTAGAACAGGCTGGCGTCGTCGCCGACGCGGTGGCCGCCCGCCACCAGGGTTGCGCCCTGTTCGAGTGCGAGCGCGACCTGGGCTTCGATGTGTTCCATCTGGCCGGCCGTGCACAGCGGCCCCATATCGGTGTCGTCGTCTTGGGGGTCGCCGACCTTGATCGCCGCCACTGCGTCGGTCATGCGGGCGAGGAAGTCGTCGGCGATCGCATCATGCAGGTACAGCCGCGAGCCCGCGACGCAGCTCTGTCCGCTCGCGGCGAAAATCCCGGCAACGGAACCGTTCACGGCGCTGTCGAGATCGGCATCGTCGAAGACGATGAACGGCGACTTGCCGCCCAGCTCCAAGGACACTTGTGCGAAGTTCTCGGCGCTGTTGCGAATCACGTGACGAGCGGACTCGGGTCCGCCGGTGAACGCGACCTTCGCGACGAGTGGGTGTGAGGTCAGCGCACGACCACAGGGCTCACCGTGACCGGTCACGATGTTGACGACCCCGGCAGGGATACCAGCCTGGGCGACGAGCTTGCCGAACTCGAGCAGGGGCGCCGATGCGTGCTCGCTGGCCTTGAGCACGATCGCGTTGCCGGCGGCGAGTGCGGGCGCGATCTTGGTTGCGCTCAGGAACATCTGCGAGTTCCAAGGAACAACCGCCGCGACGACACCGACCGGCTCTCGGCTCGTGAAGGCGAACAGGTCCGGCTTGTCGATCGGCAACGTCTCGCCTGAGACCTTGTCCGCGGCCCCGCCGAAGAACCGGAAGTACTCAGCGATGTACTGGGCTTGCCAGCGCGTCTCTTTGAACAGCTTGCCGGTGTCTCGAGTCTCGACCCGGCCCAGCGATTCCGATGCAGCGGCCAGCAGGTCGCCGAGGAGCGACACGTATCGGCCACGTTCGGTCGGGGTCATCGACGCCCACGGGCCGTGTGTCATTGCATGGTGGGCCGCTCGCACCGCTCGGTCGACGTCTTCGGCCGTGGCTTCGGGCACGGTCGCCCACACCTCGCCGGTCGATGGATCTGCGCTGACGAAGGTCTCGCCATCCGCGGCATCCACCCATTCGCCCGCGATCAACATCTGGAGGTGCGTCGCTTGCATGGTCGGACCCTACGCTTCCACCGTGGTTTCGAACATCGAAATCTTCTGCACATATGATTCGGAAATGTCGAATCGTCCGCAAGCATCCGTTCGACCTCGACCCGCATGAACCTCGCCGGCTTGGAGACCTTCGTTGCGATCCTCGAGGAAGGAAGCCTGGTCGGTGCGGCCCAACGGCTCCACGTCACGCAGTCGACGATCACGGCCCGGTTGCAAAATCTCGAACGAGACATTGGCACACAGCTCATCGAGCGCTCGAAGTCAGGCGCCACGCCAACAGCCGCGGGCGAGCGACTGCGGCGAAATGCCGAGACGATCCTCGATCTCTGGAACCAGGCACAGCGCGATGCCTCGCTTCCCGATGCGGTCCACTCGGTGTGCACGCTCGGCTGCCACCCCGACCTCTGGATCGGCTGGGGCGAGCAGATCGTCGCCGCTGCTCGGCAAGCTTCGACCGGATTGGCCGTATCGGTCCGATCCGGCTCGGCGGTCGAGCTGAGTGAGTGGCAGAGCAGCGGACGTGTCGACGTCTCGCTCACCTATTCCCCAACCGTCGCGGCCGGCCATCGCATCCACCGACTCGGTGATGACGAGTTGGTCCTCGTCTCCGATGCCCCGGACACGCCAATCGAGTTCGACCCGGGCTACGTCTTCGTTGACGGCGGCGAGCAGTTCGCCAAGGACCATGCCGCGGCCTATGCGACCGCGAACATCGCTCGCCTCAGTTTTGGCACGGCGTCACTTGGGCTTGCGCATCTGCTCGCTCGCGGCGGCTCGGCCTATCTTCCCCGACGCCTGGTCGATCCGCATCTCGGGACCGGGACGCTGCATCTGCTGACAGCGCCAACGTTTCAACGCGACGTGCATCTCGTCGCACCGGTCGACGCAGGCGACGCGTGGCCCTGGCTCGAGGCGCTGCTCGACTGACCCCGAGCCATCGCCGACTCAATCGTTGAGTTGTTCAGCCCACTCGTCGCGCACGAGCACGCCACGATCGAGCAGGCCGTCGACATCGGTCAGGCTCAGCCCGAGCCAGTCGCCCAGGACGTCGTGGTTGTGTTCGCCCCGGACCGCAATGTCGCCGGGGTCGCGGGTTGGGGACTCGCTCATCACATAGGGAGAGCGGATCACGTTTCGGGTGCCACCGTCACGGTTATCGATCGTCGCGACGGTGCCGCGATGCACGATCGTCGGCGATTCGAGAACGGCACCGAGCTCGCGCAGATTGCCCCACGCGAGCTTCGCTTCGTCGAGCTTGGCGGTAAGCGTGGCCCGGTCTGGCTGCTCGAGCATCCACTGCTCGATGAGCGCCCACCGATCGGCCTTCTTCTGTTCGATCGGGCGATTCTTGGCACCCGGATCGACGAGACCGTGCAGGTTCGACAGCTGATACCAGAACCACTTGATCTCGCCCGACAACAGGATCGGCCCGCCGACCGCGTCGAAGATCTGGCCACCTCGGGGATCGTGGCCGGCGTCGTCGAGGATCGACTGACTTGCGTCGCTCGAGAACGTCATGACATCCATCATTGCGATGTCGATGTGTTGGCCGATTCCGGTCTGGTCGCGCACCCGCAAGGCGGCGAGCAGGCCGATCACGCCGTGCATGCCCGACAGCACATCGGCGGCACTGAAGCTCACATCTCGGGCCTGCGACGGCACGTCGGGCACATTGATCGCGCCCGCTTCGCCGTGCAGGATCGCGGCATAGGCGGCGCGGCCCGATTCGGGCCCGGTCTGGCCGAAGCCACTGATCGACACCATGACCAGATCGGGCTTGAGCTCGCGCAGCGACTCGTAGTCGAGTCCGTAGCGGGCCATGACACCGGGTCGGAAGTTCTCGATGACGATGTCGCTCTCGGCCACGAGGGACCGGATCAGATCAGGGCCGCCATCCGCGCGCAGATCGATCGAGATGTTTCGCTTCCCCACATTTTGTTGCACGTAATAGGTGGACAGGCCGGCGGCTTTGCGCCCCCACAGGCGGGTGATGTCCCCTTCGGGCGGCTCGACCTTGACGACCTCGGCCCCCAGGTCACTCAGAATGCGGCCCGCCACCGGCCCAGCAAAAACCCGGGACATGTCCAGCACCTTGACCCCGGTGAGCGGCGCCGGCGCTCCAGCAGCGTGTTCTCCCATCCGCCAACAGTACGCCACCCCTCCCCATGGCGATATTTGGACATCTGCAGCCACCACCTGGCTACAGATGTCCACAGATCGCCAAGACGTAACGCGTAACGGGTTTCGGGTGGCGGGCGGTTGGATGGGAGACTTGGGTATGGCTGCGAACAAGGACACGGACAAGAAGGAGTTGTCGGCGAGCTTCCAGATGAATGCCGACATCTCCGAGCGCAAAGAACGCAAGCCCCAAGAGTTCTACGACGAGGTCAAGGCCAAGTACGCGGCCGAGCGCGAGCTTCGACTCGGCTATCGGCCGCCGGGCAGCACGTTCTACCAAGCCGCCGAGGGCGAGTTCGCTCACTATGAGCAGGACCCGTACGCGGCCGAAGTCGATGACCGCAAGCCCATCCAGGACGAGGTCGAGGTTCTGTTCATCGGCGGAGGATTCTCGGCACTGCTGACTTCGGCACGGCTGCGCCAACGTGGCGTCGAGTCCATCCGCATCGTCGAGCGCGGCGCCGATGTGGGCGGCACCTGGTACTGGAATCGCTACCCCGGCGTCGCCTGCGATGTGGTGAGCTACGACTACCTCCCGCTGCTAGACGAGATGGAGTACGTGCCGACCCGCCACTATGCGGGCGGCGCCGAGATCCTCGCGCA
>CALLPT010000384.1 GCA_938015575.1 uncultured Acidimicrobiales bacterium
CTGACCGTAGTTGTCGAGGCTGCCTCGGCCCTGAACGAGACCCCCACATGGGCGAAATCAGGGCCGGAGTGGGTCGTTTGACCTAGGTCTCACGTCGTTCATCGACGGATAACTCAGCCTGGCCCGACCTGGGCCGACGGATCATGCATGCAAGCAGTCGTCGCACCTCGGCCCACCGCGGGCTCGATTGATTGGCAGGCACCAGCAATGGTCGCCTTGGCCGGTCTGGTCGCGTTCATCTCGACGGTGCCGCTCGCCAGCATGATCGCAAAGCCGGTACACGCTCTCGTCGAAGCCGCCCCGGGATCACCTGGCAACGCGCTCGGACTCGCGTTCATGCTGATCGGGCCGCTCGGCTATGTGCTGTTTCTCGCCATGACGTGGGCTGGACTCAACGGCCGCACGGACCGGTGGCGCTTTGTGCACACCATGCGATGGGCGTCGTTGGGACTGGTCCCTCACATCGTGCTGAGCCTGGTCGGGATTCTGTGGCACGGCGGTCCGCGTCTTCCCTTGTTGGTCGCTGCCTCGCTGACGTTGCCTGCGGCGATCGTCGGGGCAGTCTGGGCGAGCGCCCAAGCACCCGAATAGTCAGCTAACGCTCGGGCTCGACCGCGCGCAGGAGTCTTTGGACGGTCGAATTGAGATCGTCGGTGACGGCGGCCACGAGCCGATCGGGTCGTACGACGATGACCTGTTGCTCGTCCAACCACCCTTCGGGCAACGCCGTCGCGTCGGTAACGACCGATCGTGCGCCCAACGCGGCCAGCTTGGGCGGGACCTCGACCGGCGTCGCGGAGATGATGGCGAACCCGTCGCCGAGGATCTCGTCGATCGTTCTGCTGGTCCCCAATAGCTGAGGAAGCGGGCGTCCGACCCCAACGTGGTCGCCGTCGATGAGACCGGCTTCGATCCGGGGAGCGCCGCGTCCTCCGCCATAGCCGGATTCGGTCGTGACGTCGATGCCCGCAGCGATTGCATCGATCAGGCGCCCGGCGTCGCAGGTGTGGTCGACCGTGGCAATCGCGTGCGGTCGCCGCTCGGTTTCGTAGGTCGCCAGCAGGGACTCATCAGCCTTTCCGGCCGCGACGAGGGCGAGTTTCCAGGCGAGGTTGTCACCGTCTCGTAGCCCGCTGCACATGCCCTGGCCGTTGAATGGCGGCATCTGATGGGCGGCATCACCGGCGAGAAAGATGGGCCCTGCGGCGAAACGTTCCGCGATCAATGCGTGAAAGCGATAGATGGCGGTGCGGTCGACGCGAAGCTGTTTCGGCGATCCCCAAGATGCAAGCAGTGACTCGGTGAGCTCGGTCGGCGGCACGTCGGCTTCGTCGGGATTCAGCCGGAACTCCCACCGGCGTCGCGTGCCGTGACCGGGCACAAATGTCGTCACTCGCCGCGGGTCGCAGACTTGTTGCACGATGGGCGGCAGGTCGAGGTCAGGGTCGAGCAGGGTCGTGTCGACGACCAGCCACGACTGGTCATAGCCGTGGTCGATCAGCGAGATGTCGAGCTGCTTTCGTGTCCAACTCGATGCGCCGTCGGCGGCGATGACCCAGCGTGCGTCGATCGGACCATGATCCGTTTCGACGCGAGCGCCGTCGTCGTCGAACCCGATGTCGATCGCCGTGACTCCCAGCCGTACGTCGACTCCCGATCGCCTGGCTGCCTCGCGCAGTGCAGCCTCGAGCTGGGGTTGTTCGAACATGACGTTCGGCGGATGTCCTAGCGGGCCGACAAAACCTTCGGGCAGGTCGAAGCCGACGACGCGTTCGCCGTCGGCATTGATGAACTCGGCGCCCTGTAGGGGAGTGGAGCAGGCCTCGAGCGCGGCGCCCAACCCCGCGGCGTAGAGGAGGCGGGCACCTTCGGCGTCGAGCCCGATGGCTCGCGGAAGCGGGTAGATCTCGGTCTCTGCATCTATGGCGACGACGCTCAGGCCGCGTTGTTGGCATCGCAGTGCCGCCATGGCACCGGTCGGCCCGAAGCCGATGATCGCGACGTCGGGCCGGGGTCGCTCGACACTCACGACCGCGAACCGGTTGCCTCGTTGGCGACAAGATCGCCGAACGCGACCAACCAGTGCACCTTGAGTTCGTCGAGGGTCGAGGCCTTGGCCTTGTTGACGATGACCGCAGTGCCCACGTGTACGCCCTCGAGCAGGCCGATTAGTGACCGCGCGGCCCGCAGCGTGTTGCCGGTCGTGATCCAGTCATCGACGAGGAGCACTCGTGCATTGGGCGCCAGGTCAAATGAGCGGCCTTGGAACACCTCGCTGTGGCCGCGCCATGTCGGCGCTGATCGGACGGGGATGTCCGCGCCCGGATGATTCCGGTCGTCCTTTCGTGCAAGAACCAGGCCAGCGCCCAGCTCACGGGCGACGAGGGCGCCGACGATCGGGCCCCGGGCCTCGGGGGCGATGACGGAGTCCACTTCGGCGTCGACGAACGGGGCGGCGAGGGCTTCGCCGATCAAGCGCAAAAGGCTTGGATCTCGGAAGACACCGGCGACATCGGGATGGTCATTGACCAACGGAAACGAGTCAGCGAGGCGCGCCCGGGCTTCGTCCAAGTTGAACTGCACACCCCGAGTCTGTCCCGCAGTACCGTCAGTGTCCATGAACTCGTCAAACGGGACCTCGTCGCCTTTGTCATCTGCGCTGTACCAAAGTCGTTGGGAAACAGCCGCGGCCCGCATCGCCGCGGTTGGCGGTGACGGTCTTGTTGTCCGAGGTGGCTCTGACCTGGTGTACCTGACCGGCTACCACGCGTCGTCGATGGAACGCATCACGGCCTTCGTCGCCACGCCCGGCGCGAACACGCCCGAGATGTTTGTTCCCAAGATCGAGGTACCGCTGGTTCCCGAACAGCCCGGCGTGTACACGGTGAGTGGCTGGGACGACGATCAGGATCCGGTGCAGATGATCGCGGAAGCGCTTGGTGGCGCCCGCAAGGTGCTCGTGAGCGACGAGCTGTGGGCCGTCCATCTGCTCGGCCTGCAGCGGCGCATGCCCGATACAGAGTTCGTGTCGTTCAGCGACAGTTTGGGTGGGTTGCGATCGGTCAAGAACGACGACGAGATGCTGGCGATTCAGACCGTGGGCGGGCTCGCCAACCAGGTCGCGGCTGCGCTGCAGAACGGTGAGATCCCGCTCGTCGGCCGATCCGAAAAAGAGATCGCCGCCGACATCAGCCAGCGACTGCGCGACGTTGGCCACGAGACGGTCGAGTTCTGCATCGTCGCGTCGGGCCCGAACTCGGCCAGCCCCCACCATCATCCGACCGATCGCATCGTGCAGGCCGGCGAAATGGTGCTGTGTGACTTCGGCGGCAAGCACCAGGGGTACTGCTCCGACATCACCCGATGTGTGTGGACCGGGCCGATCCCCGACGATGTCGCTGCGACCTGGGACACGTTGAAAAAGGCGCAACAAGCAGCCGTCGACGCAGCTCGCCCCGGCGCGACCCTGGGCGAAGTCGATGCCGCGGCACGCGACGTCATCGCCGACGCCGGGTTCGGTGACCAGTTCATCCATCGCACCGGCCACGGCATCGGGACCGAAGTCCACGAACAGCCCTATGTCAAGAGCGGCAACGACGAAGTCGTCGTCGAAGGTCACGCGTTCAGCATCGAGCCCGGCATCTACATCGCGGGCCAGTGGGGCATGCGTCTCGAGGACATCGTGGTCATCTCGGACTCCGGTGCCATCCGCTGCTCGACCACGAACCACAACATCGTTTCCGTCGACGCGTAGCGAACGAATTCCCTCCGAAGTCGCCGATCGGCCAAGATGGCCCAAGGCTGATTCCGAGGAGGCGACCATGCCGGTCGAGCGATTTCCCGTAGAGGCGAGCCACATCTTGATGTTTGCTCGCTCCATTGGTGACCCGAACCCGATCTACCAAAGCGAGTCCTACGCGGCCGCTGCCGAGACCGGCGGGATCATTGCGCCGCCGACGTTCGTGCAGGCCAGCGCGCAGTTCGACGAGAACTATCGCTTGCGTCCCAAGATTGGCGAGCCGTGGATGGGCTCGGGCAAAGACGCGACCGGGATTCCGCCCAAAGAGCCGGGCGAAGACGACGACACGCCCACCGGGATGGGCGCACGCGGACTCCATGCCGAGCAGCACTACGAGTATCACCGCCACATCCGACCCGGCGACGTGCTGAACGCGACGGTGAAGCCAGGCGAGACCTGGGAGAAGCAGTCGAAGCGAGCTGGACTGCTGAAGTTCAGCGAGACCGTCACCGAGTACCGCGACCAGAACGGTGAGCTCGTGATCACCGCCCGCAGCGTGGGCGTGCAGACCGAAAAAGCCGTCGAAGGGTAGAAGGGACACGACATGGCACTCAGCGCAGCAAACATCAGCGTGGGCGACAGCCACAGCGACGTCCTCGTCGAGGACCTCAAGCGCACCCAACTCGTGCAATACGCGGGGGCGTCCGGCGACTACAACCCGGTGCACACCGACGAGAAGTTCGTCACCGAGGTCGCCGGCTACCCGACGGTCTTCGCGCACGGCATGCTCACGATGGGCATGACCGGGCGATTGCTCACCGACTGGGTGGGCGACGGTCGTCTCACCAACTATGGCGTGCGATTCGTGAGCCAGGTGTGGCCGGGCGACACCTTGCGGGCGACGGCCGAAATCACCGCGATCCGCGAAGAAGACGGTGTGCAGCTCGCAGACATCAGCGTCACGACGGTGAACCAAGACGACGTTCCGGTCGTCACCGGCACCGCGACCGCTCGCCTCGATCCCTAGGAGATCCCTATGCCACGTGCTTGGCAGGCAACCGAACTCGGACTTCCCTGGGATGTGCTCTCACTGGCCGAGGTCGACACACCGACACCCGGGCCCGGTGAGATCGTGATCGACATCGGCGCAGCCGACGTCAACTTCGCCGACATCTTGCAATGCCAGGGGCAGTACCAGGTTCGCCTGGAGCCTCCGTTCACGCCCGGCATGAGCGCCGGTGGCACCATCACCGCGGTCGGCGAAGGCGTGAGCCTCGAACCCGGGCAGCGGGTGATCGGCATGACGGTGGGTAGCAACGGAGGCTTCGGCGATGTCGCCGTCATGCAGGCCGACGGTGTCACCGTGATTCCCGACGACGTACCGGTTGCGACGGCGGTTGCCGGCCACGTGATTTACGGCACGTCGTGGTTTGCGCTCCATCGCCGTGGCAACTTGCAGCCCGGCGAGACAGTGCTCGTGCTCGCGGCCGCCGGTGGTGTTGGTTCGTCGGCGGTGCAGATGTCCAAGGCACACGGATGCCGCGTGATCGCCGCCGCGGGCGGCCCCGCCAAAGTGCAGGTTTGTCGCGACCTGGGCGCCGATGTCGCCATCGACTATTCGTCCGAGGACCTGCGCGAGCGGGTGCTCGCCGAGACCGACGGTCGAGGCGTCGACGTGGTTTACGACCCCGTGGGCGGCGAATACTTCGATATCGCTCGCCGTGTCGTTGCTTGGGAAGGGCGCCTGTTGGTGGTGGGCTTCGCCAGCGGCACGATTCCGAGCGCACCGGCGAACCACCTGCTGGTCAAGAACTATTCGGTCGTCGGTGTGCACATGGGGGCGTATCGAGACGTCGACCCCGAGCGGCTTCGTGAGTGCAACGACGCCATCTATCCGATGATGGCCGACGGCCGGCTCGAGCCGTTGGTGAGTCGTACCGTCGGTTTCGAGGACCTGCCGCAGGCGATGCTGGATCTTTACGAGCGGCGCACGACGGGGCGCGTGATCTTCGACCCGGCTGCATAGCGGCGGGTCCGATGCCGCTCAGGCGGTGAGCTGCTCCCGCAGGAAGCTGGCGATTTCGCGCAGCGACTCGTCGGCTTCGGGGTAGGCGTCGTAGAACTCGAACACGTGCCAGAGACCGTCCCACACCCGGCAATCGACGTGCACACCGGCTCGGCGCATCCGGCGGGCGACGCGGAGGCAGCCCGGGAGCAGCAGGTCGCGGGTACCGGTCGTGATGAGGGTCGGCGGCAGCGATGTCATCGATCCGAACAACGGGGAGACGCAGGGATCGTCGAGCGCAAAGGTGCCCGGATACACGCGTGCGACATCGAGCATCCTGGTTTTGCTGAGCGTCGGGTCGTTCGGTGCCGCAGCAATGAGTTCTGCGTCGGTGCGCAGGTCGACGGCCGGTGAGAGCAAGGCGAGCGCTGCGGGCACCGGATGGCCGTCGTCGCGTGCTCGCTGGGCGGTCACGAGCGCGAGGTTGCCCCCGGCGGACTCGCCGCCGAGGACAACGCGGTCGCGTTCGGCTGCGACTTGGCGCCACACCGCCAGGCAGTCGGCGCTTGCCGCAGGAGCGGGGTGTTCCGGGGCCAGGCGATAGGCCGGGCAGATGACTTCGATACCGGCATACGCAGCGAGTGCGGCGGTGATCGGTAGTTCGCTGAACGGATCGCCGTGGATGAACGCGCCGCCAAAGATGTAGACGAGCGTGCCGTTCGCGGTACCGGCGCTGGGACAGGTCACGCGGAGGCAGTCGACCGACGCGATAGAGACCGGTTCGGTCGTCACCCGGTGGCGCTCGATGGCCCGGTGGCTCGCTTGATGCCAGCGTTCGAGTGTCGCGGCCCGGTCTTCGACGATGGTCGAGAAGTCGATCGCTGCATCGTCGTCGCCCGGTTCAGCGGCCAGCCAGGCGCGGGCCTCTTGGCTGAGGCCGCCGTCTCGGTTGTCGATGTCAGCCATTGCTGAGCAGGCGCTTGACCTGGGCGATCGTCTCGATCTCCTGGGCCGGGTCGGGTCCGCACGGGTGCAGATTCAGTGTCATGGCACCGGCTTCGACATAGGGAGCGAGAAACTCGGCAATCTGTTCGGCGTTTCCAACAGGCGTGTACCGCTCGAACGGCTCGAACGGCATGTTGTAGAACCGGCCCATGATGTCGGCGACGTTGGCGCGACCATCGGCGGGGTCGCTGCCGACGCCGACCCACAGCTGCAGACCGTGGCTCCAATCGACACCACGCTCGGCACCGTGTTCGTGCACGCGCTCGATGCCTTCGGCGAAACGGCGAGCCGAGCACCACGCGGCGAGCCAGCCGTCGCCGTAACGAGCGGCTCGCTCCAGCGCGGCGTTGCTGCGCCCGCCGACGAGAAACGGCACACGTTCGCGGGGGATCGGCCGGATTCGGCCTTCGGTGAACTGGTAGAACTCGCCATCACCATCGACGGTCTCGCCATCGAGAAGGCGGCGCACGACATCGACGGCGACGTCGGTGCGGCGGCCGCGTGTCCTGGGGTCCACATCGCAGACTTCGAACTCGTGGCGGTCTTCGCCGCCGACGCCGATGCCGACAGTGAGTCGACCAGGTGCTGCCGTCGCCAAGGTCGTGATCTGGCGCGCGGCAACCATGGGATGACGCAACGCCAGCAGGAACACGCCGACGTGCAAGTCGAGACGGGGCTCCATGCCGCTCAATGCAGCGAGGTGCACGATGCCGTCCATGCCGCTTCCATCATGGAAGCTCACATGATCCGCAGTGAACAGATGGTCGAGTCCCGCGTCGGCGATCGAGCCGAGCAAGCCTCGTTTGGCATCGGCGTCGAGCAATTCGAACCCGCGCGGCGCGGTGATTCCGACTCGAAGGTGTTCGTTGCTCACAACGTCGCGGTGTTCGTCTCGAGGCCCAGTCGCATTCGGCCGGCGGTCTCATACATGCGGGGGGCAACCATGGCGTGCTGGGCCGCGACGTTGGTGTCTCGGAAGCAGCGCTGGATCGGCGATGTTCGGTAGACGGCGGCGCCACCGGCGGCCCGGTACATCGACTCGGCTACCTGCGCTGCGGTCTGCGTGGCGTGCACCGCGCCGATGCGGATCCGACGACGCTGTGCTTCAGATGTCATGCTCCCCGCGAGCGCGGTTTCCCACGTCTCGTTGATCGCATCTTCGAGGAACGCCCAGGCCGAGCCCAAGCGGGCTTCGGCGAGTCCGACCTCGGCCTGGATGGTGGCCCGTTCGGCCAGCGGCTTGCGGCTTCCTTGCGGTCGTTTGCTCGCGGCGAGGGCGACCAGCTCGTCGATGGAGCGGCGGGCGATGCCGACCGCCGCCGAGGCGACCCCAGAGGCGAGCATGCCGTAGAACGAGAACCGGGACAGCGCGTTGTCTCGCACCGCGGGATCCATACCGATCTGTACCCATCGTCCTTCGGGCACGAACGCCTCGGTGACGGCGTAGTCGACTGACCCGGTTCCGGAGAGGCCGGCGACATCCCAGGTTTCGATGAACTCGACGTCGTCGGGATCCATGAACACGAAGGGGACGACGAGGCCGTCGTCGCGAGGTGTCGTCTTGCCCGCCGCGTCGACCAGCCGGGCCCCGCCGCCGATGGTGGTGCAGTGCTTGGTTCCCGAGCCCCATTGCCACTGGCCGGTGACCGAGAGCCCACCGTCGACCGGTGTTGCCTTGCCGTTCGCCATCGCGAAGCCGCCTCCGATCGAGGCTGGGTCCGCGAACAGTGCGCGAGCGTGGTCATCGGGCAAGTACGAGGACATGAGCGATGTGGTGGACCCGATCGCCACGCACCAGCCGACCGCGCCGTCGTGGTACCCGAAAGCCTCGGTGGCTTGCAGGCTTTCCCAGGCTGTCACACCCGGCCCGTTGAGGTCCTCGGGCACATACATACGGAACGCGCCGCTCGGCGCGATCGCGTCGACGAGGTCCTGCGGGAGGGTGCCGGCCGACTCGATCTCGGCGGACCGGGCGCTGATCGCTGGTCCAAGTTCCTGAGCAGCGGCAAGAACGGGGTTCATCCTGAGCACGCTAATCGGCGGCCAGTGTGTGCTCCTCAGCGGGACGGCTCGGTCCAGAACCTGGCCTCGTAGCGCGACCGTTTCCGGGTACCGAAGCGTGTGGCCTACGGTCGGCTCATGACGGACTTCCCCAAGTCGTTGGTTCCGGTGACCGGACCGTTCTTGGCGGCAAAGGTGGCGGGCGCCGGCGTCGGCATGGGCAGCTATGGCGATGCAACGAGGGCGCTGATCCACGCGGGCATCTTGCAGCCCGACCTGGTCTGTGGCATGACGCTGGCTCTGCTGGCCAAACAGCCGCGGCGGCCCAAGCCCACGGGCGAGCAGAAGCCGACCAGCGAACGCAAAGCCAGCGGGGTTGCCGGACGAGTTTGGGTCCGGGAACGGTTCACGATGCATCGCCCGATCGGCAACGATGATGCATGGCAAGTCACCGGTGAGTCGACGGGCACGTATGTACGCAAGGGGCGCAGCTACTCGACGACCCGATCGACGTCGACGACGAGCTCGGGCGAGCTGTTCGCAACGAATCTGACGACCGGGCTCTTCAGCTATCGAGCCGATCCGGCATTGGCGGACTCGGTGCAGGGCCTGCCGATCGAAGACACGCCAACACCCATTCCTGATGCCGCGGCGGCACAGGCGAATCCCCACGCCGAGGCGCTTCGTGCGCTCTCCGTTGGCGATGTGCTCGGCGATCTCAAGGTGCCGATGACGCTGGCGATGATGGCGGCTCGTGACACCGACAACCCCGACAACCCCATCCACTCGAGTGCCGAAGAAGCGCAGAAGGCGGGCTTGGCTCGTCCGATCGCCGGTGGATCGCACGTGTTGTCCTTTGCACTAGAAGCGGTCATGCAAAAGTGCGGGCCCGAGTCGCTGCTGCACGGAGCGAACATCGACGTGCGGTGGAAGGCGCCAACCGAAGACGGCACGGTGATCCGGCCGACGGCGACGGTGGTCGACCTGCGCCCTGATCGAGTCGAGTTCGAGTTGCGAGTCGATCTGGTCGATGGGCCGACCGCGCTCGTCGGACGCCTCGTTGTCCCGCTGGCGACATGAGCGCGCTCAGTGGCCTGCGGGTACTCGACCTTGCCGATCGGTCGGCAGCCTTGACGGGCCGAATTTTGGCGGACCTCGGCGCCGACGTGATCCTGGTCGAGCCTCCCAAGGGAAACAGCATCCGGCGGTGGGCACCGTTCATTGCCGAGGGGGCCGAGTCGGCCGCGCACCAGTACTTCTCGGCCAACAAGCGATCGGTCGTGCTCGATCTCGAGTCGGATCGCCAACGGTTTCTCGACCTTGTCGCCACCGCTGACGTCGTCATCGACACCGAGCGTCCCGAACGGCTCCACGAGATCGGGCTTGGACACGGCGCGCTTCGAGCGATCAATCCGGGGCTGATCCAATGTTCGGTCACCCCGTTCGGCCTGGACAGTCCTTGGCGGGACCGGCACGCGTCGGACCTGATCGCCTGCGCCGCGGGCGGTCTCGTCTGGTTGTCGGGCGAACCCCGCGGCGTGCCCGTGCACGGCGGGGCCAATGTCGCCTTCGCAATGGCCGGGCTCATTGGCGCATCGTCGATCTCCATTGCCCTGCACGCCCGCGACCACCAGAACGGCGCCGGTGCGCACATCGACATCTCGCTCCAAGAAGCGGCATGTATGGCGACGATGCAGACCGCAAACCCAACCCAGTGGACCTGGCATGAGCGCATCCCGCGGCGTCCCGGTCTGTCTGCGGCGTTGCGCTGTGCCGACGGCGGACACGTGGGACATCTCGTGCGCCCCGACCGACTTCCGGCGTTCCTCGCGTGGGCCGAGCGCGAAGGCATCGACCATGGGATGACGGCCGACGACTGGCGCTGGGCGCGCATCGATGCGCCCTACAAGGACAACCCGGTGATCGCCACGACCCGAGCGTTGGCGGCGAAGCTGACGCGCGACGAGTTCGCAGCCGGCGCGCTCGAAGCCGACATTGTCTGCCTCCCCGTGCTGGGTCTCGATGACCTGGCTGCCACCGAGCAGTACCGCGTCAACGAACAGTTCCTCACCGTGGCCAACGAGATGCTCGGAATGGAACTCGGCTTCCCCCGATCACCGGTTGATGGCATGGCGACGCCCATCGAGCTCCGCCGTGCACCGACGCTCGGCGAGCACCAAGACGCCCTCGACGAGCTTGTGCCCGCCCGTGCGGTCGACAAGACCGAATCGGCCCCATCGGCAGCCACCCAAGATCCGGCGACGGCGCTCGCCGGGCTCCGCGTCGTCGACTTCACCTGGGTGCTTGCCGGACCGATCGGCACCCGAGTCCTCGCCAGCTTCGGTGCCGAAGTCATCCGCATCGAGTCGTCGAAGAAGCCCGACTCGATGCGCAGCCAGATCGGTCCCGAAGGCACGCCCGACCCCGATCTTGGCGGCCTGTACAACGCGGTCAACGCAGGCAAGAAGTCACTGGCGATCGATGTCAGCAGCGACCGCGGCAAAGAGATCGTGCGCGAACTCATCGCGACCGCAGATGTTGTGGTGAACAACTTCCGCCCGGGCGCCATGGAGCGCATGGGATTCGGGTTCGACGAGCTTTGCTCCATCAAGCCCGACGTCGTGATGCTCAGCCTGCCGGGGGCCCACGACAAGGGCCCGTGGGCCGGCCGTCCGAGCATGGGCAACATCTTGATGGCCGCCTCGGGCTTCAACATGCTCACCGGCTTCCCGGGTGAACGGCCTCGAGGCATCGGCATCGCCTATCCGGACTTCACCGGACCACACCTGCTGGTGACGACGATCTTGGCTGCATTGCGCGAACGCGACCGCTCCAACCAACCACAAGAGATCAACCTGACCCAGCTGACCGGCATGATCTCGTTGCTTGGCGCCGAGTGGCTGCACTACCGCGCCACGGGTGACCTGCCACCGCGTCCGGCGAACCGGGATCCGAACTACTGCCCGCACGGGGTCTTTCCCGCGGTCGCGAGCGAAGACAGCGATGACGAGTGGATCGCGCTCGCGGTGGCGAACGACGAACAGTGGCAAAGCCTCGCGGCGATGATCGACGAGGCGCTGGTGACTGATCCGCGTTTCGCCGATCATCGGAGTCGTAAAGAGAACGAAGATGACCTCGATGCGCTGCTTCGCTCGTGGACGGCTGCCCAGGACAAGTGGGCCCTGAGCGATCAACTGCAGGCTGCGGGAATTCCAGCCGCACCCGTGGAGCACTTGCGCGACACCCTCGAGCGAGACCCGCAGTTACGCAACCACCATCAGGTCGTTCACCAGCCGGCCCGACCCGACGTCGCGATTCCGATCGATCGAGAAGCCGCGCGGTGGCGAGGAGCGAGTCATGAGCTCGTCCGTGCGCCCGGGCTGGGAGAGCACAACCATCACGTGATCTGCGACGTACTCGGACACAGCGACGAGGTCTATGCCGAGCTGGTCATCGACGACATTTTGGGCTGACTCAGGCAGACAACCCGCCGTCGACGACAATCTCGGTCCCGGTCACATAGGTCGAGTCGTCACTCGCGAGGAACAAGACGGCATCGGCGATGTTGTCGGGCGTACCCATCACTCCCGAGGGCACAGCCATCGTGGCGAGCATTTCGGGGTCGAGCTGAGGCGCCTCTTCGGTCTGCATAGCTGGATTGATCTTGGTCCAGATCGGGGTGTTGATGATGCCGGGGTGGACCGAGTTGACCCGCACGTTCCAGCGATTCTGTGCACACTCGAGGGCGACACCTTTGGTGAAGAGGCGCACGCCTCCTTTGGTCGCGTTGTAGGCGGCGAGCCGGGCCGACCCTTTCAGGCCAGCGACCGACGACATGTTGATGATCGAACCTCCACCGCTGTCGCGCATGGCGGGGATCGCGTGCTTGCATCCCAGGAACACGCCGTCCAGGTTGATGGCCTGCTGGCGCTGCCAGTCGCTCAACTCCATCTCGACGATGCTTCCGCCGATGGCGATGCCGGCGTTGTTGACCAAGATGTCGAGCCCGCCATTGTTGGCGACGGTCTTGGCGACGACGTCTTCCCACGCGGCCTCGTCGGCGACGTCGTGGGACATGAACTGTCCGGTGCCGCCCGCCTGGTCGATCAGGGCGATCGTTTCGGCACCCATGTCGTCATCGATGTCGGTGACCATGACCGTCGCGCCCTCGGCAGCCAGACGAATCGCGCTGGCGCGTCCGATTCCTGACGATCCGCCGCTGACGATGGCGACCTTGCCTGCAACTCGTCCGGTCATGTGGTGGTTCCTTTCGCCGTGCTCGTGTGCACGTCGGCGAGTATGGCAGCCGAGGCGGCGATCGCCGTAGTGTCCAGGTGGTGACTTCGCATCGTGTCGACCTCCGTGAGTACTACGAAGCCGAAGCACACCACCGCCTGCGGGGAGCCCTGCGCGGCCCGAGACTCGGTTGGCGAGCGGACTTCATCGAGTTGCTGCGGGCCGAACACCGAACCTCGGTCGCGGATTTCGGCGCAGGACCCGGGCACGACGTTGCCGGCTTTCGCGAGGCAGGCCTCGCAGCGATCGGGTTCGACCTGGCCGTGGGAAACGCTCGACTCGCAAAAGAGGATGGCTGCATCGTCGTGCCGGCGGACATCAACCAGCCGCCGGTGCGAGCCGGCAGTTTCGAGGCTGTCTGGTCGATGAGCACGCTCATGCACCTGCCCGACGAGATGGCGCTCACCGCGCTCCGCTCCATCGCGGCGACGACCATGCCGGGAAGCCCGCTTGTCATCGGAGTCTGGGGCGGTGCCGACGAGTTCACGTTCGACGAAGAGATCGCCGGGCAGCGGCGGCCGTTCTATCGCCGGTCGGTGGCAACGAACCGCGCCATCTTCTCGGCATGCGCGACTGTCACGGGTGTCGACGAGTACGACATGGGCACGAGCGGCTACCAGGTGTTTGCGCTCCGATCGATCTGACCGATTCGAAGGTCAGGCGTCGACGGCGCCGCCGTCGACGGCAATGTCCGCACCAGTGATGTGCCAGGCGGGTTCGGAGGCGACAAAGGCAACCACGCGACCGATGTCGCTCGGCTCAGGGATCCGTTCGGTCAGATTCGGCATCGAGTGCGTGAGGGCCCACTGTTCGGCCGCTTCCCATGTTTCGCCGGACCCGTCGCGTTGGGCTCGTCGGGTGATCATCTCGCGGACTTCGCCTGTCGCGATCATGCCCGGACTGACGAGGTTCGCCGTCACGCCCGAACCCCGCAGCTCTTGGGCAAGAGTCCGCACGAGGGCGGGAAGTCCCGCCTTGGCCGTGTAATAGCCGACGTTGCGATCGCCGGGCATGCGGGTGCCCACCGTGCCGAGGAAGATGACGCGGCCCCACCCGCGGGCGCGCATGCCGACGATTGCGGCCTGCGTGCAGCGGGCCCCAGTCAGTACATTGCGATTCCATTCGTCGCCCCAGGCCTCCATCGAGGTCCACGACGACCGAGACGGGGTGCCGTAGTTGTTGACGAGCACGTCGACGCCCGCGAGCTCGCCGCGTATCGACTCGACGCCATCGTCTGAGCTCAGGTCGGCGACGATGCCCGTCGCTGACCCGCCGCCGGCGACGATCGATGTCACGACATCATCGGGCTGGCCCGGCTCGAATCCATGGACGATGACGTGCGCTCCCTCGTCGGCCAGCGCCTGGGCGATGCCGGCGCCGGTACCGCGGTAAGCGCCCGTCACGAGTGCGGTGCGAGAAGCCAGTCCGAGGTCCATTACCGCAACTTACGCGCCCGCTCGGTCGGCTCCGCATTTGGCGGTTTCGCCGCCTAGGGTGCCGTCATGACTGAGCAGCAACGCGTTGACTTCTGGGTCGACCCGCTTTGACCGTTTTGTTGGGCAACGGCCCGTTGGGTCGTCGACGAAGTCGCCGAAGCGCGCAATCTGGACATTCACTGGCAGCCGATCAGCCTGCTGAAGAAAAACAATCCTGAGCCAGGGAGTGACTACCACGCGGTCTCTGCGTTCACCCATGGGCTGCTGCGGGTCATGGAGTCGGTGCGCGCCGCCTCTGGCGACGAGGATGCGGCGAATCACGACGTGTTCCGGCTCTACTGGGAGTTCGGTGCCAAGGTCAACCACGACCGTGACTACGCGTTTGATCCTGGCGACGTGCTCGAGTTGCTCGGCCTTGACAGGTCACACGCCGATGCCGCGAATGACGAAAAGTGGGACGCGCCGATTGCCGAGCGCATGGACCAAGGCCTGGCCCTCGTGGGCAACGATGTCGGCACACCGATCATCGCCGTCGCTCGTGCCAATGGTGACCAGGTCGGCTACTTCGGCCCGGTGATCACCCAAGTGCCTCGGGGTGACAAGGCCACGGCGCTCTGGGATGCGCTCATGGTGATGATGGACACCGACGGCTTCTTCGAACTGAAGAAGACGCGTACCGAAGGGCCGAATCCAGGCGAGCGACCCGAGCCGATCACGGGGTAGTGGCTCGCCTGCCTAGGCGCAGCCCTCGATCAGCCCGACCCAGTCGCGGTCGCCGACACGAATCTCGGCGATGACGCCGTCTTCGTTGACGAACTCGACGGTGTTCGGGTCGTCGGCGTTGTTCGGCAAGAACCGCATGTAGGTGCCCTCAACATAGACGTGAGGACGTTCCTCGATTTGGCCGGGAAAGGTCTCGAGCACGTCTTGCTGGGTGCTGCCGACGGTGATGCCCGAAGGCGTGAACCACGGTCCCGCGAACGTGCTGACTCGCCGAATGATCCCGTCATCGGGCGACGTCAGCTCGACGAGAATCCACACATCGCGAGCGATCGAAGTCGTGGTCGCAACCGAGCCGCACGCGCCGGCCACATTGCCGTCGATCGTGTCGATGGAGAGATCCACACCGAGCTCGGCCGACAGTTCAGCGACCGTCATGCCGATGCGAATTGGTCCGAGGCCAGCCGACGACAGGACTGCATCGTCAGGCGGCCAGGCGTCGAAGACCCAACTTGCAGTCGG
>CALLPT010000385.1 GCA_938015575.1 uncultured Acidimicrobiales bacterium
GCGAGCGTTGCACACGCCCATTCGGCCCACCGGAGAAATTCGGCCGCCTGGGACCGCCGAGACACACCGCTAGCCTGGCTTCACCATGTTTGATTCGCTATCCGATCGATTCGAGGGCATCTTCAAGGGCCTTCGCGGCAAGGGCAAGCTGCGCGAGTCCGATGTCGACGAAGCGCTGCGTGAGATCCGCCTGGCCCTGCTCGAGGCCGACGTCAACTTCCAGGTCGTCAAGAACTTCCGCGACCGGGTCAAAGAACAGGCCATCGGCGCCAAGGTCCACGAGGCCCTCAACCCGGCCCAGCAGATCATCAAGATCGTCCACGACGAGCTGATCAACACGCTCGGCGGCGAGACGATGCAGATCAGCTTCGCCTCGAAGCCGCCGACGGTCGTCTTGATGGCCGGACTCCAAGGTGCCGGTAAGACGACGAACTCCGGCAAACTCGCCCTCTGGTTCAAGAGCCAGGGTCGCAACCCACTCCTGGTCGGTGCCGACCTGCAACGTCCTGCCGCCGTCGAACAGCTCCGCACACTCGGCGCCCAAATCGACGTGCCCGTCTTCAGCGAGCCGAGCGATCCCGTCGAGGTCGCTCGTGCCGCGATGGAAGAAGCGTCCAAGACCGGTCGCGACGTCGTCATCGTCGATACCGCCGGTCGTCTGTCCATCGACGAAGAGTTGATGCAGCAGGTCGCCGACATCAGCAATGTCGTGCAGCCGCATTACACGTTCCTGGTGATCGACGCGATGACCGGCCAAGATGCCGTGAACACCGCAGCAGCCTTCGACGAAACGCTTTCGCTCGATGGTGTGATCCTCACCAAGCTCGATGGCGATGCGCGCGGTGGCGCGGCGTTGTCGGTCAAAGAAGTCGTCGGCAAGCCCATTGCCTTCGCGTCGACCGGTGAGCGCCTCGAGGACTTCGATCAGTTCCATCCCGACCGTCTCGCCGGCCGCATCTTGGGCATGGGCGACATGCTCACCCTCATCGAAAAGGCCGAGCAGGCCTATGACGAGGAAGAAGCCGAGAAAGCCGCCGAGCGTATTCTCGAGGGCGAGTTCACGCTCGAAGACTTCCTCCAGCAGATGCAACAGCTGAAGAAGATGGGCCCGCTCAACAACCTGCTCGGGATGATGCCCGGCATGCCCAAGGAGCTCAAGAACCAAGAGATCGACGACCGCCAGGTTGCGCGGGTCGAGGCGATCATCAAGTCGATGACGCCGGCTGAGCGGGTCAAGCCTGAGTTGATCGAGGCATCACGACGCCTGCGGATCGCGAACGGTTCGGGTACCCAACCCAACGAGGTGTCGAACCTCGTCAATCAGTTCAAGCAGATGCAGAAGCTGATGAAGCGCATGGGTGGCATGGGCTCCAAGCGGGTGAAGCCCGCTCGCGGCAAGAAGTCCAAGGGCAAGAAGGGCAAGAAGGGCTCGACCGGACGCACGGGCGCACCCGCTGGTCGCACCTCGAGCCGCGTGACCCCCAAGAAGGGCCAGGCTGGCAGCCAGAAGCTCATGCTTCCCGGACTCAACGAGATCGAAGAGAACGAGGAGCTCGCCGAGCTGCTCAAGGACCTCAACTGAAATTGATGCCGCTTGTGGGTACGGAGCACCCCCAATCCACATCAATTTCGAAGGTTGCGGTGGTACGTCGTCCGGCGGCGTCGCTCGCCGATGGCATCACGACCTTCATTGATCGTGAACCGATTGACGTGGACCTGGCCATACGCCAATGGGAGGGCTACGTCGAAGCGATGGCGGGTCACGGTTGGGAGATCGTCGAAGTCGAGGCCGACGACTCGTGCCCGGACAGCGTGTTCATCGAAGACGCCGCGTTTGTGTTCGCCACCACCGCTGTCATCGCGAATCCCGGCGCCGATGAGCGCAAGCCGGAGGTTCCTCCGGTCGCCGCTGCTCTCGAAACACTGGGCCTGGATCTGGTCCAGATCGAGGCACCGGGCACGCTCGATGGCGGCGACGTTCTGAAGGTTGGCAGCGATGTCTACATCGGGCTCGGTGGACGCACGAACCAAGCGGGCATCGACCAAGTGGCCGACCTCCTCGCACCACGCGGGGCAAAGGTGCACACCGTGCCCTGCGACTTAGCGCTTCATCTCAAGTCGGCGGTGACCGCGCTGCCTGATGGGGTCATGCTCGGCTGGGGTCCGGTGACGCCGCGTGAAGGGCTGCCGCCGGTCTTGGCGATGCCTGAGGAACCAGGAGCCCACGTCGTGGATCTGGGCGACGGCCACGTTTTGATGTCGGCATCGGCACCGGTGTCCGCGGAGCAAATTGCGGAGCGGGGCTACACGCCCGTCCTCGTTGACATCAGCGAGTTCGAGAAGCTCGAAGGCTGCGTGACCTGCCTGTCGATCCGCGTGCGCACGACACACTGACCAACGAACGCGGCGCCAAAGAGCGGTGGCTCCAGGTGGCACACCCAATCCGGTAACGAGCAGCACCGGTGCGATACTCCGAACCGTTGCGGGAGCCGATCTGTTGCGGGAAAAGTGGGCCGCGAGACCGCGTCGCAGCGTTTTCCGGGCACACTACTGGGTCGCCGGGACCGACGGCCCGCCGACACCGACCTGACCGAACCGCCGAACCGTCGAGAGGATTGTGATCGTGGCTGTAAAGCTCCGCCTGATGCGCATGGGTAAGAAGAAGCAACCGACGTACCGCGTGGTTGCCGCCGATTCGCGTTCGCCCCGCGATGGCCGATTCATCGAAGTACTTGGTTTCTACAACCCACGCTCCGAGCCATCGGTCATCGACATCGACAACGAGAAGGCCGTCGGCTGGCTGCGCAATGGCGCCAAGCCAACCGAGCGGGTCCAGAAGCTGCTGACGATCAGTGGTGCCTGGTCCGAGTTCAGCGGCGAAGCGCCGCCGACTCCCTACGTCGCTGCCGCAAGTGCTGCACCTGCCAGCGACGATCATGCTGAAGATGCGGCCGAGGCCAGCGCATCGGACGAAGAAGAGTGAGCGGCGACCTCGCTCCCGAAGCTGAAGGCCTGCTCAAGCACGTCGTCAGCTCCATCGTCGAGAACCCTGATGCAGTCGAGATCGACGCCAGCAACGACGACGACACCGTGCGCTTCGACGTGCGTGTCGGCGACGGTGATATGGGTCGCGTGATCGGCAAGCGCGGTCGTACCGCACACGCCATTCGCGCACTCGTGCGTGCCGCGGCTGCCAAGGACGGCACCTCGGTCGACGTTGAGTTCGTCGACTGAATCCGGTAACGCCTTCCATGCGACTCGAAGTCGGTCGCATCGACAAGGCCCACGGCGTGCAGGGTGACGTGCTCGTCACGGTGCATTCGGGCCGTGCAGAACGCGTCGACCCGGGCGCGACGTTTGAACACGACGGTGGTCAATTCACCGTCGTGTCTTCGCGTCCGCACCAACACCGGTTCATCGTCGACTTCCGAGAGATCACCTCTCGCGAAGATGCCCAAGACGCTCGGGGCACGGTGCTCTACGGCGAACCCATCGACGATCCCGACACCCTCTGGATCCACGAGCTCATCGGCCAAACCGTGATCGACCTCGACGGCACCGAACTTGGCTCGGTGCAACACGTCGAGGAGAACCCAGCGAGCGATCTACTGAACCTCGGTGACGATCGGCTCGTGCCGTTGACCTTCTTTGTTGAGCAACTCGAGGACGGCACCATCGTCGTCGACCCTCCTGAGGGTCTCTTCGACCCGATCGACGATGGTT
>CALLPT010000386.1 GCA_938015575.1 uncultured Acidimicrobiales bacterium
GACGATGACGGGCCAGCCTTCTTCGCTCTTCTCGCGAGCCCGCTGGAAAACGAGTCGGATCTGTCGTTCGGTCTCGCCGACGTACTTGTTCAACAGCTCAGGGCCCTTGATGTTGAAGAAGTAGCTCTTGGCATCGCCATCGCCACCCCGGGCCTCGCGGACCTTGGTCGCGAGCGAGTTGGCGACTGCTTTGGCAATCAGGGTCTTGCCGCAGCCAGGAGGCCCGTACAGCAAGATGCCCTTCGGTGGCGGCAGTTCATGCTCGATGAACAGGTCGGCGTGAAGGAACGGAAGCTCCACCGCGTCGGTGATCGCTTCGATCTGGGTGGCGAGGCCACCGATGTCGCTGTAGCTGACATCGGGGACTTCTTCGAGGGCCAGGTGCTCGACTTCGGGCCGGGGCAGCTTCTCGAGGGCGACCTCGTACGCGTTGTCGACCCGCACGGCATCGCCTTGGCGCAGCAGGACCCCTTGGAGGGCTTCGCCGAGCATCACCACACGTTCTTCGTCGGCGCGGCCGCTGACCACGCAACGGTGCTCGTCGATGAGTTCGACGATGGTCACGATGGAGCCGCCGGCAATCGAGGGCCGAGCCATGACCACGTTCATGGCTTCGTTGAGCACAACCTCGGTGCCGCGCTCGAGTGTCTCGTCGAGGTCCGGGTGAGCCTCGACCCGCATCTTGCGACCGCTGGTGTACACATCGATCGTGCCGTCGTCGTTGGTCCCCAGGACCGTGCCGTAGCCCGACGGTGGGCTGGTTAGCTTCTCGACTTCTTCGCGCAGCCCTGCAATACGTTCCCGGGCCTCGCGCAGCGTCGACGCAAGCCGTTCGTTCTGCGACATGGCCCGTGCGAGCTGGCCCTTGACCTCGAGCAGGCGCTCTTCGAGCGTGCGCACGCGCTTGGGAGCGTCTTGGAGACGCCGCCGCAGGATGCGGAGCTCGTCTTGAAGAACAACAACATCAGGCGTTCCGTCGGCGTCTTCGTTCGCTGAGGATCCGACCGCCGGGGAGTCCCCCTCAAGTTCCTGCTGCTCGTCGATGATCAAGTCTCCTTGAATCCGGCCTCATGGGCTCCCTGACAGGACACTACACCTGTCGTTACGGACTTCAGGATTCAACGCGTGGGGGATTCGTCGATTCCCCCGTCTGCGAGGTTCGCGCCGCTCTCTGGCGGAGTTGGGGCACCGCCCTCGTCGGCAGCTGCCGGCGCGAGCTTGCGGGCGGTGGTCAAAAAGCCGGTGTGCGCCACCATGCGATGGTCTGGACGCACGGCATTCTGGTCCGGCTCGACGTGCCAGCCACGGTTCAGGACTTCCATGGTCTCGGCCATGCCGAAACCGTGCTCGTTCAGCGCAGCCTTGAACTTGGTCGCCTGAATGATGCTGGGTGTATACGCCAGGATCAATCCCCCGGTCACGAGCGTGTCCGTCGTGTGCGGCACGACGTTCCACGGCTCAGGAAGGTCGAGGACGACCCGATCGAAGTCGCCGTGGTCGAAGGGCTCGTAGCTGCTGCGGACATGCACGTCGTAGCGCTCGAGCACTTCTTCGCCCAGGAACTCACGCACATTGGCGGCGGCCTGTTCGGCGAAGTCCTCGCGAACCTCGTAACCGGTGATGTGGGCTCCGGCCCGAAGCAGCGTCATGGACAAGGCGCCTGACCCAAGCCCCGACTCGAGGACCCGAGCGCCGGGGAAGATGTCGGCCTGGATCAGGATCGGGCCCAGGTCCTTGGGATAGATGACCTGTGCGCCGCGTTTCATCTTCAGCACGAAATCGGACAGCGTCGGGCGCACGACCAAATACGCAGCGCCCTTGCCGCTGCGGAACTCTTGACCTTCTTCTTGGCCGATCACTTCGTCGTGGGGCAAGGCACCAGCATGGGAGTGGAACTCGCCGCCGTCCTTGAGCGTTGTCAAGTAGCGCCGCTTCTTGCGGTCGACGAGCATGATGAGCTCACCGGCTTTGAGGGGTCGGGTCATGGTTCTGCCGTCACGGTCTGTTGGGTTGGTGTGCTGCCTGAACGGCTCGGGCCTCGGGTGAGCTTCACCGGTTGACCACCGGCACGCTCAACCAGGCGGCAGAACGCGCACACATCGTTGGGGGTTGGCCCACCACAGGTCGCACAGGTGCCGAGTTCTGCCCGCTTCTCGTCGCCGGCTTCGGCAAAGAACGGAGCGCCTTGGCTCAAGAACTTGTGGAAGAACGCTTGCTTGGTACCTGGCGACGCTTGCTCGACCAGGTTGAGCGCATCTTTGTAGCGAAGGTGGCTGTTGCCCGCGCTCATCGGGCACTCGTCGAGCATGTAGTCGATACCCGAAACGACGCAATACGCCGCCATCTCGCGCTCGTCGAGACGCACCAGCGGCTTGACTTTGCGGGGCATCCCATCGCGTTCGGGTAGCACCGGATGCTGACGCGCGAGGTACTCGGCTTGCCAATGCAAGACGTTGCCGAACAGCACCGCCGCCTCGTCGTCGAGGTTGTGGCCGGTGACAAGCACGTCGTAGCCATTCTCGAGTGCGACGCGGTCGAAGATGTGGCGCTTGGATAGCCCACAGGCGGAGCAGGGCACGCGCTTGGCGGCCTTGGCCCCGTTGGGAACGTCGTAGCCGTACTCGTCAACGAGGTCGACGATGTGCAAATGCAGACCGCGAGCCTCGGCGAACTCCTTGGCGTACTGGCCCGAGACATCGCTGTAGTTCTCGATGCCGAGTCCGATGTAGAGACCATCGGCCTGGTAACCCAGCTCGACGAGAATCGCCCACACCGCAAGCGAGTCCTTGCCACCGCTCACCGCAACAAGCAGCCGATCGTCTTTGGCGAACATGTCGTATTCGCCGATCGCCTTCTCGACCTGTTGGTTGCAGAAGCGAATGAAGTGCTCGGGACAGAAGTTCGCGTTGTGCCGCTTCAGATCGATTACTGCCGGCCCTCGACAGACCCGGCACTTCATGCTGCACCGCCAGAGATCACACTGCGAATCTCGACGACCGCATCGGCCGGCAGCTTGGCGTCGTAGGGGACGAGGGTGCCGTCGCAGATGACGAGCACGGCGCCTCGATCGACTTGCAGCCGATTCAACAGCTTGGCGACGCTCATTGCCTCGTCGAATTCGACGGTACGCGTGGGATTACGGAGTTCAACGATCATGGCTGCTTGGCTTGTTCGACCGGTACGGGAGTGCGAAGAGATGCAGTGCGAGGACGCACGAGCTGGAGATTCAGCGGCGACGGCGCTTGCGGGGCTCGGCATGGGCAACGACCAGGCGCTGACCAGCCTTGATTTCTTCGATGTAGACAGGCTCGGGCTCCCCGAATCCGAAAAGCGCCTTGACCTTGCCTGCGACGAAGACGATGCCCCCGAGCACGAGCCACTTGCGGTCGCCGCCGAAAAGGCCCGCGGTGATGGCCTTGCGTTTGATCAGTCGGACCGGACGCAGGATTCGGAACAGCGAACCGAACATGTCAGAGACGGCGTACTTCGACGATGGTCTTGCCCGCCTTGCCGCGGCGCGATCCCAAGACGAACGCCAGGATCAGCAACATGACGCCGGCAATGACACCAACCTTGGTGAGGGTGTTTCGGGCGGCACCGGTCGCCGTTTCAAGCTCACCCTTGAGCTGGGTGAACTTTTGTTCGAGCTGTTCTTTGGTGATCTCGCTCATGCGCTTTCCTCGTCGAGCCAGTCCGGTCGCTTCGTCATCGCCCAGAAGCAGCCACCCGCTCCGGCGATCAGCATGGCGAACACGATCAGGTACGGCAGGAAGCTCCAATTGTTGTCGGTCCAGTCCATGGTCTGGAACAAGCGCAACACCCCGAGCCCGAGCAAGAATCCGCCCATTGCGAGGAACAACGCTCCTGCGAGGCCGAACTTGACCCAGTCACCGAGTCGTTTGAGAGGTTCGACCGTCTGCTGCTTGGCGTAGTCGGTGACCATCGCCTTCAGCTCGTCGATTGTGTCCTTGGGAGAGGTGTCTGCCATGTGAAGCTCCTGAGCCGGTGAGCCTAGCTGCGACGTGCCGTCGTCGTGCTGCTCTGCACCGGTCGCCGACGTCTACGTATCGAGCTTGTCCATCAGCTCGAGGTCCTCGCGCATCGCCCTCAATGTCTCGTCGAGAATCGTCAGCCGCTCCCCCACGGTGTCCGCGGTCAGGACCCGTTGGCGGTCGAGCACGGCGATTGGGGCGAGACCGGCGAGGCGCCAGGTCGCCTCTTCAAGATCGTCGGGCCAGTGCATCGCGGGAATGGAGTCGATCCGATCGAGCCTGCGAGCCGTCTGTAGGAGCGCGTCAAGCGATGCCGTCGCTGCGGCGAACCGCTTGTGATCGTCGGCGTGCAGCGGCTGCTCGCCCTTGTCGACCACCATTGCCCGCGGATACGGATCGTCTGGCAACCATTCGAAGACTTCGATACGCGAACGGCCGGTCGCGATCACGGCGGCTCGCCCATTATCCATCCGGTTGTATTCGTCGATGTGCGCCAGCGTGCCGATATCGGTGCGCGCTTCTCCCCCGCCGACCTCGTGGCCACGGCTGATGAGGACGACGCCGAACGTCCGATCATCTTCGAGTGATTCGTTCAGCAGCGCTTGATAGCGCGGCTCAAAGATGTGGAGCGGCAGCGGCGCGTGGGGCACCAGCACCGACCCCAACGGAAACATGCGACAGATTCGGGGTTCGCTCATGGCTGGATCCTTCCTTGGGCTCACTCCTCGATCGAGTACTCCGTCCAGGCCAGGCGGAGCCCATCCACACTTTGCACCAGTTCGCGGTGGAACCCCCGGTCGGGCGGCAAGGTTCCCCCGGATCGGTTCACGATCGAACTGATCACGACCTGTGGCCCGTCGCCGACGGTGCGGGCAACGAAGCTGGCGACGTCGCCGCGGGTCCCTCCGATCAGTCGCAGATCGGCGTCGACGTCGATGTCGGCGAACGCACCCCCGTAGACGCCGGGCAGGTTGTAGCTCGGTGCATTGGCGACCGTCGGGTGATCATCGGCGATGCCCGCCGCGGTGCGGGCCAGGGTCGAGCAGGTCGAGGTGCTCACCGGGTCGAGGCTCGCACCGTCTCGCGGCGCTACGGACAGGTCGACACCGAGTTGCCCGAGCGTCACCTGAACCGCTTCGGCCCCCGCTCGCGTTGTGCCGTCGCCTTGGAAGCCAACGCCGATTTCCTTCATCAGCATCTCGGCTGCCGACGCGTCGTTGACTGCGAGCATCTGGAAGACGATGTCGCTCAATGGAGCGGACCGAACCGACGCGATCGGAACCAGATCGGGAAGCTCCTCTTCTTCGAGTTCACCCCGGGCCAGCCCCTGGATGTTCACGCCACGCTGCTCGAGGAGATCGTCGAACCGGGCCGCGGCCAGCGCGGCCGGGTCTTCCGCAGGGATCGCCACACCGCCGTTCGCCGCGGCCCGTTCGGCGAGCCCGTCGTCGAGTTGCAACGCGCTCAGCGGTCCGACGATGCCTGCCTCGAATACCGACGCCGGCCAGCCGGGCAGTCCCCGTTCGCGGTCGTAGCGACGTTCGACGCCGATAACACTGGTCCGAATCTCGGTGACCCCTGATTCGACGACCGCGTCGGCCAAGGTTTCGACCAGCGTGCGCGTCGCAAGCGCCGGACGAAAACTCTGGGCATAGCTGAAGCTCATGAACACCGGATCGCCGCCGCCTACCAAGTACAGGCTGCCGCCGATCACGCCGTCCTCCGATGGCGGATCGGTCGCCATCGCCCGCGTCTCGAACCGGTAGTCGGGACCCAACACTTCGAGCGCAGTGTGGGCCGTCGCCAGCAGCTGCGCGTCGCCCGGGACCAGCGGCGCATCGCCCCGGACATCGGCAACGACCTGGCCGTCCACGAGCACCGTGTAACACGACAGCGGCGTGAACGGCTCAGGAAGTGCTCCGATGGCGAGCTCGATTCGCTGGGACCGCAGTGACGTTGTTGCGATCGCAGGAAGGCGGCGCACCGAGGCAATCGGTGTGTCGAGGGTCTCGACCTCGGCCGCTCGAGCCGGCTGAACGGACAGGTCGCCGAGCCGGTCAGCGGTCAACCACGCGGCGGCACACGCCACCAGGAGACCAAGCGGCAACAGCATCCGCCGCAGGACAAGCATTAGCGGAGCGCGCCCAAGAAGCGACCCCGTGCATAGAGCGCCGACAACGCATCGACCGCGTCGCTCGGCGACGCATAGCAAGGGTGCCCGTTGGCGCGAAGCGTTGCCGGACCCGGGTTCGCAGGATCCGCAATCGCCAATTCGGTCGCCGCGAGGATGGGCGTTCCGGTCTCCGCCGACACATCAACGACACTCTGTGCATAGAGCCGGTCCTGGCGCTCATGGAAAGCACAGATGCGTTCGATATCGGGATCATTGGCGAACCGGCCGGCCCGAAACAGCGACGCAGTGTTGCTCTGGATCCCAAGGCCGAGCAGGAGCACGGCATCGACCTGATCGTGTTCCGCGAGGACCCGAAGCGCGGCGGGGATGGTCTCACGCGTCTCGCCACCAGCGACGTCGACGGGATTCGATGCACTCCAGCGCGGCGGCATGATCGCATCGAGCTGGGCATGCAGATCGTCGGGCAACACCATCAGGTCGACGAGTGACGGTTCGAGTGCGTCGGCGGTGAGCACACCCCAGCCGCCGGCGTTGGTGAGCACGGCAACGTTGGGGCCACGCATGTGTCCGTGCACCCCTAGGGCCGCGGCTGCACCGAACGCTGCGCCGATGTCGCGTGCACGCCAGGCGCCTGCCTGGCGCAGCAGGCCATCGAAGATCCGGTCGTCGGTCGCGAGCGAACCCGTATGGCTGGCGGCCGCCTTGGCACCCTCGCTGCTCGACCCACCTTTGACGACGACGACCGGTTTGGCCCGTGCGGTTTGAGCGAGCACGTCGTAGAAGCGGCGCGCATCGGCGACGCCCTCGACGTACGCGATGATCGACTGGGTCGCTTCGTCGGCACCGAACCAGGCGAGGTAGTCGTCGACGTCGAGGCAGAGGGAGTTACCCGCGCTCACGGCTCGAGCGACGCCGACACCACCGGCATCGGCGTGGTTCATGGCTCCCGACGCCAGGTTCCCCGACTGGCTGACGATCGAGATCCCTCCACGCTTGGGCCACGGCGCCACGAATTGCGCGCACAGCGACGCAGGGGTCGACACCAGACCTTGGCCGTTCGGTCCCGCAATGGCGAGATCGAGTTCGGCCGCGATCGCGGCGAGCTCGGCGCCGATCGCGGCCCCGGCCTCGTCACCGCCTTCGCCGAACCCGGCGGACGCGATGAACGCGGCCCGAATGCCGACGGCCGACGCGTCGCGCAGCACATCGGGCACCGCTGGCGCGGGCACACAGACGTAAACAAGATCGGCTTGACCCTGGGGCACATCTCGGACCGATGGCAAACAGTCGATACCGAGGATCTCCACCGGGTTGTCCGGTGTGGCGCTGCGGTTGGTCGCGAACACCTGGCCCTCGTAGCCGCACGTCAAGATGTTGTGCAGCGTGGCGAACCCGAACTTGCCCGGATGGGTCGAGGCCCCGGCGACCACGACACCCCGAGGCTCAAAGAGCGGCTGCAAGTCGGCGCTCATGCCAGGGACTTCGCTGAATTCATGCCAGTTCCACCAGTGCGTCGACCCGACGCAAACCTGCGGCGCGTCACCAGGGACTCCGCTGAATTCATGCCAACTCGACCAGTGCGTCGACCCGACGCAAACCTGCTTAGCGTCACCACGGACTTCGCTGAATTCATGCCAGTTCCACGAGTGCGTCGACCGCGACCGGTGTCCCGTTGTGGATCAACACCGGGTTGATATCGATCGCGACGATGTCCGGCCGAGCGATCATCGCTGCCGACACCGATTCGATCACGCCGACCAGGCAGGCCCGGTCAACCGCAGGCTCACCGCGAAACGCATCGAGCAATGCGCCGGTCCTCAAGTCTCCCAGCATGGCGTAGGCGTCGTCGGTCGATGCAGGCAGCATGCGGAACGCAACGTCTTCGAGCGCCTCGGCAAAGATGCCGCCGATCCCGACCATCACCACGGGTCCGAATTCGCTCGAGCGTTGGGCCCCGACGATGAACTCACGGCTCGACGAAACCATCGGGGCGACGAGCAGGGTCACCTCGCCATCGTCGGGCGTGGCGGCGCTCAGCAGTTCGCCGGCGGCGTCGCGCGCCTGCGCCGCGGTGCCGATCGACAAGCGAACCAGGTTCCGTTCGGTCTTGTGCGCGATGCGATCACCGGAGAGTTTCATCACGCACGGGTACCCGACCGAATCGGCCGCGGCGACTGCCTCCACGATGGTTCGCACCGATTGCTCCGGGAGTACCGGAAGCCCGTACTCAACCAGCAGGCTTTTGGAATCTGCTTCGGACATGGTCGCCATTGCGTCCGCCAAGCTAGCAGCACGCTCGGTCCGGGCTACGGGGCTCCGCAGTGGACGATACGGTTCGAGACCATGCAGATTCTGGCCGCACTCTTCATTGACGAAATCGACGTTCGACAGGTCGAGGGACCTGCGACCCGGATTGATCTCAAAGGGATCCAGTTCTCCGCCGCTGCGCCGACGCCGCTGCCCCTCACCTGGGCACCGCACCTGGTCGTCATCATCCACGCACCCGATGACAGCGACGGCAACGACGTGCTCGAGGTGATCTATCGCCGCGACGGCGAACAGATCGCTCGCAACGTGCAGGTGCTGCAGATTGAGCCCGGCAAGTTCAGCTACCAGCTGGTCAGAGGCGAGATCGATTTCGAGGACTACGGCAACGTCGTCGCCGAGTGTCGCATCGGCCCTGATGGCCCTATTACTTCGGTCCCGTACACCCTCATGCCGCCCCCGGCGGACGCCTGAGGAGTCGCGTCGGCCGGCGGCAGGCGCCGAGACTTCGGCCACAGCGCAATGGTGCCCATCGTGCCCGCGGCTCCGCTCTAGAGTGAGGCCGACCGCACTCGAACGGAGCCCCATGGCCGCCCCGACCACATCCACCGACGCCTCGCTCGACGCCCGCGCGATCGCCACCATTCGTGGCATCGCGATGGATGCGCCGCATGCTGCCAAGTCCGGCCACCAAGGCACGGCCATGGCGCTGGCCCCGCTTGCGCACGTCCTTTATTCGCGGGTCATGAACTACGACCCGTCGGCGCCGGATTGGTATGACCGGGATCGCTTTGTGCTGTCCCCCGGGCACGCGTCGATCCTGCAATATGCGCTGCTGCATCTTGCCGGGTTCGGCTTGACGCTCGACGACCTCCGTGACTTCCGTCAATGGAAAAGCGCAACGCCGGGTCACCCCGAGGTCGGACACACCGCTGGCGTCGAGATCACAACCGGTCCGCTGGGTCAGGGTTTCGCGACCAGCGTTGGTATGGCGATGGCCGAAGCTCGGCTACGGGCCCACCTGGGCACCGACGTCGTCGACCACTACACGTGGACCATCTGTAGTGATGGCGATCTCGCCGAAGGCATCAGTCACGAGGCCGCGTCGCTCGCTGGTCATCTCGGGCTGGGTCGACTGATTTGCATCTATGACGACAACAAGATCTCGATCGACGGCCCAACCGATATCTGGCTGACCGACGACCCAGTGGGCCGCTTCGAGGCCTACGGCTGGCATGTGGTCGACCTTGGCGATGTCGGCGAGGATCTCGACGCGCTCGAGGCGGCGCTCCTCGCGGCCAAAGACGTCACCGACAAGCCATCAATGCTCGTCCTTCGGACCCACATCGGCACGCCCTCGCCGACACTCACCGACGATCACGCCGCCCACGGCTACGCCTTCCAAGACGAAGAGATCGCCGAAGCCAAGCGGGTCATGGGGCTCGACCCGGACACGACGTTCCAGGTCGACGATGATCTGCTCGCGTGGTACCGAGACATCGCCGCGCGTGGCGCGGCCAGGCGCGAAGCTTGGCAGGCCGCGAACCCGACTCCGCCGGCGATGTTGACCGGCGAGGCGACCGGCGACTGGCAAGGCGCCCTGCCGACCTACGAAGCCGGCGACAACATCGCCACGCGCAAGGCATCGAACGCTTGCCTCGACGCGATCGCGCCGCACTTCCCGTCGCTGATCGCTGGCGGCGCGGACCTGACGGGCAACACTGGCGTCAAGCTCGCTGACGGCGAGCCAATGGCGACCGGGTCCTTCGGCGGCAACCAGGTCTTCTACGGCGTACGCGAACACGGCATGGCCGCCGTCATGAACGGCATGGCACTGCACGGAGGTGCGCTGCCTGTCGGCGGCACGTTCCTCGTGTTCAGCGACTACTGCCGCCCGTCGATTCGCCTGGCAGCACTCTCTGGCCTGAACGTCATCTACTCCTTCACGCACGACTCGGTTGGCGTCGGCGAAGACGGTCCGACCCATCAGCCGATCGAACACGTCGCCGCGTTGCGGGCCATCCCCGACCTCGACGTGTTCCGCCCCGCCGACGGCACCGAGACCGCAGGGGCTTGGGCCGCCGCGCTCAGCCACGACGGTCCGACTGCGCTCGTCCTCTCCCGTCAGAACCTTCCGGTGCTCGACGCGACCGATGCGGCCAAGGTCGCCGATGGCGGGTACGTACTTGTCGACGCGGACAACGCAGCAATCACGCTGCTCGGCGCGGGCAGCGAGGTCCAGCTCTGTATCGAAGCCGCCCGCCGCCTCGGCGAACAGGGCCATGCGGCTCGCGTCGTCTCGATGCCATCATTCGAACGTTTCGCCGGCCTCGATGCCGGCGCCCGAGCCGAGGTTCTCGGCACGGCACCTCGTATCGCGATCGAAGCTGGTGTAAGCCAGGGCTGGTACCGCTACGCCGACGATGTTGTCGCCATCGACCGCTTTGGCGCTTCGGCACCAGGATCAACGGTCATGCACGAACTCGGCATGAATGTGAACAATCTCGTCGACCGGGCAACGGCCCTCCTCGACGCGAAGGGATAATCGATGACTCGCCTCCACGACTTGTTCGACGAACAGGGCCAGAGCCCGTGGCTGGACAACCTGCGCCGCGACTGGATTACCTCCGGTGAACTCGATCGATGGGTCGAGCGAGGTGTCCGCGGCCTCACGTCGAACCCGACGATCTTTCAGAAGGCCATCGGTGGAAGCGACGACTACGACGCCGAGCTCGGCGAACTCGTCGCCGCCGGGCTTGACACCGAAGCCTGCTACTGGGGCCTCGTCAAGACCGACATCCGGGGCGCACTCGCAGCGCTCATGCCGGTCCACACCGCCAGCAGCGGCGAAGACGGCTATGTCTCGGTCGAGGTCGCTCCATCACTGGCGCACGACGGCCCTGGCACGATCGCCGCGGCTCGTGAACTCGACGGCGATATCGCCGCGCCGAACCTGTACATCAAGATCCCGGGCACGGCCGAAGGGCTTGACGCGATCCGCCAGGCGACGGCCGAGGGCATCTCGGTCAATGTCACGTTGCTGTTCTCTCTCGAACGCTACGACCAAGTCATCGACGCCTATTTGGAAGGCCTCGAAGCCGCCGACGGCGACCTGTCGCACATCTCGAGCGTCGCCTCGTTCTTCATCTCTCGCGTCGACGCGGCCGTCGATGCACAACTCGATGAAATCGGCACACCCGAGGCACGTGCGCTCCGCGGCAAAACCGCGGTTGCCAACGGCCAGCTCGCGTACGCCCTGGCGATGGACAGGTTCTCCGGACCTCGCTGGGAGGCACTCGCCGCCCGCGGCGCTCGGATCCAGCGTCCGCTGTGGGCTTCGACGTCGACCAAGGACCCGAGCTTCCCCGACACCAAATATGTCGACGAACTGATCGGCCCGGACTCGGTGAACACACTGCCGGACCAGACACTGGCCGCATTCGAGGACCACGGAACCGTCGCCCGCACCGTCGATGTCGACGTCGCCGCGGCCCGGGCGGTACTCGACGGGCTGGCCCAGGTCGGGGTCGACCTCGGGGCGGTTGCGGCCAAGCTCGAAGCCGACGGTGTTGCATCGTTCGCCGCATCCTTCGACGATCTTCTGGCCACGTTGCAGGGCCGCATCGACGCCATGTCGTCGGGCAGCTGAGATCTTCGTCGTGGACCAACTTCCCCGCTACCGCTCCGGAGACCGCCAGGTCGACGAGACGATTCAGGCCCTGATTGAACAGGCGGGGGGCACCCACGACGACGACCTGGTCTTCGAGATGATCGTGTCCGCCCTGCGCCTGGGACGCGAACAAGACAACCGTGGCGACCTCAAGCTGGTCAACTCGGCGCTCAAAGAGCTGCGGCACTCGATGAGTGTCTTCAGCTCGTATCGCGACACCCGCAAGCTCTCCATCTTCGGGTCGGCCCGAACGCCGACCGATCATCCGAACTACCAGGCTGCCGTCGACCTCGGTGCTGCCATTGCCGCCCAGGGTTGGATGGTCATCACCGGCGGTGGGCCCGGCATCATGGCAGCCGGTGTCGAAGGCGCCGGCTCCGAGGACAGCTTCGGGGTCGGCATCTCGCTGCCGTTCGAAGAAAAGGCAGCGCCCGCGATTGCCGACGATCCCAAGCTGATCAACTTCAAATACTTCTTCACGCGCAAGCTCACCTTCATGAAGGAGTCCCACGGCTACGCGCTGCTGCCGGGGGGATTCGGCACGATGGACGAGAGCTTCGAGCTGCTCACGCTCCTGCAGACTGGCAAGACCTATCCGGCTCCGGTCGTGCTTCTCGACGCTCCGGGCGACACGTATTGGCGCGGATGGCTCGAGTTTGTCAACGACCAGCTACTCAGCGACGGGCTCATCTCGGGCGACGATCTCAGTTTCGTCCGTCTCACCGATTCGGTCGAAGAGGCCGTCGACGAGATCTGTGGCTTCTACACGAACTATCACAGCATGCGCTTTGTCGGCCGCCGTCTCGTGATCCGGCTACAGCACGAACTGCAGCCCGCAGCACTCGAGCGCCTGAACGACGACTTCTCCGACATCGTGCGCGCCGGGAGCATCGAAAGCATCGCCGCGACCGACTCCGAGATTCGTGACCGAGACGAAGTCGAGCTTCCTCGCATCGCCCTTGAATTCAACCGCCGCGACTACGCCCGGCTGCGAGAACTCATCAACGCGGTCAACGGCCGCTCCTGACGCAGAATCGCCCGCTAGGGCCAGTCGCCCGCGTCGCCGCTGCTCGAGCGCAGAAGCCCCGAGGCCTTCTCGACAGCACGGCGGGCCCGGGTGATCAGCTTCTCGTCTACGGGTAACTCATGGCCCCCTGCATCGATGCTGTCCCGGAGCCGGCGCAAGGCCAGGTCGGCCAGATCCTCGCTGATTTGGTCCAAGCGGCTACAGAGGTCATCGATCTCGGGTGACATCGACCGAGTCTCGCGCCGACCCTGCGCCGGATCAACGACCGGCCGTCCCTGACGCGGCCGTGCCGGCACTACGCAGTCTTGGTCTCCGTGACTACAGTCAGCTCGTGCCTGCTTCTCCCGATGTCTCTGGCCACCTGGACCGCAACTACGCCGCGCTCCGATCCACGTTCATCGAGTGGGCCCGCCTCGAACGTGGCGCAGATCGCACGGGCGTTGTCGAGCAGTACTTCGAACAACTCAACATCGGCGAGAGCCAGCGCGTCGGGACCTCGAGCATGGCGACCCAGCGCCGCCGAGCAGGCGCCGACGCTCCGACCGTGCTCGTCGTCGCGAACCATGATGTGACCGACCTCAGTCCCTCGAACTCGCCGTTGACGGCCCAAGGCCCCGACGAAATTCGAGGACCAGGCACCGGTCGTCTGCTCGGCGCGACGATGGCCTTTCTCGAAGGCTTCAAGGCGACCGTGATGACTTCGGGCACGGAGCCGATCAATCTTCACGCCTTGTCGATCGGGCCGGGTGACACCGCTGCATCCCTGGTCGAACAGTCCATCGATCAGCCCATCGATGTCGTCGTCGTCACCGACGCGGTCAGCTGGGAGCCTCAACTACCGACGATCACCGTCGGCGCTCGAGGCCGTCTCGAAGCGACCATCACGCTCACGGCCAATCGGGCCATCCACGACGCCGCCTACGCCGGCGCCAGCCTCAATCCGCTCAACCGCCTGGTCGAGTTGGTCGCGTCGCTGCGCGATGCAAAGGGCCGCATCGTCCTCGACGAGTTCTACACCCGGGCGCACCGGCCCCAACGAGATGCGCTCACCTCGCTGGCCGGCAACCAATGGGTCGAGGCCATTGGGGGCAGTCTTCCTGCAGGCTCACTTGCCCCCATCGACCGAGCAACCCAGTGGCCTGTGCTCAGCCTGCTCGACATCACGAGTGACGGACAGCCTGGGTCGACTCCGGTGACGGCCACGGCGCGCGTTGCCTTGTACCTCGTGCCGGACCAGCGACCCGTCGACGTCGAACGATCGTTGCGAGCCTGGCTGCAAGCCAACACCCCCGACACACTGACGCCCGCGCTCCGGATCACTTCGTCAGGTCGCCCGTACCGAATCGAGCCAGACTCAGCCGCGCTCGCTGCCCAGACCCGAGCACTCAAGAAGGTCCACGGACGTCAACCCATCGCGGTTCCCGCAGGTGGCGCCATTGGGGCTGGCGACATCCACTACGCAACCGCCGCGCCCGTCCTGTTCGCTGGCATCACCGGACCACACCAGCGCTGGGGCAGTGACAACGAGAACCCGACCCTCGAACTGCTGGAACGAGGCGTGGCCGTAGCAGCCGAGCTGTGTATGCAGCTCCCCCGTCGCTCCTCGCTTCGAAGCGCATGATCCCGTTCCGGGCCGTCGGGCGCCGCTGATGGGCTACCTCGACGAGCCGCAACGCTGGCTTTCGTTCCTCGACGAAGAAGACACCACCTGGCTGTTCGACCTGACGTTCTTGCAGAGCGGCTGGAGCTGCACATTCGGCACGACGTGCGAGGGCACCGAGCCCGGCGACAACGGTGCTCGCGGCTGCTGCGCTCACGGCGCCCATCTCGTCGACGCCGAGGAACAAGAGTTGATCGCCGAGGTCGCCGAGCGACTCACACCGGAGATCTGGCAGAACCACGACCTCGTGGTGACCGACGAGGACCTGTTTGAAACGATCGACGGCGACGTCGTCACCCGAACCGTCGACGATGCCTGCATCTTTCTCAATGACCAGGCGTTTGCCGGGGGCCACGGCTGCGCGCTGCACATCGGTGCCCTGCTCGCGGACGCTCGACCGCTCGACTGGAAACCGGCGGTCTGCTGGCAGGTCCCCTTCCGGCTCGAGGAGTATCGGGACGGAAGCGGCACACGCACGGTTGCCGTGCGAGCCTGGCGGCGCTCCGACTGGGGAGACGGCGGGGCCGATTTCGGCTGGTGGTGCACCGAAGACCTTCCCGAGGCCACGCCAGGGGGCGCGACGTGGGAACGTCACCTCGACGAGCTGCGCGAGCTCGTTGGCGAGGGTCCGGTCGCGCACCTTCAAGCATTGCTCAGCAGGCGCGAAACGCCCGTCGAGTTTGGCTAGACGCTGCTTGGCAGCTGATCCTAGACGCTGCTTGGCAGCTGATCATTGCGTTGTGGCACCGGCCGTAGTGGCCAGCGATGCTCGTCGTCAGCTCGGGAAGAGCTGGTCACCAGTTTCCGAGGCGGCGTCGGCAAGTGCGCACCATGACTTGTGCTCACCTGGAAGGCCTTCGCACTCGATGCAGGGCTCGTCGCGAGGTCCGAGGAAGTCGTCGAAACCGTCCGAAGTGCGCTTCAGCTCTCGGGCCTCTTCGTAACGACGATGGCGTCCCTTCTTCACTGGGCGGCTCCTTCTTCTTGCTACAGGCCCACGACTCTAACAGTCGCCGCCATCTGCCCCACGACATCTCCGGGGGAAACTCCGTGCCAAGACAACCTTAGATCGCCGCGGTTTGTTCCCAGAAACCTTTGAAACCGAAATCAGCCGAAAATCCGACCGCTGACTAGGCCGCGCGGCCCACGCAGCAGCCTTTCGGGGCTGTTGGTGTGCCTAGTCATCGGATCCCAGGCCGAGATTGTCGCCAACCGGCTCGTGGGACCGGCGTTCGACAACCACGCGACCGTCACCGTCGAACGCGACGGCAGCATCGCCGGCGAGCAATGCCGCCATTGGGCGCCCGACCAGGTCATGGCGCCAGCCGTGGTTGAGACGCGAATCGCCCCCACGAACGAACTCCTCGATGTCGGCCCGTGAACCGAGCATCGCAGGATCCAGACGGAGATCGTCGGCGAACTGACCCATCCATGCGGCGATCAGGGTGACCGCCGGGCGCAAGTCTGGTCCGCCCCCGGACCGTTTCGGCTGGGCCGGAGGCGGTGGCAAATCGGCAGCCCGCTCGATGATTTCCAGAAGCTCGGCGGCGTCCTTTTTGCCGATCGACCGCCGTTCGAGACCACGAGTCTTGGCGAAGTCCTCGACACGTTTCGGAGGACGCTGCGCGAGCGCAACGACGCCGAGATCGGGCAGGACATGGCGCACGGGAATATCGCGGTGCTGCGCCTTGAGCTCTCGCCACTTCGCGATCTCGCGTGCCGCAGTTCGGGCCCGCTGACCGAGGGATCGTGCCTCTTTGATACGCATCCAGGCCATCTCGGGATCACGGACCGCGACACCTCGGCTACGTACCAGCTCGCATTCGTCGAGCGCCCAGTCGAGGCGGCCGAAACCCTCGAGTTCGGCGACCAGCAGATCCTGGATCTGGAGCAGATGTTCGACATCGCTGGCTGCGTAGCTGAGCTGGGCTTCTTCGAGCGGGCGCGCCAACCAGTCGGTCAAGCGGTTCGCCTTGGGCAGCTTGAGGCCCAGAAAGTGGTCATGAAGCGCGGCCAGCGACGGCGTGCGCATTCCCATGAACGCCGCCGCGACTTGCGTGTCGAACATGGCCTTTGGCGATGTCCCGGTGGCGAGCTCCATGACCTCGAGGTCCTGTGATGCTGCATGAAGGACGGCCGTGCCCGAGCCGGCAAGCACCTCGCCGAGCGGTTCCACATCGACGGCCAACGGATCGATCAAGACCAGCGAACCGGGCCACGCGATCTGGATCAGCGCAAGCTGCGGATAGTACGTGCGCTCACGGTGGAACTCGGTATCGATCGCATAGCGAGGCTCGTGCGCGAGCTCAGCGACGACATCGTCGAGGGCATCCGCCGTCGTGATCAGGTCATAGGCCGCCTCGCCCGGTGCTGGCTTCGAGGTCACCGGGACGCGTAGTTCTGTGGCGGCTGCATGCAGCGAGACTAGCCACTCTGCGGAGCCGGGCTGACCACTGGTGTCACGCCGGCCGTTCGCGGTTGGTCAGACGTCGCCGAGGTCCGCTGGTGGCCAGGACGGGTCAAGTTGGCGCAAGAACAGGTCGCAGCGCTCGGCTTCGTCGAGTTCTCCAATGGTCCGCGCCTGCGTCGCCAAGCCATGCAACGCGAGCAAGAAGCCGCGGTTGGTCGGGTGCTGCCACCGTACGTAGCCGCTCCCCCGCCAGCCGTTTGCCCGCAAACGGTCAAGGCCACGGTGATAGCCCACGCGGAATGCTGCGTAGGCCTCGATGTCATCGCGCGCCAAGCGTCCGAGCTCGGCCCACGCATTCAGCAGTGCCGGGTTGTCGGCGACGACGGCGCTGACCGCCGTCCGCGGATCGTCGCTCTGCAACGCCGCGTCGAGTGCGGCGACCACTTCGACCGGTTCGGGTGGCAGCACCGTCTCGGGTGGGCCGCTGCGGGAAAGACTGATATCGGTCATGGTCGAAGCGTATTGCCTCGTCCAAGGTTCCGGAGCGCCCCGTGCCGACGGTCGACGTGGGGCATTAGCGCACGCGGATGATCCGGAAAACGTCGGTTGCGGCGCCGCTGGTGTCGATACCGGCGAGGACCCCGACCAGGTCGCCAGGATGCACCAGCCCGGCTTCTTTGGCCCGCTGGGTCGCCTGCACAACACGGTCTTCGTAGGCGTCGGTCGATTCAAAGGCCATCGGCACCGTGCCCCAGCTCGAGGTCAGCTGGCGATAGGTGTTGGCGTTGTTGGTGAACCCGAGGATGTTGGCCCGAGGTCGGAAGCGGGCCATCGAACGCACCGTAAAGCCGGTTCCCGAAATAGCAATGATCGCAGCAATATCAAGGGCCTCGCATGCCCGAGCGGCCGCCGACGTCATGGCGTCGGTGATCGCTGCCTGCGGATCACTCTTCGAGTTCAGATGCAACGCCTCGAGCTTTTCGGCCCACGCACCGTGATCGAACCGCTCGTCGGCCCGGCTGGCGATCTCGGCCATGGTCTCGACGACACGAACAGGGTGAGCACCAATCGCGGTTTCCCCGCTCAACATGACAGCAGACGTGCCGTCGAAAACGGCGTTGGCGACATCGGAGGCTTCGGCTCGCGTCGGCGTCGGCGCCGAGATCATGGTCTCGAGCATCTGCGTCGCCGTGATCACCGGCAGGCCCCCGGCGATGCAGCGTCGAATGATCTCCTTTTGGAGGTGCGGCAGCTCGGCCAACGAGCATTCGGCGCCCAGGTCGCCTCGGGCGACCATGATCGCTCCGGACTCGGCGATGATCCCGTCGAGGTTGTCCACGGCGGCCCGGTTCTCGATCTTGGCGACCAGCAGTGGGCCCGTCGGGTGCGGCTCGGTTCCCAGGCGGCGGATATCGCTACCGGAGCGCACGAAGCTCAGGGCCACCATGTCGACGCCCTCATCGAGGAATGCGTCGAGGGTGCGAAGATCTGCGTCGGTCGGCGAGCGTAGTGACAGCCGCTCCGACGGAATGTGCACGCCCGGTCGGCCGCGCAACACGCCGCCGCTGGTGACCCGGCCCTGGAGGGCGTCGCCCTGTCGGTCCTCGATCTTGACGACCACGCCGCCATCGCCGAAGGCGAGCTCGTCGCCACCACGGACGTCGCTGAGCAGCCCGTCGTAGTCCACGAAGACGGTCGACGCATCGCAGGCCTCGTTGCCGATGCGAAGTTCCACCGCCGAGTCGGCGACGAGCTCGACGCCCGTCTCGGCGAAACCACCGACCCGGATCTTGGGACCTGGAAGATCGACGAGCACACCGACTGGCCGCCCGACATCGTCGGCAGCCGCGCGGATGCGCCGCGAGCGGGCGATGCCTTCGTCGATCGTCGCGTGCGCCATGGCAATACGAGCGACATCCATGCCCGCTCGGATCATGTCCCGAAGAATCACGGGATCGTCACTGGCAGGTCCGATGGTGCAGATGATCTTGGTGCGGCGTGACATCGCCGAGATGCTACCCGCGCCTCACGAGGCGCCCTGGCCTAGTTCAGGCGAGCCGCCCATCGCTCGGCCATACCGATCAGGCGTTGCTGCGCTGGCGCCGGGGCCGTTGTCGCCGCGGTCGACGCGACCGCCGCAGCTTCGCCGAACTGGCCGCGCTCGGACAATGCCACGGCCCACGCCATGCGCACCTGGAGCGACATCTCTTCGAACCCGTTCAATAACCCGAGCACGCGAAACCGCAGATCGGCGTCGCCCCGCCCCTCGGCGATGCTGCGCAGGTTCCACAACATCCGTTGCAGGATCAGCGGTTCCGCGATCGGAGCAAGCGAGCCGCTAGGCAACACGACCGGGCGACCAGCGAGTCGCTGGTAGATCCGCTGGCACCCGGCTTCGTCGAGCGCGCCCCCGCCGTGGAACGGGTCGAAGAAGACGTCGCCGCTTCTGGTTAGGAAATGGCCGGGCATACCGACGCCTTCAACGACGACTCCTCGTCGGCGGGCAATGTCAATGAACAGGACCGCCAGCGTGATGGGAATGCCAAGGCCACGATCGAGCACCTGCGGCAAAACCGAGTTCTTGGGGTCGTAGTAGTCGCCCTGGTTCCCTGCGAAGCGGCCGCTGCCGAACAGTTCGTCGCTCAGCGCAGCCGCGGTGTCGCCATCGCACGACGCCGCCAACGCAGCGAGGCGCGCCAGCTCGAAATCGATGTCGGTTTCTGGCACCACGGCGGCCGCGATGAGTAGAGCTCCCTCAGCCAGCCGATTGTCAGCAGGAGTCGTCGTCGTGACGAGTTCGCCGAAGCGGTGTCGCTGAGCATCCACGACCGAAGCGTAGGTTCCGTACGGCCCAATGCCCCGGTCGTCGCCGTCCCGGGCTACGACGCTCGCTCGATTCTGCGATCAACACCTTTGGCGCCGACGAACGGTGCGCGAAGCACTACCGTCACCTCAGTGGGCATGCACTTCCCGTTTCTTGGCTCAGCGCCCGCTGGGCAAACCCCGGTGCTCGCGATCGCCCACCGGGGCGGCACCCTGCATCACCCGGAGAACACGCTCGACGCATTTCAGACCGCGGTCGATCTCGGCTATCGCTATATCGAAACCGACGTTCACGCGAGTGTTGACGGCCAACTCTATGCGTTCCACGACGACCACCTCGGGCGCATCGTCGGCGTCCACGCCTACATCAGTGACCTGACAAGCGCCGAACTCGACGCGATCCGTTTCGATGACGGGTACCGGATTCCTCGGCTCGACGAGGTCCTCAGCACCTGGCCGACGGTGCTCGTCAACATCGATCCCAAGTCCGACTCGGCGGTCGAACCGCTCATCCGTACGATCGACCGCCATGGCGCCATCGACCGCATCTGCGTCGGTTCCTTTAGCGGACGCCGAATCCGTTATTGCCAGCGAGAACTCGGACCCGGCCTGTGCACGTCGATGGGCCCGTGGGAGGTTGTGCGTCTCGCGCTCGGCGCCCGCGGGTTCCCCGTGCGTCCGTTCGCGGCGGCCGCGGCCCAGATTCCGTTGACGCACTCGGTTGCCGGTCGCCGCATCGATCTCGCGACCGCCTCGTTCGTCGAGGCGGCGCACGAGCGCGGCATCCATGTCCATGTGTGGACGATCAACGATGAGCCGACCATGCACCGAATGCTCGACCTTGGCGTCGACGGAATTATGACGGATCGTCCCGATGTGCTCCGATCGGTGATGATTGCCCGAGGCTGCTGGGAGGCCGCTCGTGTCTGAAACCCCTGCCGATCGCCCCATCGTTCTCCTCCATGGTCTCGGCGGTACCGCCGCCGACACGTGGCAGAGCAATGGCTGGATGGACCTCATCGCCGATGCAGGGCGCCCGACGATCGGGATCGATCTGCTTGGACATGGCACCGCCAACAAGCCGCATGACCCCGCGGCCTATCTCGACATGCATCGACATGTGCTCGATGCGCTACCCGACCAGCCCGTCGACGCCATCGGCTTCTCCCTCGGCGCGATCACCCTTCTGCGCTGTGCTGCCGAGGCACCTGAGCGCTTCGCCCGACTCGTGCTCACCGGCGTTGGCGCAAACGTTTTTGAGGATCGCGGTCATCATGAACAGATCGTCGCAGCCATCGATGGCAACGGCGATCCCGCCGACCCGTTCACCCGCTACTTCGCCGATCTTGCCAACAACCCTGACAGTGACGCCGAAGCATTACGCGCCCTGATCCATTCGCCGAGTGAGCGGCTCACCCCGTCCGACCTGGCACCGGTCACGATGCCGGTGCTGGTGCTACTGGGCGATGGGGACTTCGCTGGCCCCGCTGACCCACTCGTCGATGCGCTCGCCGACGCCCGATTCACCGAGCTGCGTCGCTGTGACCATTTCGCCACGCCACGATCGATGCAGTGCATCGACGAGGCGCTCGGGTTCCTCGACGCACTTCCGTTCTAGGCGCACCCTCGAAGTCGACGTTTCGCCGCTCGCTGCCGGGTGAGCTGGGATCCAGGCTCCTAGGCTGCACCTCGTCACCATGAGCTCCACCAAACGCGGCACTGCAATCACTGGCGACCTGTTCCTGGTCGAACATCCGACGCTCGATCTGAGCGATCCCTTCACGAGCCATGTCGACGTCGCTTTCGACGGGATCACGCATCAGGTGCTCACGACGGCCGACCGAACCGGCTTCAACTACGCCACGACGACCGGTGAGTTCAGCATCGGCGACCTCCGCGGCCACATCATCGAGTCGATCGACACCGTGCAGACTCAGGCAGCACATCGCTACCAAGCGGTCCTGAGCAGCCCAACCGGTGCCCTCGCCACCCAGACCTACGTCAGCGCGGCGAGCGCCATTGAGCTGGTTGCGGCCCTGCGTCCTTCCCCGACGGCACTGGGAATTGTGATCGATCCAGACGACGCCGTCGACGTGCACGGTGATCCCAAGGTCGCGTTCAACACGGCGCTTGGCATCATCGAGATCACACCGCTGACTGCCGATGTCGTGCGACAGCTCCCAGACTGGGCCGGTACGGCGACCGATCATGGCGAGCTTTACGGTGGACAACACACGGACGGGAGCCCGTGGCTGACGCTGGTGACCGCGACCGCTCGCGTCATTCTCCTGCTCGGTGCTCACGTCACCGCTGATCAAGGTGCGAGCGGGCTGGCGAAGCTCGCGGTTACCTGGACAACGTGATGCTGCTCGCCGGCTCCATCGGGTGGGGGCTGATCGCAATCGGCGCCATCACCCACGTTTGGCACCACGAGCGCCTACGCGACCTTGTCGGCCGCCACCTCGATGCCGACCGCAGCGCCGCACTCGCCTTGGTGGTCGCCGAGGTCACGATCACGGCTGCGGTTGCCCTCGGTGTCCTGCTCGACGGCTCGTGGCTCCCTCTAGCTGCGATTGGCGGTGGACTGCTCGCGATCGGCTTCGTGATCTGGATTGCACGGCTGCTGGCCACCGGCTCCGAGCTGCCCTGCGCGTGCTCGTTTTCCGCAGCGCCGACCTCGGTGTGGTCTCTGGCGCGCGCCATGGCCGTGCTTTCCATTTCCCTGCTCTGGGCCACGGACCCCGCGTCGGCCACGGTCGGCGATCGGGTCGTGGCGCTTGCGGTCGGGCTCGCATTGGCCGGCGCCATCTATGTGCTGCCCGAGTCGCTCGGCTGGCCTGACTATGCACGCGCACAACTAGCCCGCCTCGACAGTCACGCACCGACCCAAGCCCGCCGATGAGCACCACCAGCGCCCTGCTCATCGTCGCCGTTGCCCTGGCGGTACTCGCGGTCGTCGTCAATCAGATGCAGGCGCGACTGGCGCTCGTCGAGGTCACGCTCACCGAGGGGCTACCCCCGGGCCATCAGGCGCCAGTGGGGGCGGGCTCCGGCCACGTAGTGGATCAGGCGAGCGCGGCGGACCTGCTCGCCCCCGGCGTGCACATCTTCGTCTCGCGCAGCTGTCACGCCTGCCAACGGCTCGTCGAAGAAATGGAACACGCCTGGCGACCGCTCGACGGACCGGTATCGCTGCGCTATGTGGACCGCCCTCGGCCATTCGCTCGGCTCGTCGCCGACAGGCTCGGCTTGGCCAGCACCGAACATGACAGCGAACTCGCTGCCAAAATCGGCGCCGACCCGCTTCCGTACACGATCGCGCTCGGCGACCACGGGCTCGTCGCCCGCAGCGTCACCCCCACGGTCCACCTGGTGCAAGACACCGCCCGAGACGCCGGACTGCGGCTGACAGAGGTCAAGCCATGAGCTTCACCCAGGCGGCCCTTGTCGTCGTCGCCATCGCCGCCCTCGTGCTCGGGCTCGTGTGCTACCACCTCCTCAGCCGTCTCGAGGTTCTCGAGCAAGCGCTCCAAGGCGGCCTAGAACCCCCGAGCCGGCGCCTCGGCCGCGAGGAGTACGAGCAACGGTTTCGACGGGCCTTGGCCCGGGCCACACTCGCCGCCGACGTCCAGTCCGGCCTGGTACTGGTCTTTGGCGAAGAAGCCCGCGACGGCGCCCACGAGGTCGCCTTGGCGCTCGCCAACCTTGGGCGTGGCGATGGCATCACGGTCATCGCCCAGACCGACGGTGCCGGGGAGTTCCTCCGCTCGCTCAACCTTGCCGGCCTGCGCACGCACCAGGCCAATCCCGAGCTGGGCAGCCCGGTCACGCCGTTTGCCTTCGTGATCGATGAACGCCGCGTGAGCGCCGCACGGTCATTGGTGTCCGGTGCCGATCTCGTCGAACTGGTGACCCGTCACACGTAGCGAATTCGCCCCGACGCGACCGTCTCGGCGCGCACGCTCCGAGTACGCTCAGTTCGGCTACCGCATCAACCTGTGCCAGAGGTTGGTCGATGCCTCCTCTAACGTGCGCTTCAACGACCTCGTCGGCCTCAGCCGCCGGCCCGCAGAACCTCGACCCGCCCAACGCGTGCCGATCGCCACTCGTTCGCGTCGGTCGCCACAGCTGAGCGACGACCTGAACAACAGCGGGTTCGTCTCGGCGCTGGTCGATGCGCGTCGAGGGCGTCGCATTGGGGCGACTCGCCGGTCCTTTCTCCGATCGTCCGTCGCCGCGGCCGCCGCAACCACCGCCGTCTCGTTCGCGAACCTGTTTGGCCCCGCACGACGCGTCGAAGCCCAAACCGGGGTCGTCGGCGAGTATCCGCGGCGCATCCTGACCTTTTGCCCGCCCTACAACGCCAACGACAATTGCCAGCCCGGCTGCGGTTCATCGCCCATCTGCACGGACTGTTGCGGCAGCGACGGCTTCTTCCGCAACGATCCAGCCAACGGGTACACGTTGTATGCGGGCGGCTGCGGTGATGGCGACATCGCTGACGGTTGGCTGTGGCGTTTTGCCGGCGTCTGCGGCAACTGCTCCGCGATCGAATACCGCTGCAGCGACGGCTATGTCCAGACCGACACTGGCCCGGCCCCATTCATTTGCCGCACCGTCACCGAGTGCGTTCCTCTCGCCGATGGCCAGGCGCCGGGCGAGGCCCTGCCCGATGCGGCACGGTCGACCAATTGGCGGCCCGCAGGACGTCTCGAGACAGCGGTCGACAACGGAGGTTCGGTCACCATCACCGGTTGGATCGCCGACGCGAGTGGCCAACCCGTCGACATGCGGATCACCGCGAACAATCAGATCATTCACTTCGGCAAGGCTGGCCTGAGCCGGCCAGACGTCGCCGGCTCGGTGCGCGGCGCAGGTGCCAACACGGGCTACGCCGTCAGCTTCCCGATTGAACCGGGCGACTACCAGTTCTGCGTCAACGCGCTCCAGGGAGCGATCAGTGTCACGATTGGTTGCGTGAACCTGGCGGTTGGCTCCGGGCAGAGCGTGCGCGGCAGCGGCGGCACGACCTCGATCAGTGGGCTTCCGACTCCGGCCACCCCGACACCGGTCCCCGACGCAGGGACGGCACAACCAACGCCCACCCCTGACACCGTGGCCGAGCCGACGGACGAGGCCGCCGACGGCGACACCCCCGGTCAGCTCGACCTGGTGAGCGAGACACCGACCGCCGGGGTCGTACAAGTGCTGCGCCGCAGCGACCCGGCAATGGGTTTCGTCTCGGGATGGGCCGGCGACGCCGATACCGATCGAGCAGCCACCATCGAGGTGCTCGTCGACGGCGATCCGGTCGCAACCACGACATCTGAGCTGCCGCGACCCGATGTTGTCGCGGCGTTTCCCGACCTGCCCGCGAGCACGGGCTTCGCCGTCTCGTTCCCGCTGCCCGAATCCGAAGCAAACGTCTGTGTCGATCTCATCGACCCACAGGACCAGAGTCGCCGTCGCCTTGGTTGTCGCACGCTCGGCACCGCGATCGAGGCTTCGGAACCCAGCGACGCCGAACTGACCGGACGCCCGACGGGCTCAGGCGACACGACCTCGAGCGAAGACGTCGTCTGGGGACAAGTGGACCTGGTCTCCGTCGAAGGTTCAACGGTCACGATCCGAGGCTGGGCCTTCGCACCGAACGACGTCGAGGCACCCATCCTGATCAACGCGACGGCAACGGGTATCTCCGAGCAAGCCACGACCGGGCTCGAGCACGAGGGCGCCCGCATGACCTATGGCATCGACCATCCGTGCGGCTTCGAACTCGCACTCGAACTGCCGACCGGCGAGCACACCGTGTCGGTGGTCGCCGAAACGCCCGGCGGGGCCGTGCGTCGCCTGGCCCAGGAACCGGTCGTCATCGCATGAAGGCGACGGCGCCAGGCGCCTCGACACGGCGCCTGGCACGCCCCGAAGCCTCGACGCGGCGCCGGCACCTGCAAGCCGGGCTCACCGTGGCCGCGCTTGGCGCGGTCCTCGTCGCCTCATTGTCAATCGACGCGCCGTGGGGCACGCCGGTCGCGCTGCTCGCCGCGGGCGCAGGCGCCGGCTACTCGTTGTCCGGTTCGGTTTGAAGCGTCAACGGCGCGCTGATGCTTCATCGGCACGCACGCCCTGCGGTCGCAGGCGGTTTCCTCCTCGGTGCCGTTGGCGGCGCGTGCCTAACCAGCTTCGCGCTCGTACTCGGTGCCGGGCTGCTGCAGCCGATTCCCTCGAACGGGCGCAGCGGGCTCGCGCTCTGTCTGCTCCTGCTCCTGGCTCTTCACCAGGCCAAGGTGCTGTGCCTCTCCCTTCCGCAACGGGCGTGGCAGATCCCTCGTGATGTCTTCTTTGAGCGTCCGGTCCGGGCCGCGATGCGGTTCGCGTTCGAGCTCGGGACCGGGGTGCGCACCTACATCACCACGACGGCGCCCTACGGCCTGGCCATCGTGTTGGTCCTCGCTCCTGGATCTTCCGCCGCCGAGGCGCTGCTCGGGGCGGTCGGCGCAGCGATCGGATTTGGAGCGGGCCGGTCGCGGGTGGTGCTCGGACAGGTCGCTCGGCGCCGCGTTGCCGTCGATCACCCGTCGTCGTGGCTCATCGCTGCCGCCTGGCTTTCGCTCGCCGCGTCGGCCTCGGTCGTCGTGCGGGTGCTGACCGGCTGACCACGATGTTCATCGTCTGGCTGGTCATTGCCACGATCCCGATCGCCTTGAGCCTGTGGGCGCTCCTGGACGCAGCCCGGCGTCCCGCGTGGGCGTGGAGTCTGGCGGGACGCAGCCAGCTCACCTGGGTTGGCTTGACCGCGTTTGGCTTGTTTCTCGTGATTCCCGGTCTGGCGATCGCGACCTGGTATCTGCTGCGGGTGCGGCCAGCGGTCG
>CALLPT010000387.1 GCA_938015575.1 uncultured Acidimicrobiales bacterium
TGCCCGGGTGGCAGGCACTGCATGAAGAACTCGCCCCTCAGGGCGTTGAGATCGTCTCCGTCTCGCTGGAGATGAGCGATCCCGAAGCGTCTCGTGAATTCATCGAAGCTGGCTGGGCGAACGGCTCGGGAGGAGCGGCGAACCACACGTCGCTGCTCGATCCGACGCATCAGATGGATGCGCTGTTCGGCGTCGTCAACATCCCGAACGTCGTCTGGATCGACGAGGACGGCATGATCGTTCGTTCCGCTGAGCCCGGCTGGGGCCCGGGTGATTTCTACCCCGACTGGTTGCGCGCATTCCTCGACCAGCGCGACGCCGAAACCGAAGCAAAAGCCGCCGAGGTCGAGGCGACGAATCCTGAGCTCGCGGCCAAGCTGCGCGGTGGCCAAGACCGCGACTCGTATGCCGACGCGATCCGTGACTGGGCGGCCAACGGTGCTGACAGCCGGTTTGCGTTGAGCCCGACCGAGGTCGTCGCGAGCTCGCAAGAACGTTCCCAGGACAGGTCCGAAGGAGCCGCTCACTTCGAGCTGGCGCTGCATCTTTGGGAAGCCGGCGACCGTGATGGCGCGTTCGCACACTTCCGCGAAGCCCATCGACTTCAACCCGACAACTGGACCTATAAGCGACAGGCGTGGTCACTCGTCGGCAACGAAGCCGCTGGTGGCGGCGAACTCGGCCGCTTCAACCAGGGACCGTTGCCGGGCCAAGAGGAGGACTGGCCGTTCGAAGGCACCTTCACCTCCGAAGCAGGCGCCACGCCCGCAGGCGACTACTACCCCAAGACCCTGAACGTCTAAGCGTAAGCGCTTGCTGGGACCGCCGAGTCAGAGGGTTGGAACCAGCGTTTGCGAGCCTGCGAGCAAAGGCGTACTACCCCCGAACGGTGTCTGACACCTGTTGCGGCGGGGTCATCCCATGCCAGGAGGCACCGGGAAGACCGAGACGAGTGTCGCGCCGGTGTCGGTGCGGAACTCGTCGTGGGTTGTGCCTTGTTCGGCCGCGTAGGCGTGGCCTGCTTCCATCAGCACGCCGTTCGAGATCATCGAGCCTTCGAGGATGTAGGTGAACTCGGGTTCGTTCGTGTGCTCATGGGTTCCGCCGACGTAGCCAGCGTCGAACTTGAACATGGTCATGGTCTTGCCGTTGGCGACGCCGAGCATCTTCATGGCGATGCCCTCGCCAAGTGGTTGCCAGTCCATTTCGGCAGCGTCAGTGAACGTCCAGCCCGCGTTATCAGTCATGCACCGAGACTAAGCCAGCAACAGCGGCTACAGGTTCTGCAGGAGGCCGACGATCTCGGTGGGGGAGTCGGCCACCTGAGCGCCCCCGGCGGTGAGCGCGGCCATCTTCGACGCGGCGGTGCCTTTTCCGCCGGAGACGAGTGCGCCAGCGTGGCCCATCTTCTTGCCCTCGGGCGCGTTCTTGCCGGCGATGAACGCCACCACTGGTTTGGACAGACCGGGGATCAGTTCCGCGGCTTCTTCTTCCATCGGGCCGCCGACTTCGCCGAGCAGCACGATCGCGTCGGTGTTCGGATCGGCCTCGAACATCTCGAGCGCCTGGGCAAAGGTCGTGCCCACGATCGGGTCACCGCCAAGTCCGAGCATGGCGGACTGGCCGTAGCCAGCTGAGACCAGGTTCAGGTTGATCAACGCCCCCAGGCTGCCGCTGCGCGACACCACGCCGATGCGGCCCGGAGCGAAGAGGCGTTCCGACCAGCCAGGCATGATGCCCGCGAAGTCGCGTCCGGGGAAGACGACGCCGGGGCAGTTCGGGCCAATAATGCGAGTACCCGAGGCGCGGGCGGCGGCCAGGATCTCCATCGTGTCGTGGACGGGCACGAACTCGGCCAACACGATCACATTGGGCACGCCGGCCTCGATCGCCTCGATCGCGGCCCCCTTGGCGAAGCGGGCCGGCACGAAGATGACCGACAGGTCGATCTCGTGTGCGTCGGTGGCCTCGGCGACGGCGCTGTACACGGGCACGCCATGTACTTCTTGGCCACCCTTGCCGGGCGTGCACCCGGCGACGACATTGGTGCCATAAGCGAGCATCTGCTCGGTCCAGTACGACCCTTCGCCGCCCGTAATGCCTTGCACCATGGTGCGCAGCGGGGCGGCCCCGAACAGCGACGTCATGCGCTCGCTCCCGTCTCCGTTGCGGCAGCCGCGTTGGCGATCGCTTCGAGGATTGCGTCGTCCATCAGGTCGTGACACTCGATGCCAAGCTCGTCTCGCACGAGCTGTTGTGCCCGCTCCTCGCCCGTGCCATGGATACAGAACGACACCGGCAGGTCCGGTGCGAGCTCCTTCCACCCAGCGATGAGCCCCTCGGCGATCACATCGGTGCGGGCATAAGCACCACACAGGTTGACCAGCAGGCTCTTGACCTTGGGGTTACTGAGGACCAGAGCGAGCGCGGGCGTGGCCCGCTTGTACGCCATCCCGCCGACCTCGAGGAAGTTCGCCGGGCTGCCACCGAGTGCGGTGACCGCATCCATGGTCGACATCGTCAGACCAGCTCCGTTCGCCAGCACGCCAACATCACCGTCGAGTTCGACGAGCAAGAAGTCTTGTTCCGCGGCCCGTAGCTCCAGGTCGGTGCCGGTCGGACGTTGTTCTGGCAGTGCGTCTTGGCGGAACACAGCGTTGTCGTCGATCACGAGCTTGCAGTCGAGTGCGACGACGTCGCCGCTGGTGGTGACCGCCATCGGGTTGATCTCGACCAGCTGGGCATCGAGGCTGCGGAACAGGCCGTACAGCGTCACGAGCACGCCCGCCAGCGATGCCTGCGCGGCAGGGTCATCGACGATGCGAGCGGCGGCGTCGAGTGCGTCGGCCGCGCCGATGCCGTGGCGGATGTCGATCGATGCTCGGTGCACCGCCTGGGGGTTCTCGGCGTGCACTTCCTCGATATCCATGCC
>CALLPT010000388.1 GCA_938015575.1 uncultured Acidimicrobiales bacterium
AACCCCATCGAGCGGGTGACGTCGGTACACACAGCCCGACCCGGTCTCGGTCATGCCATAGGTCGGAATCACATGGTCGGGCAGATCCGGTGGCGGAGCGGCACCACCGATGAGGATCGATCGAAAACCGTTCACGTCGACCTGGTTCAAGGCTCGGGTCACAAGCGAGACAAGCGTTGCCCCGTTGCGGGCTGCCTGGTCTGCGAGTTCCGGCTCGAACCGCTCGAGCACGGTGAGGCCGGTGCCCAGGTGAAGGGCGCGCATGATCACGGCCAGACCCCCGATGTGGGCGGGCGGCAAGCATGCAAGCCAATGGTCTGACTTCGGGTCGACGTCGAGGCCCGCGCTGGTGGCGATCGAGGATGCCCGCACCGAGTCGTGCGTGTGGATGACTCCCTTTGGCAGTCCAGTCGTGCCCGACGTCGTGACGAGAATCGCGTCGCCAGCTTCCATTGCCTCGCCGCCTTGGAGCGAGCGGCGCTCGCCGTCGGCTTCGATTACCGCAGTCGGGCGTGCGACCTCGATGACGCGGTCCGCTTCGGTCCGAGGTAGACGCTGGTCCAGTGGGAACGCCGCGTCGCCCGACTCCCACACCCGCTGCAGCGCATCGACGAAGCCCGGGCCCGCCGCCAGATCGAGCATGACGAGTTCGGTCATGTGCTGAGGTAGGCGTCGAGGCGATCGGCAGCCGACCCCTCGAACGAAGCGAGCGCGATCTCGAGCGGCGTCGACCACAGAGCCCCGCTGTAGTGCAAGTGGACGACGACCTCGCTGCCCACAGATTCGCCGTTCACCGACTCGCCTGCGGGCGAGGTGACCACCGGGGCGACGGTCGCTTCGAGCACCCAAGCCGCGTGGTCTCGGCCGTCGACCTCGTCGCGCTCGAAGCGCACGCGGCTGTCGTCGAGATGCGTGCGTCGCATCCGCAATCGCTTCGAACGTGCGAGTGGGCCCAGCCGAGCGCGAAGCGTGACGTTCCACACGTCGGTGGTGTCGTGCTCGCGTTCGGCGCCGTGCACGAGCGAGAGCCACGACGGATAGGTGCCGAGATCGGCGAGCGCGGCGACGGTCTCGGCTGGCGAAGCGGTGACGGTGGCGGAGATGCGGCGATCCACGCCCCGATTGTGGCCGCTCGCTGGCTTTGACACACGATCAGCGCTTCGACGTGACCGATACCCTGCGCCCGGTGAGCGCACAGGTGACCATCGACGACGTTCGCGCCGCGGCTCGACGAATTGAAGGAGCCGTTGAGCGGACCCCGCTGACGTGCTCGCAGACGCTGAGTGAGATTGTCGGCGCAACAGTGTTCCTCAAGTTCGAGAACCTTCAGTTCTCGGGCTCGTTCAAGGAGCGCGGTGCCCGAAACCGTCTGCTCGACGTCGAGCCGGGCCGTGGGGTCGTTGCGATGTCGGCCGGCAATCACGCCCAAGGCGTGGCTCGCCACGGGGCCCTACTTGGCATCGAGACACACATTGTGATGCCCGACAACACCCCGTTCGTCAAGGTCGCTCGCACCCGCGACTACGGCGCGACCGTCGAGCTCATGGGCGCCGACGTGATGGAATCGGCCGTCCTCGCCCGCCAACTCGCCAAGGAGCGCGATCTCGAGTTCATCCACCCGTTCGACGATCCGGCCGTCATCGCTGGTCAGGGCACCATTGGGCTCGAGATGCTCGACCAGCAACCGGACCTCGACCTGATCGTCGCAGCGGTCGGAGGGGGAGGCTTGGCATCGGGCCTTGCCGTGGCCGCGGCAGCGCATTCCTCGCCGTGTCAGGTCGTGGGCGTGCAGTCCGAGCGCTATCCGTCGATGGCCGATGCGTTGGCCGGCCGCACCTCGACCCGGCTCGACGGCAGCACCGTCGCCGACGGCATTGCGGTCACGCAGCCCGGTGAGATCACCCAGCGGATCCTGATCGATCATGGCGTCGACGTTGTCGTCGTATCCGAGGCCGCGATTGAAGAAGCGATTGCATTGCTGCTCGAGATCGAAAAGACCGTGGTCGAGGGCGCTGGCGCCGCAGCGCTCGCCGCCTGTATCCAACACGGCGACCGCTTCGCCGGCAAAAAGGTCGGTCTTGTTCTGTGCGGCGGCAACATCGACCCTCGCACTTTGTCATCGGTGACACTGCGAGGTCTCGCGAACCAGGGACGCCTGAACCGGATTCGGGTCGAGCTCGACGACACGCCGGGTCGGCTCGCCCTCGTGTCGTCGCTGATCGCCGAGGAGCGCGCCAATGTCGTGCAGGTCGACCACGATGGTCTCGGCTCGACAGGTGCTCGCAGCACGGTGCTCGAGCTCCGTATCGACACGCTCGACATGGCGCACGCCGAACAGGTGCTTGCCCGGCTCATGGAAGCCGGCATCACCGCCCAACTGCTTCCCTGGTAAATCAGCGCAACGGGCGCAGCGGCGCAACGGTGTCTGCCACCTGTGACGGTGAACGCGGCCGATTCGGTCGGGGCGTGGCCCGGGCATCGTCGTAGGATCGACGTGATGCAGATGCGGTGCGAGCGACTCGATCGCGACCTTGACCCCTTGGCCCTTGGTATCGCCACCGGCCTGTTGTGGAGCCGTTCGGGTCTCGTCATTGGCGGGGTGGGCGAGGCCGCTCGGATCGCCGTCGATCGCCCCGACAACGGCAGCGCGGCCCAGCATCAACTCCGAGCGCTGCTCGGCAACGATGAGCTGGAGCGCCCGGCAAGCGGCGTCGTGGCTCTTGGCGCACTGCCGTTCGATCCCTCCGAGCCCGGCGAGTTGGTTGTCCCTAGGGTCACGGTTGTCCGAGATGCCCAACGCCGGCGCTGGATGATTGTCGACGACGACGTCTCGACGGCTGAAGCGCACGACCTCATCGACGATGCCCTCGCGCCGCAATCAATGCCGCAGGCGACCAAGTGGGAAGTCGAATCACCAATCGCGCCCGAGGCGTGGCGAGATGACATTGTCGCGACCGTTCGTGACCGCATCGCCGGCGGTGAGTTCCGCAAAGTTGTGCTTGCGCGTGAGCTACTGGTGACGGCCGACCAACCGATCGACACCGCCGCGGTGTTGCGGCGCCTCTACCAGAGCTTCGCGACGGCAGCGGTTTTCGCCGTCGACGGCTTCCTCGGAGCAAGCCCCGAGTTGCTCGTCGGGCGCGTCGATGATGTCGTGCACGCCCATCCGCTGGCCGGCACGGCGCCACGCTCCGCGGACCCGGCAGAAGACGGACGCCTGTCGGCCGGCCTTGCTGCGTCGGCCAAGAACCGGATCGAGCATGGCATCACCATCGATTGGCTGCTCGACAACCTGCTTCCGTATTGCAGCTATGTCGACGCCGAACCCGAACCCAGCATCGTCACGCTGGCCAATCTGCACCATCTCGGTACCCGGGTCGAGGGCCGACTCTCGGCCCCGGCGGCGTCGATCTTGGACCTGGTCGGTGCGTTGCATCCGACCCCCGCACTCGGAGGCGACCCGCAAGACGGCGCGCTCGCGATCATCGACACGATCGAGCCGGGCGATCGGGGTCGTTACGGCGGGCCGGTCGGATGGGTCGATGCGTCCGGTAACGGCGAGTTCGCGGTCGGAATCCGTTCCGGGACCTTCGACGGCGCGACCGCGTCGGTTTGGGCGGGCGTGGGTGTTGTCGGGGACAGCGATCCCGAAGCCGAACTCGCCGAGACCCGCACCAAGTTCCAGGCCATGTTCGGCGCGCTCTTGCGTCCCTAGCGCCCTTGCCGGCACCTCGTCGGCGGGCCAAGCGAGGCAGGCTCAGCGAGGCAGGATGGGCGCCACGCCGAGTTCGGCAGCGACCTGTGCGTGCAGCGAGTTGTGCAGGGCCCGGTTCTCGTCGCGGTTCGTGTGTGCGAGCACCATGCGAACGCCCTGGGGCGTGAGATCGCCCGGCCACGATTCGACCCGAATCCCATGCGCGGCAGCGAGCGCGGCCAGGTCGGTGCCATGCGGTGTGCCGAACAGCTGCTCGTATCGCTCGCCGTCGAGCAGGTCGTGCTGAGGCAGAAACGAGAAGATGCCGCCGCCGTCGTTGTCGACGACCACGATCGTGAGGTCAATCGGGCGATGGCGGAGCGCCGCGAGCGAGGTCGAGTCGTGCAGCAAGGCGACATCGCCGATCAGACACACCGTCGGCGTTCCCGTTCGCGCGATACCGGCCGCCGTCGCCACGGTGCCGTCGATGCCGTTCGCGCCCCGATTGCTGATCACGGTGAGGTCGGCGCGGGCACGCCCGAACCACTCAACATCGCGGACGGGCATCGAACTCGCGGCAACAAGCACGCCACCGACCGGAACGGCGGCCACTACCTGCCGCGCAATCGCGACCTCGTTGACGCCCTCGCCCTCGAGGCGTCGAACGATCGCTGCTTCGGCGATGTCGTCGCATCGGCGCCACGAGGCACCCCACGCCAGGTCGGCGGGAACACGGCCTTCCATCTCGCCTCGGAGCGCAGCGATCACACCGGCCTCGTCGAACGAGACGGACGCAATGTCCTCGGGGTCGATGTGACGGCCGTGAGGCCGGCTGGCCAAGACCGTCGCGTCGCCGCGGCTCAGCCACTGCGACACCGCCTTGCTCGACACGATCTCACCGATCCGCAACACGACTTCGGGCCGATGCGGTTCGGCGAACGGAGGGTGGCGAAGAAGCGAGTCGTATCGCTCAATCACGTTTGGGTGCTCGGGGAAGCGACAGCCGCTGCGATGGTCGGCCAGTACCGGCCAGCCAAGCGCCTCGGCCAGAGCGAGCACGTCGGCCGGATCCGATGCGCAACGCCCAACGATGATCACGCCGCGCCGGCCGCTCATCCGAGACGCGAGGTCGGCAACGAGCGCAGGGTCAGCTTCGGGCGCCGTCGCCCCACGCACGGCATCGAGGCGAGACGGCAGTGCGTCAGCGATACCGGCGAGTGGTTCCCGAAAGCTCAGGTTGAGCTGCACCGGGCCGGGCTTCGTGCCCATAGCGGCCAGCCAGGCTCGCTGCGCGACGCCTCGCCACTGGCGGGGATCGAGTTCATCCGGTGGACCTGGCTGCAAGAACTCGCGCACCGATGCGCCATACAGCTCGGTCTGATTGATCGTCTGGGGAGCGCCGCGTCCCCACAGTTCCGGCGGCCGATCAGCCGTGCACACAAGAAGCGGCACTGCGGACAGGTGGGCCTCGATCACGGCGGCATGAAAATGCGCCGCCGCGGTGCCGCTGGTGCACACGACCGCCGCGGGCGTGCCCGTGATCAGGCCATGGCCGAGCGCGGCGAACGCGGCGCTTCGCTCGTCGTGGAAGAGCTCGACCGCAATGTCGCTTCGATCAGCGAACGCCAAGGCGAGGGGGGTCGAGCGGGAACCCGGCGCAATGTAGGCAGCCGTCAGCCCTTCGAGAATCCATTGATCGACGAGCGCCGCACAGAAGGTGGCGTTCACCGAGACGTTCGGCCCATTCACCCCGCAAAGGGTACGTGGGCCAGATGGGCCCTACTAGGGTCAGATGGCCTGTCGTTCGGTCACACCTGACCATTTCTCCGAACGTCAGCTCTGCATGTTGGAGGATGCTCGCCCGTGCTTGCCTGTGAATCACTCGGCGTATCGACGAATTGGCCACGCGTCGTCTTAGCGCATGGCTTTACGCAGAATGCCCGCTGTTGGGGTCCGTTCGGCCAGTCGATCGGCGATCGGTACGGCACGATCGCCATCGATGCGCCGGGCCACGGCCAGAGCGGGCACGACGACGTCGACCTGCGCGAAGCTGGCCGCTTGCTCATCGAAGCAGGCGGGCCCGGCCACTACCTCGGCTACTCGATGGGCGGCCGCATGCTGCTCCACGGCGTGCTCGACGACCACATCGGCGCGGTGCGATCGCTGGTGCTGATCGGCGCTACCGCCGGCATCGAAAGCAGCGAAGAACGCTCCGAGCGAGCGATCAGCGATCGGCGCACGGCGCAGACATTGCTGAAGATGGGCACCGCCGCTTTCGTCGACGAGTGGCTCACGAATCCGATGTTTGCCGATCTCAGCGACGAGCAGTCTTGCAAAGCCAAGCGAATGGAGAACGCCGCCGAAGGCATGGCAGCGTCGCTTGTGCATTGCGGCACGGGGTCACAGGAGTCGCTGTGGTCTGCGCTGCCTCGGATCGACATTCCCGTGCTCGTGTTGGCCGGCAATCGCGACGAGAAGTTCACCAAGATCGGCAAGCGGATGGCTGACATGATCGGCGACAACGCGACCTTCATGGGCGTCGAAGGTGGTCACGCCGCCCATCTCGAGAATCCGAAGTCGACGGCGTCGGCCGTGCTTTCTTGGATCGATCAGGTCAGCTAGCAAGCCAGGCTGAGCCGCTCATCTCGGGCTAAGCGCTAGGGCTGGGTGGGCCACGAGGCGACGCCATCATCGAGCTGCACGCCGGTGCTGTTGAGGAAACCCGACACCAGGCGATAGGTGCCCGCGAGCACGAGCATCTCGATCAG
>CALLPT010000389.1 GCA_938015575.1 uncultured Acidimicrobiales bacterium
GAGCAGGGCATGGACGCCGCCGCGCTCGGATTCGGTGCCGACTTCATGGCTCAGATCATGAAGATGATGGGGCCGATGATGTTGTCGATGACCGCCGGCTCGATGGTCGGTCACCTCGCACGCACGAACCTCGGTTCCTATGACTTGCCACTTCCTCGACCCGGGGTTCGCGAACTTCTCGTGGTCAACGAGAACATCCAGGCGTTCACCCAGGAATGGTCGGTGCCGACCGACGACATGCGGCTCTGGGTCTGCCTTCACGAGTACCTGCATCACACGGTGCTTCGGCTGCCGCATGTGCGCGATCGCATCGACGAGCTGACCCGCAACTATGTCGCCGCGTTCGAGTCGAACCCGTCCGCACTGACCGACCAGCTCGGCGGCGGCTTCGACTTGAACAACCCCGAAGCAATGGGTTCGCTCGAAAACCTCATGGGAGACCCCGAGGCCCTCATGGGTGTCGTGCAGAGCGATCGACAACGAGCCATGCTGCCCGAGATCAGTGCCGTGATGGCCGCGATCGTCGGGTGGGTCGACCACATGATGGATCGGATCGGCGGCCAACTCATCGGGAGCTACCAGATGCTGTCCGAGGCGCTTCGCCGTCGCCGAGTGACCGCGGACCCGACCGACCGATTCCTTGAACGGATGATCGGGCTCGAACTCGACCAGGCTTGCTATGACCGAGGTCGATCGTTCGTCGACGGCGTCGTCGCTCGAGCCGGCGAAGATGCGCTGGCGAACCTCTGGTCCGACGGCGAGAATCTGCCGACGCCGAACGACATCGTGGCGCCTGGTCTCTGGCTTGCACGCATCGGCATCGAAGCCACCGAGCTCGATCTCGCCGAGCTGGGCGACTTCGACCTGGGCTCGCTCGACGGCGACGAAGAGGAATAGATCCGAGCGAAGCCGGTCTGGCTACACCTGAGGCGTGCCGTAAGGCGGCGTCGGCTCGCCATCGGGATACTCGCCGACGTCACCCGTCGGTGAGTGGCCGTCGAGCCATTGCGGTGGCAACATCGGGTCATGGACCGGGCCATCGTCGAAGCCAGCCGAAGCCCAGTCCGGCGGCTCGATCGGGCGCTCGGAGAATGCTTGCGCATACGGGTCAGACGCAGGCGCTTGCATCGTTGGGGTCGGGGATTCGGACGGCGATGGAGCATGCGGTGCAGGGGCGGCCGGAGCCGGGCCGGGTGCCGGCGGCTGGGCGGGCACTGCCTGGACCTCGGTCGTCGGTGGCGCGCGGTACACCTCGCGTGGGGCCGGTTCCGGCTCAGCGTGGCGATGCTGGCTCGGCCCGCCACCGTCCGGAGTATCGGCACCGCGCCGTTCGAAGAGTCGTGCCCACGGCGACGGTTGTCCGGTGCGCATCGCTCGAGAACCAACCAGGTACAGGCCGCCAGCTACCAGCGCCGCGAGGGCAACGATGAAACTTCCTGCTCGCACGGGGATGACAACCGTCGGTGCCACCGCGATGACCGATCCGATCACCGAAGCGATCTGGAAGCGTGTCTCGAAGCGTCCGAACGCGGCGCCATGGTTCGCGCCGGGAGCGTCACGTTGTACCAGTGAATCGAACGCCAGCTTGGCGCTCGCTGGTGCCGCGCCAACGATGAGTGCAAGCAGCACGGCGCCGCTGAGCCCACCTGCCCAGATGGCCGCGATCGCGGAAAAGAGAATGGCGCCGATCGCACCGATGATCATGTACTCCTCGGAGATCCGTTCCCGAAGACGGGGCGCGAGCACATTGCCGATAAAGATGCCCAACCCGATCGAGGCAAGCACGAAACCGAGCTTCCACGCCGGTTGGCTGTTGTCGCCCTCGATGGAAAATCCCAGGGCGGCCCGAACGGCGAGCCCGGCTGCCTTGCCGACGCCGTCGGTGTCGATGTCGTTATTGCCATAGGCGAACACCATCAGCCAGAACACGAAGCCGGTGATGCCACGCAGCACCGACATTGCCGACGCGGCAAGGCGCACCCCAGCGGACTTGAGATCGGTTTCGTCTTCGTCGACTTCGGGATCGTCGACCACCACACGCGGCAGGCGCGTCGCCGCAGCGACACCAAGCGAATAGATCAGGAACCCATAGACCACGGTCGGAGCCGAGCCCCAAATGGCCTGGAGGCCGAGCGCCGGTGCGGCCCCGACGCCGCCCGCGACGGTGCCGAGCACGGCGAGCCGGGCGTTCTTGTCGACGAGCTCGTCTTCGCTATTGACCGTTGTCGGCACGGTCGCTGCTTTGGCCACCGAATAGGTCTTGCCCATCACGAGCTGGGTAAACGCAAGCGGGAACAGCCAGAACGTCTCGATGTTGCGCACCAGCAGGATCATGATCACCGCCCGGGCGGCGAGCGTGAGGATGATCATGAGTCGTCGGCCGCCCTGCATGCGGTCGAGGGCAGGACCGATGAACGGACCGACGAGGGCGAACGGCGCGAGCGTCAGCAGCAGGTAGAGCAGGATGCGGCCACGAGCAGCATCGGTGTCAAGGGCAAAGATGGAGCCGACGAGTGCGACGGCGTAGGTCGCATCGCCGATCGCGTGCATGGCGTGGGTTCGAGCGAGGCGAACGAACGGTGTGACGATGGGCGAACCGTCGATGTTGAGACGTCCGTTCAGGTTCCGCTGAGGACGCCCGCGTCGGCCCTGATTGGGCTTGGAGAGCGGCTGCCATCCCGATGCGTGGCCACGCTGTTGGCCATCGTGCTCACTCACGCCCAGAATCTACCCCTCCCAGCTCACCCCCTCCGACCGCACCACCCGTAACGGTGGTTGGAACCAGCGTTTCGAGCGCAGCGAGAAAGGCGGACTACCCGTCGCCGAAAGCCAGGGGGACCGCCGAGGCTGAAGGTTGGAACCAGCGTTTCGAGCGCAGCGAGAAAGGCGTACTACCCGTCGCCGAAAGCCAGGGGGACCGCCGAGGCTGAAGGTTGAAACCAGCGTTTCGAGCGCAGCGAGAAAGGCGGACTACCCGTCGCCGAAAGCCAGGGGGACCACCGAGGCTGAAGGTTGACACCA
>CALLPT010000390.1 GCA_938015575.1 uncultured Acidimicrobiales bacterium
CCGAACGCTTCGGACCATGGCACGCCACCACGGACCGGGTCGTCGGTCGACATGATCGTGGCGTGCGGTCCAAGCCCGGCTGCGTGAGAGGCCGACAGATGAGCCCCGCCTCGGAGCTCGCGCAACACGTTGAGGTTGATCGTGGCGTCGGCCGCAGGGTCTCCCGTCATCGGGATCAGCGCGGAACCGGCAAACAAGGCACCGAACGAGGGGTTGGCCGAGTCGATGACGGCCCGGGCAAGCTCGTTGAGTCGTTCCACCCGGTCGGCGGGCATCGCTGCCAACGTGGTGCTGCCCCACGATGCTGCGCACCCAAACCACGCCAGTGCGCAATCCCATGCACTGAGCCCGTCGCGGCGAGCACCCCAGTACCGAGCGACGGCGTCAGGTGCCATGAATCCGATGGCCGCAGCGGCGACCGACGCATCGACTTCGCCGAGCACGCCACCGCGACCATTCGCCCAGAAGCCGAAACGCCCAACCTCGACCAGCCCCAGCTCGGCCGCTTTGGCTGCCGTGCCCGGGTCCATCATCCAGGCCCGCCCGTACTCCAGGATCGGCTTGGCCGTTGCCTCGGCAGTTTCGACGCTGGACAGTTCTGCAGTCATGGTGGAAACGGTAGTTCCGGCGTGCGTGTCGGCTCCTACCGACGGTGTTCGTGGTCGGCTCGGATCTGGTCGACGCGACGCTGCGCCAAAGCGAGATGGCTCGGGTGCGTGAGAATCCAGAAGCGTTCGTTGCGGACCGCGTTGAGCACGAGGTCGCCGACCTCGTCGGGCGCCATGCCTTCGCGCAGCGTCGACTCGAGCTGATCCATGAACGTCCCTGCGCTGTCCAGCGCATCGCCGTCGTGATGGCGGCGGCTGCTGCGCACGATCTCGGTGTCAATTGGGCCCGGACACAAGACGCTCGATCGCACGTCGGAGCCCGCAGCGCGGAGCTCGGCGCGGACCGTGTCCATCAGCGCAACGACCCCATGCTTGGCAACGTGATACGCCCCGAGCTGTGGACCGCAGGTGAGCCCAGCCATAGAAGACGTGGCCGTGATGTGCCCTTCGCCTTGGGCCTTGAGCAGCGGCAGGAAGACTCGTACGCCATGGATGACCGACCACAGATCGACGTCGAGCGTCCAAGCCCAATCGTCGACCGACATCTCCTCGACAGCGCCGCCGATGCCGATGCCTGCGTTGTTACAGACGACGTGCACGGCACCGAACTCGTCGATGGCCGCATCGGCAAGCGCCTGGATCTCCGCTTCGTGTCGGACATCGGTGCGGCGTCCGATCGCGGCGTACCCTCCGTCGAGAAACGACTGCACCGCTGCGTCGAGGCCGTCGCCATCGATGTCAGCGAGCACAAGCTTCATGTCCGCTGCGGCGAACGCCCGAGCGATGCCCAACCCGATGCCACTTGCCGCGCCCGTGATCACTGCGGTCTTTCCGGAAACCTCGTACATACGACGACTCTGTCAGAGGAAGCCGCATCGCGAGAAGAGCAGCGTGTCGTTGAGCGACCCGCGTAGGCGGGCGCCCAGGTATAGATCACTTGCAGCCAACGGCCCTGCTGGCAGAATGCGCCGATGAGCAACCTCGTGAGTGCTGACACTCCTGGCGCCGTCGAAGTGACCGTCTGGGATCTCGAGATGATCGCCGACCCTGCACTTGAACCAGCGTCACGCGACGATCTGCTGTTGCTCCGCGCAACGGAACCAGCACCCGAATTGGCCCGGTTCTTCTACACCGAGGTCGGCCGCGACTTCAACTGGTTCGGGCGCATGGACTGGACCCGGGCGGACTGGAAGTCCGAGGCTGAACAACCAACAAACCACCTGTGGTCGTGCTGGCGCAACGGCACCCCAGTCGGCTACTTCGTGCTCGACGAAAACACCCAAGACCGTCGGGGCAATACCGAGCTGAAGTACTTCGGCCTGCTGCCGAGCTTCCACGGCCAGGGAATCGGCAAATGGCTCCTCACGACCTGCATCGCTACGGCCTGGTCGCTCCCAGGAACGGAACGACTTTGGCTGCACACCTGCTCGCTCGACGGTCCGCACGCCAAGACGAACTACCTGGCCCGCGGGTTTCGCGAGTGCGGCGTGGCCACCGAGTACCAGCTCATCATCGACCCCACATGACGATCCACGTCGGCTGATGCCGTTCGAACCACTCACCGGACGTCGTCTCGGCTGGGGACTTGCGGCCCTTGGCATGTTGCTGGTCTCGACCGACTCGCTGTTCATCCGCCTGGCCGAAGCGCCCTCGTGGGACATGGCGTTCCTGGTCGCGCTGTTCGCGCTGCCGATCATGGCGGGGCTTGCGTGGCGCTTCGATGATCGGGCGACGGCGGCAGGCATCCGAGCCCACGCCCGACCCCTCGCCCTGATCGGATTGCTCCTGGGCACGAGCCAGATCGCGTTCATCGGTGCCGTCAATCAGACCGCGGTAGCCAACGTCGTCACCATCGTCGCGGCTGCCCCGATCCTGGCCGCGCTCGTCGGCTGGCTGGTCTTCGGCGAACGAACCACCCGCCGCGTCTGGATCGCGATCGCCATCACGGTCGTCGGCGTTCTCGTCGTCGTCGCCGGATCGTTCGGGTCGCCCACCCTCGACGGCGACTTGCTCGCCATGCTTGCCATCGCCGCGTTCGGCGTGTCGATCAACATCTGGCGCCGCTATCCCGACATGTCCGTCTTCGTAGGACTGGCAGCGTCAGCAGCCGTCATGCTGGCGGTATCGGTCTGGTTCGCGAACCCGACCGACCTTGACAGCCGAGCCTGGCTCGCGGCCATCGGCATGGGAATGATCTTCAACCCACTTGGTCGCATCTGCCATGCGTCGGCCCCGCGCTACGCACCAGCGTCAGAAGTCGCGCTCTTCACCCCGGTCGAAACCGTCGCCGCCCCAATCTGGGCCCTGATTGCCTTCGGCGAACGCCCGCCGGGACAAACGGTGATCGGCGCGCTCGTCATCATCGCCGGCGTCCTGTACGGCACCGTGCTTCCGATGAACCGATCCTCCCGGCGCGACGTCGATCGGACACGCTCGCCAGAGGTGCTATAGATTCGTCCCCACTGCGTTCGGGGGAACGCGGTGCCCAGACGGGCTGAGCTAGGGGGAACCATGACCAAGCCGTGGATCGTTTCGACGACGCCGCACGAGAAGTTCAACTTCTACACGCGCGCCAATATTGGCGAGGTCTTCCCTGATCCAGTCTCCCCGCTGTCGTTTGAATGGTTCGAAGGGCCGGACGGGATCGGCGGTTCCGAGATCGGTTTCCGCGAGGCGTACTACCGCATTGGTGTCATGACCCCCGACGAGCTGCCGCCGGATCGCGCCGTGTTCCTCGGCGTGACCAATGGTTATGGCTACCTCAACGCCTCGGCACTCCGCCTGCTTGGCCACCGTGCGCCGGGCATGACCTACAAAGACATCGACGACTCGTTCTTCGGCGACGCGCCCGGTGTGCCCGAGTTCGTTGCCGGACCCGGCGACGACCGCCCGGAGCTGACCGAGAAGATCGCCGAGACGTTCGGGTGGGTCCTCACCACGAACGAGATTCCGAATGCGCTCGCCGATGAGAAGATGCTCAACCAGATGCGGGCTGACCGCCCCGACTTCTCGGCCATGTCGGACCGCGAGATCTACGACTGGGTCTGGGAGAACTTCGAAGCCCATTTCGCCCGACTGTTCGAAGAGCACATCTTCGTCAGCTTCCTGGCGACGCTGCCGATCGGCATCATTACCGCGGTGTGCACTGCCGTCGGCAAGCCCGAAGCGACCCTTCGCTTGCTCGCCGGCCTCGGCGATGTCGAGTCGGCAGCCCCGTCGATGGCTATGTGGGATCTCGGCCGGATCGTTGCCGGCAGTGAGCACCTCAATGGCTTGTTCGACGAAGGAAGTACCGGGCTCGCCGACAAGCTTGCGGCCAGCGACCACGCCGATGCGGCCGCGTTCAACGAGGCCTTCGCGACCTTTACCTACAAGTACGGGGCCCGTGGCCCGAACGAGTGGGAGGTCCGATCGCCGACCTGGGAGACCGATCCTGACCTCGCCCTTGCTGCCATCGACCGTATGCGCCTCTCCCCCGCCGAATCGGCTCCGCAGCTTCGCAATGCAGAACGCGCCGCTGAACGCGAGCAGCTCGGTGCCGAGATCGGCGCGATGATCGAGGGGGACCCCGAGACCCATGGTCAGTTCATGGCGGCGCTCCATTCCGCCACGGTGTTCATGCCCGGGCGCGAGCGCACCAAGACCAACTGCATCAAGTTGATCCAAGAGGTGCGCATGGCGCTGCGCGAATGGGGTCGTCGGTGCGTTGCTGCTGGGACCTTCCCAGTCGTCAACAGCTACGGCCTGATGACCCGCGCGGAGACCGAATCGTTCTTGGAAGATCCCAGCGGCTGGCACGACACGCTCGCCGAACGCGAGCAGCACATGAAAGAGGTCGCCGCGCTCCAAGAGCCGTTCATCTTGGTAGGCGAGGGCGGCCCAATCACCGACTTGCCCCGCCGCGATGCGGTCGAAACTGTCGACCTGACAAGCGGCCAGTCCGTGCAAGGAGTGCCCGGGTGTCCGGGCATCTCACGGGGTATCGCCCGAGTCGTTCTCGACTCGTTCGACCCGACCGCGCTCGAGCCCGGGGACATCTTGGTCGCACCGATCACCGACCCATCATGGACACCGCTGTTCGTGCCCGCGGCCGGTGTTGTCGTCGACGTCGGTGCACCCCTCAGCCACGCCATCATCGTGAGCCGCGAACTAGGCATTCCCTGCGTTGTCTCCGCGACCGACGCCACCAAGATCATCCCCGACGGCGCATTGATCGAGGTCAACGGCGACACCGGCGAGGTCTCGGTGATCGAGCTTCCGTCGTAACGCGTCTCAGGCTGCTCGGCGGCGATCCGTTGCCGTCGAGTAGCCGTGGAACCCGATCGAGTCGAGCACGAAGTGGACGGCGATCGCGACCAGTGAAACGGTCTCGGCCCAAAAGGTCGTAAACGCGTCGACGAAGATCCATGCCACCAGCGCGGCCAGCAGAACGACGGCGAGTGCGTTGCGCAGCGTGACGCTCACGTCGCTCGAGAACCACAGGATCACGATCGCGTTCAGGCCGAAGAAGCCGATTGCGAACACATAGTGCGGCACCGCCGTTGCGCCGTCCATGTTGAACAACACCACTCCGGACAGGCAGAGGCCGAGGACGACGTTGTAGAAGCGCCGCGTCTTCACGATGCCGTTGAACAGAAACAGCATGGCGGCAACCGTGAGCGGGAAGTAGTACGCCTGCGGGGGCGTCATGTCGTAGTAACTGCTGATGCTGCCGCGGATCGCGTCTTGTTCCTCGTCGAACAGCACGAGCCAGAGCGGGATCGAGATGCAGAGAACGGCGAGTGCTCGTTCGACGGTGGCAAAGCGGGCCAGCGATTGCATTCCGGCGTTCTTCGCGGCCGCGGACGAAACGGAATGTGCCATCGTCGCCATCGTGTTGCGCATGCGACGAGTCTTGCCGCTCGCGCCAAGCCGTGCCCGCATTCGCTCGCCGACTCGAACCCAGCGGCTGGAACACAGCGGCTGGGACCCAGCGGCTGGGACCCAGCGGCTGGAGCCCGGCGATTGGGGACCGCGGTGGGACTACTCGTCGGCGGCGGTGCGCTGCCCGCGGTTGACGGTGCGTTCGTCTACGGTCGCCTTGGTCGCTGGTTCGACGGCCGTCTCGGCTTCGATCACAACTTCGAGTACTTCTTCGGGCTCGTCGACCGTTCGGCTCTTCGCCCGATTGTGTTCGATCACCGCGATGAACGGTGCGTCCTCATTCTCGAGGTGAAGGCCGTCGGTCTGAGCACCGTCACCACCGAATGGATCCAGGACGAAGAGTGCGATGACCACCACGGCCGCAACCGCCATAAAGGTCCAAAGTCGGTTCGACTCGGCTCGCATCCCACTACCCATGACCTAGATCTTAAGGATCGGGCCAAACGATGTCTGTAGGTAAACCTTCCCGCGAGATCCGCATGATTCCGCGCTTCCGCACCTAGGTAAACCGGTCGTCGGGACGAGCTAGGCCTGGAGGATTCCCGGGAGCGGAGGCTTTGAAAGCCGACCGCCATCGACGGTGATCACCTGCCCAGTCACGAACCGCGCCTCGTCTGAAGCGAGCCAGACCACGACGTCGCCGACGTCGCTCGGGTCGCCGATGTGTCCGACCGGATGCAGCTCGCCAAGTTGACGAACGACCTCGTCACGGTCTGGATGGCGGTCAACGAAGCTTGCGTTGAGTTCGGTATCGATCCAGCCGGGTGCGACCGCGTTCGCGCGGATGCCGAATGGTCCGAGGTCGACGGCCAACGCGCCAGTGAGACCATGCACGCCCGCCTTCGAAGCCGCATACGCCGCATGGCCCGGGTTGCAGCTGAAGCCCTCGATCGAGCCGACGTTGACGATGGCACCCTTCGATGCCTTGAGGTACGGCACGGCCGCCTTGGTGACCAAGAATGGACCGGTCAGGTTGACGTCGAGCATCTTCTGCCAGGACGACTCGCGGTGGGTCTCGATGTCCTCTTCGAACATGATGCCGGCATTGTTGACGACGATGTCGAGGCGCCCGTAGCGCGCGGCGATCTCGTCGACGCACGCGGCGACCGAATCCGACGAAGTCACATCGAGCTCGATCCACTGGCTGGCATCGCCCGGATCGTTCAGGTCGCCGACCACGACGATCGCTCCTGCATTCGCGAGCCGCTGTGCGATGGCGCGACCGATGCCTTGGGCCCCGCCGGTCACGAGCGCGACGCGTCCGGCGAGTCGCTCAGAGCTGCGGGTGTCAGACACCGCAGACGGTTGGGTAGTCATTGCGCGGTATATCCCCCGTCGATGGCTAGGTCGGCGCCGGTGATGTGTCGGCTCCGATCCGAGAGCAGGAACAAGATCAGGTCGGCCACCTCCTCAGGGCCGGGAATCCGGTTCTGAGGAATCGAGGCCAGGTTCGCGGCGCGGACGTCTTCGATCGTGACGCCGTCGTCGTGGCCCCCGGCCAACATGGGTGTCTCGATCGCTCCCGGACAAACGGCGTTGACACGGATCTGTTCGGCGCCGTGTTCGAGCGCCATCGCTTGCGTCAGCGAAATCACCGCGCCTTTCGAGGCGCAGTAGCCAGCGAGTCCGGCGGCGCCGACGGTGCCGCAGGTCGAGCTGACGTTGACGATCGAGCCACCTCCCGCGGCGCGGAGTCGGCTGACGGCGGCGCGACAGACCCGGAACGTGCCATCGACGTTGACGGCCATCTGGCGCGCCCAGTCGTCGTCGCTCGTTGCTTCGGCCGTGGCCCGCACGATGATGCCGGCCGCGTTCACGACCCCGTCGAGCCCACCCAACCATGCGGCGCCTTGGGCGATGAGCTGTTCGCCGAAGCTCGGGTCAGCGACATCGCCGGTGATAGCAGACGCGACACCGCCGGCCTGGACGATCTCGTCGACGCAGGCTTGGGCTTCGGGTTGGCGACGGCCGGAGATGATCACCGATGCGCCCTCGCTTGCGGCCGCGATCGCGGTCGCCCGGCCGATACCCGACGTCGACCCGGTCACGATGATGCGCTTGCCTGCGAGCGTCATGACACGAGGGGCGAGATCTCGGAGCGGCGGCGATCAACGAAGTCACGCAGCTCCTCGTGTACATCGTCGGCCAACTTCGGTTCTTCGTACGACGCCAGCAGCGCCCGCGCTTTGTCGGCGCCACGCTGGCCGGCGTCTTTGGCGCCATCGACGGTCCATTGCTCGAAGCTGTCGGCGTTCATGAGCTCGCCCATGAAAAAGGCGGTCTGGAAATTGTCGAGCGTGTGCTGGGTCCCCAGGTGATGACCGCCAGGCGGAACCTCGCGCATGGCATCGAGTGCCCCGTCGAGCGAGTCGAAGTCCACGCCCTTGCCCAGGCGATACATCATCTCGAGTTGCTCACCGTCGAGCGCGACCTTGCTGTAGCTCTGCAGCAGCGCGCCGTCGAGATAGCCGGTGGTCGACAGCACGAAGTTCGCTCCCGCCATGAGCACCCCGTACATATTGCGGGCGGCCTCGTAGCCCGCTTGCGCATCGATCAGCTTGGAACTGGAACAGCCACCGCTGCATCGCCACGGCAGGTTGTAGAACCGAGCGATCTGGCCCGTGAGCATGTTCATGTGGTCGATCTCGGGCATGCCTGCCTGGGGAGCCCCAGACTTCATCGACACGGTCGACAGCCACTGCCCGAATACCGCTGGAGCCCCGGGGCGCACGAGCTGGCTGAAGGCGACGCCGGCGAGGGCTTCGGCGGCGAGCTGCACGACCGAACCGATCGTGCTGGCCGGTGTCGACGCGCCGCCGAGCACAAACGGGCTGAACAGCATCGCCTGGTTGCTCGCGGCGTAAACCTTGACCGCATCGAGCATCGTGGCGTCCCACAGCAGCGGCGAGTTGCAGTTCGCCAGGCTGGTCATGACCGTTGTGTCCTTGACCACGTCGTGGCCGAACACGATGCCGGCCATGTGCAGTGACTCTTCGGCCCGTTCTCGACTGGTCACCGATCCCATGAACGGCTTGTCGCTGTGCTTGAGCAGCGAATAGGTCATCTCGAGATGACGATGCGGCACCGGGATGTCCATCGGCTCGCACAGCACGCCGCCGGTCATGTGCACGACCGCTTGTTGATAGGCGATCTTGGCGAAGTTGTCGAAGTCCTCTTGGGTCGCATTGCGTCGGTTGCCGTCGAAGTCGAGGATGAACGGCGCGCCGTAACTGGGCGTGAAGATCGTCTTGCGACCGCCGAGGGTGACCGAGCGCTCCGGGTTACGGGCGAGCATCGTGTACTCGCTCGGGGCGTGCGCCACGAGCCCCATCAAGAAGTCGGGATCGAAGCGGACGCGCTCGCTGGGGAAGTCGACGTCGGCGCCTGCTTCCTGCCACATGGAGAGCGCTTCTGGATCACGAAACACACAGCCCACCTCGGCAAGCAGTTTCAGGATCTCGCCGTGCACTCGATCCATCTGTTCGGGAGTGAGGATGTCGATGTACGGGAGTCCTCGGTCGAGTTCGGGCAGCCAGGCCGGCCCCTGGGGACCTTGGCGGGCGGCGCGACGAGCGCTGCGGCCG
>CALLPT010000391.1 GCA_938015575.1 uncultured Acidimicrobiales bacterium
TGGTCACCGCCGTCGCGGAACGCCGGGGTGCGGAAGGCGCCCATATCGTGCACAGCCTGGAGCTCGGCGAGCTCGGAGCGGAGTCCTTCGGGCAACGTATCGTGCACCGCGCACATGCTCGCCCAGAGGGTGTCACCGCCGACGGGCGGCAACACGATGGCTTTGAGTATCGAGGCGAATGGGGGCTCCGGACGGTACGTCATGTCCGCGTGCCACTCAGCAGCATCGGGTTTCTGATCGCCGCCCCACTCGAGCACGACGACGTCGTCGCTTTCGGGGTGGGTCACGTAGCTGTGATGGCGAGCGCCGAGCTCGCCGAGCGATCGCCCGAGGCGCTCCATGTCTGCCGGACCGAGGTCAGCGTCTCGGATGAATACGACCTGGTGTTCGAGGAGCTCCTTGTAGAGCGCATCGCCGACCGACGGATCGGCGAGTGCGTCGGCGCTCAGACCGTGCAGTTCAGCTCCGAGCGCCGGAGTCAAGCGACGTGCGTGCAGCATTTGTGCACCGTAGAGCAGTCCGGGGATCAAGGGAACGACGATGAGCAAACGTCATGTCCTGCCCGGCTGACGGACCGGCACTACCGTCGACCCATGGGTCGCCGGCTTCTCGCCTTCGTTGTCGCGGCGGCGCTGTTCGCGGTCGGATGCTCAGAAGACGGCGCGGCGAACTGGCGTGACGAGCTCATCGAGCTCTCGTCCTCAGAACACGCTCGAGCCATGTTCTATGTGGGCAAACTCGATGCGTCGACGGTCGACGCAACGATGGACCAGCAATGCAGTGCGATCGACGCTGCGCTCAGCACGCCAGCCTTCAGCGACGATGCATCGGTGCTGTCTCAGTTGACCGTCAGCATCGAAATCCAGCGCGAAAGCGGCGTGCCCGATGAGCTGCTCCGTCGCGACTTCGCGGCACTCGACGCTGGCATGAGCGAACGCTGCCCGGAGATCCACGCACGGTTGCGCGAGTACTTGCCGGTCAGCCGATTCGAGGACTTGTTGAGATGCGGGCCCGTCGCGCTCGGCGACAGCACTGTCGAGCGAGCGGCGGCCTGCAGGGATTGAACGGATCCGGTCTCCCTGCTGTCGTTTCGAGGTGTCGACGTTCCTGTCCTAGCATCGCGACATGACGGCCCCCTCGACATCAATACTGCGGCGGCTCACCCAAGCCCAGGTTGACCAGTACCGCGAGCGCGGTTTCGTGCTGGTCGAGTCGGTGCTCGATGACGAGTGGCTCGATCGGCTGCGAGCTGCGAGCAACGAGTTCGTCGAAGCGAGCCGGGCGCTCACCGAGAGCGATGCGGCCCTCGACCTCGAGCCGGACCACACGGCGGCCGAGCCGCGCCTGCGCCGGCTCATCAACCCGGTCGACCGCCACCCCGTGTTCCACGAACTCGCGCTCAACGGACCGGTCGCCGATATCGCCCTCGACTTGCTCGGCGAACCTGCCCGCTTCCACCACTCCAAGCTCAACTACAAGTGGAGCGGGGGCGGCGAAGCCGTCGAGTGGCATCAAGACATCCAGTATTGGCCCCACACCGACTTCACCCCACTCACGATCGGCGTGTACCTGTACGACGTCGACGACGAGATGGGCCCGATGGGTGTCGTGCCGGGCAGCCACACCGGCGAGTTGTTCGATCTCTACGACGACGCTCGACGCTGGACCGGCAGCATCCGCAACGACGACCTGTCACGTGTCGATCTGGATGCGGTCGAGTGGTTGACCGGTCCTGCGGGTTCGGTGACCGTCCACAATTGCGGCGCGGTGCACGGCTCGACGCCGAACCAGTCCGATCGGGTACGCCCGTTGTTGTTGCAGACCTATTCGGCCGTCGACAGCTTCCCACTACTTGGCGTTGGCGCGAACGGTCGGACCGGCGGCGTGAGCGGCACCTTGATCGGTGACGGAGCGGCGCCCGAAACGCTCACGGTCAACGGCCGCACCATGCCCGCCGCGCCCGACTGGTCTCGCGGCGGCTACACGACGATCTTCGACGTGCAAGAGGCCGCCCGCTCCTAAATGAAGTTGCGGGTGTCAGAGAGCCGCAACGTGTGACGGCAGGCGCGGTCGCGGTTGGCGCCATCGATTGACAGAGTTTCATGCGTCGACTCTTCCCGCTGCTGCCGAGCGGCAGTAGCTTTGCGCCATGCAGGTGCAGACACCATCACCAACGACCGCCCACTGGCCGTCGAACGCTCCAACCGCAGCGACCCAGCAAGGGACTCGCGTCGAGCTTGTGTGGCCCGATGGGGAAACGCGGTCGGTCAATACGACCTGGTTGCGTGACAACTGTGTGTGCGACGCATGCCGCATTACCCAGACCGGCGAACACCGATACTTCCTCGGCCAGCACGAGCAGATTCCGGCCGCAACTGCCGTGTCCCTCGATGCCGGCGCCCTGCTGATCGATTGGAGCGACGGCCACAGCAGCCGATTCGCACCCGACGACTTCGCCCGCATCACCTACGTTGCCGCCCGCGCCCACCATCCGATCAAGCTCTGGAGCGACAACTTCTTGCCCGAGCGCTTCGAGTACGCCGCCGTCGTCAACGATCACGCGACCCGCGAGGCGTTCATGGCCGCGACGATGCGCGACGGCATGAGCCTGATCACCGAGATGGGCAGCGAGTCCGGTGAATGCATTCGCTTTCTCGAAAAGATCGGCGTCCCGATTCGCGACACTCCGTTCGACCGCCTCCACGACGTGTACTTCCACGCCGACGGCTACAACGTCGCGCATACCGACGAGCCGCTGCCCCCGCACAACGACTTCGCCAGCTACCACTGGCCCCCGAGCGGGCAACTTCTCCACATGCTGGTGAACGAGGTCGAGGGCGGCGACTGGGTCAACGTCGACGGCTTCCGAGTGCTCCACGAGATTCAGCAGACCGAACCCGAGGCGATCGATGTCTTGGCCCGCGTCGCCGTTGCGTTCCGTGAGCACAGCGACACGGCCGAAAGTTGGGCGCGCGCCCCGCTGGTGCGCCGCAACAGCAAGGGCGAGATCATCGGGATCCGCTTCAGCAACCAACTGATGCAACCGATCGACCCGTGTGACCCGGACCTCGAAGCGTTCTACGAGGCCTACCACCTGCTGGCTCGGGCCGTGAACGACCCGGCCAACCAGATCCAGTTCCGCGGCCACGGTGGCACGATGCAGGTGCTGCACGCACATCGGATTCTGCACGCTCGACGCGGGTTCGACGGAAGCAGCGGCAGCCGCCATCTACAGGACACCTACTTCGAGTTCGACGACGTGCGCTCACTGCACGCACTCACGACCGGAGAAGCGCGATGAGCACCACCGACGAACAACCACTGGCTGACCGCACGGTCACCTGGACCGAGATGCAGCACGGCACCCAAGCCGACTACGAGATGCTCGGCCCTGCCTTCGACCAACACGCCCGCGCCAACCTGGTGCCGAACCTGGTGTCGATGCTCGGCCTGCTCAAGGGCGACCCGCTCGGCTACCAGATCGACCGGTACGAGCACTCGCTTCAGTCAGCAACGCGAGCGGTACGCAACAACGAACGCATCGACTTGGTCGTCGGTGCGCTGTTGCACGATGTCGCCGACTGCTTCGCGCCCGAGAACCACAGCGACGCCGCCTCCGCACTGCTCGCTCCCTACGTCGACGACGAGACCCACTGGGTCGTCAAGCACCACGGCATTTTCCAGGGCTACTACTACTTCCACCACATGGGCGGCGATCGCGACGCACGTGACCGCTATGCCGAGTCGCCGTACTACGACGCCTGCGTCGACTTCTGCCACGAGTACGACCAGAACTGCTTCGACCCGGCCTACGACAACATGGCGATCGAAGAGTTCATCCCGATGATGGAAGAGGTCTTTTCCCGGCCGAGTCGAGTGCCCGGCGTCGCGCCGCTGGAGTCCGCCTGACCATGGGCACACCCTGGACCGACGAGTCCGCCTGGAGCGGTACTCGCAAGCCGCTCTCCGAAGCGCTGTCGCTCCCGGCGGCGTGCTACACCGACGCCGACTTCTTCGCCCTCGAGCAGCAGCGCGTGTTCGGCACCGGCTGGGTCCCGGTCGCGATCGCCGACCAGGTTGTCGCTGGTCGGCTGCTCGTGCGTCAGCTCGGCGGCACATCGATCGTGCTCACGCGCAATGGCGATGGCGAGCTGCGGGGCTTCCTGAACAGCTGCCGCCACCGAGGCACCGAACTAGCCGAAGCCGATTGCGACATCGCCAACACGATTCGCTGCCCGTATCACCGCTGGGGCTACAACCTCGACGGCACGCTGATATCGACGCCCCGGTTCGCCGAGGCCGGCGTCGACGACTTCGACCCGGGTGACTACGGGCTGCATCAGGTCCGGGTCGGCCAGTGGGGCGTATTGATCTTTGCGTGCCTCGACCCGACCACGATGCCGTGGAGCGATTGGGTGGGCGATCTGCCTGATCGCACGGCGTCATACCGGCTGCAGGAGTGGCGCACCGTCGAGACCCGCGACATCGAGATCAAGGCCAACTGGAAACTGATCAGCGAGAACTTCCAGGAGTACTACCACCTGGCCTGGGTGCATCCGGAGCTGGCCAAGGTGAGCCGGGTCGAGGACCACTACCGGTATCAGGGTCCGGGCATGTATTGCGGCCAGACGACCACACCGGTCTCGGGCGACGACCGCGACGACTGGGTCGCGATGCCTCCAGCCGAAGGGCTATCCGAGAGCGATGCCGCGAGCGGGCGTTTCTTGGCGATCTTTCCCAACGTGCTGCTCAGCTTGTTGCCGAACCACGTGTTCGTGATGATGCTGCATCCGGTCGCTCCCGGCGTGACCCTCGAGACCTGCACGTTCCTGCTTCCGCCGAGCACGCCCGCGGTGCCCGAAGAGGGATTCGCCTCGACCCGATCGTTCTGGTTCGACGTCAACGACGAGGACATCGACATCGTCGAAGCCGGCCAACGTGGTTTGGAGCGCGGCGGCTTCACCCAGGGTCGGCTCTCGCCTCGGTTCGAGGAACCGCTGCATCGCTTCCACAACATGTTGGCGGATCGTTTCGTCGGCCTCGACCGTGTGCCCGACGGCGATCCCAACGACCACGAACCCCGCCTCGGGACCAACGCCAACCCGCTCCCCTACCTGCGTAGCGGTTAGGTCTGGAGGTCGAGGACGCGGCTGACGGACTCGACCGAGGCGGCCCAGTCGTCGGGCGGCAATGCGGGACGGATCACGAACTTGGAGAAGCCGTGGTCGAGCCAGTCCTCGATCCGTTCGGCCAGGCCAGTTGCGCCGACCCCGATCGTGTGAGTCGGATCGAAGCCAGCGCGTCGCGACTCGACCGCGGCCCGGACCTCGTCGGTGATCTCGCCGTCGACCCAGCTCAAGTTCATGCCGAAGTGCTCGTCGTCGATCTCGCGTCCCGCTGCGGCCGCCTCGACCTCGATCAACCTTCGCATCTCGGCCGCTTCGGCCGGTGAACACAAGCCCGGCATCCAACCTTCGCCGATACGCCCGCAGCGCCGCAACGACGCCGGCACCTGGCCGCCGAGCCAGATCTCGAGCGGTTGCTGCACCGGTGTCACGGCCAACGTGACCGCATCGTAGGAGTGGAAGCGACCCTCGTGGGTCAATGTCTCGCCAGCCCAGAGGGTGCGCATGATGTGCAGCGACTCCTCGAGCATCGCCGAGCGCTCGCCCGCCACGACCGACTGCGCGTCGAGCTCGTTGGGTTGATTCAGGCCGAGCACGAAGAGGAGCAACAACCGACCGGCCGAGAGCTG
>CALLPT010000392.1 GCA_938015575.1 uncultured Acidimicrobiales bacterium
GATGTTGAACTCCAAGACGTCGGTCTGGGTAAAGGTCCTGGTGATCGTCTCGGGCAACCCGGATATGCCGAAGACCTCGGTGGTGTCGATGAACTCCTTGCTGGCCCCGCAGCGAACGGCGTGCGTGCCTTCACCGAGCGAGCGGGTGAATCGGCCGTCGACGGTGGATGACTCGGTTGCTATCACGCCGTTGACCCGGCAGTAGTCGACCTCGGCCCCCGACACCACGTCGACGTCGAACGTGATGCTTGTCGTGCCACCTGGCACGAACGTGCGGGTGTAGGTCTGGGTGGCCGCGGAACTTTCGAAGAGCCCGAAGAGGTCGATGTCGAAGCCGCCGTCGGAGCGCACGTAGCTGTTGCCGATCCGAACTTCCAGAACGCCGTCGCTGAGCGTGCGTACCGAGGCGGTCCCGCCGACCGGTCCGACCGGGGTTGTCATGGTGAGCTCCGCGGTACCGGCGACAGCGCCGAGGCCGAACCGGACGTTGTCGAGCGCCACAGTGCCGCTGAGGGTCGGAAATGCCTCGAGGCTCGCGTCGGCGTCGACGGTCACGAAGAATGCGCCGTCCGCTGTCCGCTCGACGCCGAAACTTGTGGTGCCAAAGGCGAAGACGCCGAATTCGAATTGTCGGGTGAACTCGCCGCTGAAACTGCCGTCGCCGCCATCGACCACGCCGATGGCCAGGCCGGGTCCGGGCAGGTCGGCGAGATCGAACACGAACTCGTTGTTCGGGCCGAGATGCAGGGTTCCCGCAAGGTCGGCATCGATCGATCCCGCGCCGGTGCGCTGAACGAGCAGGCGGGGTTCCTCGATCCATGCCAGGTCGCCGGCCGAGCCGAGGTCAGGCGTCTCGAACGCGAGCGTGAAGGCACCGTTGGTCTGCACGAAGTTGGTGCCGGTCAGTTCAACCTCGCCCCACCCGTCGACCGTGACGGTCGAGGTCTCGACGATCTCGAAGCGAGCCGGCCCGAACGGGCTGAGCTTTTGCAGCGACACCCCGCCGGAGAAGGACACGGGTCCGATCGGCAGTTGGGGAGAGGTGACGGCCAGCGCAAAGGTCTCGTTGGCGGTGTTGACGAAGCCGGTTGCCTCGAACGTCGTGTCGAACGGACCATCGACGGCGACCACTCCGGTGAACGCCACATCGACTCCGCCACTCGCGGGTTCGCCACTCGCGGGTTCGGCTGTCAGCGTGCCGCTGATCAGACGAATGGGCGATGCGCCGTCGATCAATCTGACGCTTGGAAGCGAATCGAGGTCGAGGAACCAACTGCCGTCGGTACGGATCCACGAAGCCGCCGGGCCCGCGGCACTCGTCTGGGTGAACTGCACCACTCGACGCCCGGAGTGCGCGGTGACGGTATCGATCTCGACGAAAACCGTGGCGCTGAGCGGTTCGGTCAAGGCGAAGACTGCGGTGCCCTCGACCGTGGCGTCGATCAGGCCGCGGAATGCATCGATGTCGATGTCCGGTCCGATCGGGTCGCCCAGGTCGGCGTCGATCGAGCCGAAGTCGCCGGCGGCGAGACCGAGCCTGGCGAATCCCCCCGCCAGGCCGTCTTCCTCGGCGACGCCGATGACGTCGGACCGAGGTGCATCGGCGAAGCGGGCCTCGACGCGAAGGTTCTGCAGCTCGATCGACCCCGTCAGTCCAAGTCCCGAGAGGGGCTCGCTGTCGGCGTCGAGTTCGGCGTACCAGGTACCGCCGTTGCGTCCGATCGTGAGCGCTGCGGTCCCGATGGGTACGTCGCCGATCGCGAACTCGTCGGAGAAGGTGTGCTCGAAGTCGCCGCCGCTGACCAGCGGGATGCGTCCGATACCGATCGTCGCCAGGTCCACCGTGATCGGTTCGACGCCGTTGTCCAGGCTGATGCGAAGCAGGCCCCGCAGGCCGCCGGTCATCGTTCCGTCGGCTTCGCGCTGAACCTGCATGCCCAGTCCGGCGATCGAGAGCAGGTCATCGACGGTGCCGAGATCACCGAGTTCCAGGTCGATGTCGAAGGCGCCGCCACTGTCGATTCGGGCGACGGCGACGCCGACTTCGCCCCAACCATCGACGCGCACGACGGCCAGATCGCCGGTCCTCGGCAGGAGCTCGAGCTCCCAGCTCGTCGGGGTTGCAAACACGGTCAGGCTGCCGTCGAGGGTGACGGCGCCGATCGTCGCCTGATCGGCGGCGAGTGTGAACTCGGCCGACGGCTGCCGTGGGTCGAGTTCGAATGTGCCGCTGTTGACGGTGAACGAACCGACGGTCGGTACCTCGATCGTTCCCTCGAACGAAGCGGTCGCTGTCGAATCAACCGCAATGGTGCCGTCGGTGATCGTGACGCCGCCCACCACCATGTCCCCGTCGATCTCGATCGTGGCCGTGACCGTGCCGAACAGGTCGGTGTCCTTGGTGGGCGGGGTGACCCGCAGGGTCACCGACGCCGTGTCGCCTGGCGCCATTTCGATGAGGCCGTTGAAGGCGCCGTCGAGGTTGGCGATGGCCGACAGTTCGACACCTCCGGTTCGCTGAAGCTCAGGCGCCTCGGGTGCGAGCGAGTAGCTCGGGGTGTAGGCCGCCAGCTCAAACGTGGTCCTGCCGGCGAGCGAGGGAACGTTCAGTCCGACCTCGTCGAGCAGCGAGGCAATCTGGCTACCGGTGATTGAGTACTCGCCGCCGAGCCGGGGTACCAGGATGCGAGTACCGCTGACGTCGAGGTCCAACAGCTCGCGGCTCGGAACGAAACCATCGAGGTTTGTGAGGTCGCCGATCTCGACGACTCGCAGCTGGAGGGGTATGCGGTCCTCGGGGCTGCCGTCGCCGATGAATGGCAGTCGCGCGTTCATGATGTAGGTGAACTCGTCGACTCGTTCGAGGAACGGCTGAACCTCGCCCGTGAGCGTGATGCCCTTTTCGTCGATCGTGAAGCTCGGGTTGTCGCCTGCGACGACCGGGAAACCGAACAGCTCGAAGTCTTCGAGCTGGCCTTGTAGGTAGGCATTGGTCAGGTCCGCGGGTCCGCCGAGTGGGTTCGGGCCGTACCCCTCGACCGTGGCCAACGGGACCGTTTCGGTCACCAGTTCGAGACAAGCCGGCACCGCGAGTAGCGGCTCGAGATTGTTGGTCAGGTTCTCGAAGTCGATGTCGAGACAGCCGAGGGCCAAGAGGCCATCGGGACCCTCGATCAGGTCCGCCGGATCGGCGAGCATTGCGGGGAGTCGCAGGTCGCCGGCGACGAACGCACCACCGTTGGCCAGCAGTGTTGCTTCGACTTTCGCATCGCTCGGTACTGCGCCACCCGCAGCGAGTTGTTCCGCAATCCAGTCGGCTTGGCCGGCAGGGGCGATGAGCCCGAACGCCGAGTAGGGCAGGCCCGCGATCATGCCTTCACTGTCGAGCTTGGCGTTCCAATCGCCAGTGAATGGGTCGATGACCCCGACGGCTGCGAAGTCACCCTGCAGACCAGAAGCGACGAGATCGTCCAGCTCCCACGGCACCTGGAAGTCGATCGCACTCTTGTCGAACCACACGACGGACAGCGCCGGGTCGATCAGCGCGGGGATCGAACCCTCGTAGGCGACGGCCAACGCCGACTTGTCGACGGTGATCTCAACCTCTTGTTCGGGACCGACGTTGACGCCGAACAGTTCGAAGGTCGCAGCGCCGGTGACACGCAGACTCGGATCGACGACGGCGAGCAACGTTTCGAGGGATCGATTCGCGGCGCCGTCGGTGTCAAGCAACGAGCTGCGAGCCAGGTCGGCGAACGCGGCGGTTGCCTCGTCGATCGTCACCGTCGGCGGCGTGTAGGGCGTGGTGTCGCCAGGGACGATCGGCTTGCCGTTGGCCAAGGCGTCGAAGACTTCGGTGATGAACGCTCCCGCAACCTTCGACAGCGCGGCGCCGTCGTTGAGGAGCTGTTCCTCGAGTAGCGCAGCGTCGGTCTCGGTCGGTGGGATCAGTTGGTCGAGGCGACGTACGAGCAGCGCGGTATCGATGACGGCGTCGGCCGGTTCACCTTGGAGCACCATCTGGGCGAGTGGTCGCGACCGGTCGTAGTCCAAGCGGGCCGCCAGGTCGTCGAGCACTTGCGTGCCGCCGGGGAATGACTCGGGCTGGACGATCAAGGTACGCGCGAGCTCGCGTCCGACGATGAACACCGCCGAGTAGATGCCTTTGGAGTCATAGGTGCCGGTGAAGACGGCGCCTGCCTCGACCGGCCCGTCGAGCACCATGTCTTGGAGGCCGCCATCGCCGGGGATCTTCAGCGCGATCGCCCACACCGGATCGACCGGATTCTCGAAGTCCATCAGCAGGCCGACTTCGCCGACCTCGAAACCGAAGAAGGCAAGATCGCCCTTACCGATCAACTGGACATCGGGCAGTGCGCCAGAGCCGTCGATGACCGCGTTGCCGTCGACGTTGGCGCCGAGTGTCACCTTGCCCTTGAACAAGCCAGTGGCGTGGTTCAGCGTGCCGTGCAGATTGATGGTGAAACTGGTGGGAATGAAGGCCGCGATCTGTTCGAGCGGTGTTTCGGCGCCAGCGACCGAGTTCGCCCGCGCGAGTACCCGAGTACGCAGGTCCTCGCTGGTTTCGGGTGCGTTGTCCGAGAGCTCGAACACCTGTAGATCGACGAGTGCTTCGGCGCCAACACAGCTGGCCTCGCCGGCGCCATCGCGCGAGCAGTCGGTGCCGATCGACGGGAAGCGTTGATCGAACGACAAGCCGCCGCCGACCCCAGAGATGGTGAACCCAGTCGGGCCCAACGCAATGATGAGCGGCGTCGAAACGCTGGCCCACATCGGACCGTTCTGCGACACGCCGATGTCGAAACTCATGCCGATGTCGTTCCACTCGCCGGCGGCTGCCAGGCGCCCATACCACACCGGGAAGCCGTTGCTGTCGTTGACCTTGCCGATGGTGAGCAGGCCGCCCAAAGTGAGCGGACCGAAGTCGGTGGGTGCGACACCGAAGGTCAGCTCGTCGAGGTCGGTGATCGGGAACGCCGGGGCCGGACCTTCGGGGTTGGCGAGCCATTCGAGGTAGGGCGGCAGGAGGGACAGGTCCACGCTGATGTCGCGAACCGATGCCTCGAACGGCCACTGATCGAGCCCGCCCAGCCCGATCGTGGCGCTCAGCTTGGCATCGGCGTACTGCCCGAGCCGGTCGATGACCGAGTCGCAACGCGGATCGGGGGTGTAGTCGGGGAGGATCAAATCCGCCGATTCGATCGTGAGCGGCATCCAGTCGAAGATCGCGGGCGCGCCCTCGGCGGTGAAGGCGATGCCGAAGTTCTCGAGCGCGCACACGTCGATGCGCTGGCTGTCGGCATCGAACAGGATGCGAATGTCCGACACCGAGCCTCCCCAGCCGGCCAGGGCCGATGCCGTATCGGTGAAGGTGAGCGACAGTTCTCCCACGTCGGCGAACACGTCGGGCGCGGGGAACAACGCCACGTCGGTGGCTTCGATGATGGCGAAGCCGACCCCGAGGGTCAGCACGTCGACGTGCGCATCGGCGCTGAATGCCACCTGGGGTGCGCCGACTGGTTCGAGTGTCGTGGGGTCAAAGGCGAGCCGTAGGTCGAAGTCGACCGAAGCTCCGTCGATCGACAGGCCAACGTCGTCGACGAGGAGCGAGCCGCTGCCCGCGATCTCGCCACCGATGACCAGCGTGGTCACTGATTCGTCGACGACCAGGTAGGCGCCGATCGTCGCGGCGAGACCGGCACCGATGTCGGCGTCTGGGTCCTCACCCGTCAGATCGAGGTCGACGGCGAAGCTGCCGGTGCCCATCGGCGTCGGATCAGCGGGCACGGTCCCGCTCGTGTAGACGCCGGCCAGCACGCCGTTCTGATAGCCGCCGATGGTCATGGCGAACTCGCCGGCGAACGGGCCGACTCCGGCCCCGTCGACGGTCAGGGTTGCCGGGCCGAACTCGGTCGGTCGCACGACGAGCTGGTCTCCGTCGAGGAACGATTCGAACTCGACGAAAAAGGTGTTTGGTGCACCGGCCCCGTCGTGGCTGTTCTCATCACCGACCGTCAAGGTCACCGTGGAGCCTTCGCCGAAGGCGGCTTCGACCTGGGACAGGTCGAAGGTGCCTTGCACCGACCACAACGTGCGACCGGCATCTTCGCTGATTGCACACGCCTCGACGACGTCGAAGGGCAGCACGCCGGCGATCCCGAAGGTGCCGGCAAACACGCCGTCGGCGTTGCCGACACAGCCCTCGGTGAAGGTCACCCGGCCATCGCGGAAGACTCGCAGGAAGTTGACTTCGGCAAACCCGCCCCCGGGCTCTTCGAGTCGGGCTCGGTCGGCGCGGATCAAGATCTCGTCGTCGACCAGGATCGTGAGTTGGGCGTTGTCGACGTCGAGCGTGATCGCTTCGCCGGTGTCCTCATCGAGCCCGAACTGGCCGTTGATTGAGGCGGCGGTGACGTCGAGACCGCGGCCGTCGACGGTGCCGCTGAAATCGGTGACGGTCACGGTGAACTCTGGCTTGCCCGGGAACAAGGTGGCGCTGTCGGCCGAAACGGTTGCCGAAAGCGTGAAGTCGCCGGCCGTGTTCGTGAAGGTGTCGAACTGCGCGCCGCCCTCGAGGCGAACGCCGAGCCCGCTGACATCGAGGAAGCCATCGACCGTGACGTCGACCGGGGCTGCCGTCTCGCTCGTCAGATCGAGCCTGACGAAACGCCCGTCGTAGGTCACCGCGGCTTCGGCAGCGACGCTGACACGGTCATCGGTCGTTGGATCGCCGTCGAGGTCGAGTGTTGCTTCGGCGCCGAACAGGCCATCGACGATGGGAGCAGCGCTGGGGTTGGTGTCGATGCGAAGCGAGCCGGTGACCTCGGCCAGCGCCGCCCAGTCGGCGCTGGTGGCAGCGGCCGAGCCGCTGGCTTCGAACGTCCAGACCCCTGCTTCGGTCACGTTGTAATCACCGACGACCGCGATGCCCATGAGCGTCGCCGGGCCGTCCTCGGTCGTTCCCGCAGAGAAACCGGCGAAACCGCCGACGCTCGCCGACAGCAGGTTCAGATCGGCGGAGAGATCCCAGCCGTCCGCAGTTTCGGTTGC
>CALLPT010000393.1 GCA_938015575.1 uncultured Acidimicrobiales bacterium
CTACACCGTTCGCTCGGATCAGGGTGGCTACATCAATGGTGCGCTCGCGGCTGGTCTGAGCGAGTCGGGCGTGCTCGGCGTGGTCGGTCCGATCGAAGTCGGCGACGCCAAGCTCTATGTCGACGGCTTCGTTGCCGGCGCAACGGCAACGAACCCCGACATCACGGTCAACGTCAACTACATCGAGTCGTTCAGCGACGTCGCGCTTGCTGCCGAGGCTGCTCAGGCGCATCTCCAGAACGGCGCCGACGTGCTGACCGGTACTGCCCAGATGGTCGTCGGTGCGACGGGTGTCGCAGGTCCGGCAGGCGCAAAGTGGTTCGGCACGCAGTCCAACCAGACCGCGCTTGGTCCCGACTTCGTCGTGGCATCGCAGGTGTACCACTGGGAAGTCGTGCTCGCCGAGATGATGGCCGAGATCGACGCGGGCAACTTCGGCGGCGACGTCTACACGCTCACCCTCGAAAATGGCGGCCTCGAAATCGAGTTCAACGATGACGTCGACATCCCGGCCGATGTTCGTGCTTCGGCCGAAGCCACGATCGCCGGTCTGATCGCTGGCTCCATCACCACCGACGGCAGTGCCCCGACCGAATCAGCAGCTCCGGCTGGCTCGCTCAAGGTTGCCGTCGTTGCTCCGTCGGCATCGAACGACTTGGCGTTCACCCAGTCGATGGTCGATGCGGTCAATGCGGTTGCGGGCGACCGTGAGCTCGAGATCGCGGTCACCGATGGCACGTTCATCGTCGAAGATGCGGCGGCCGCGATCCGTGGCTATGCCGAAGACGGGTTCGATCTGGTGATCGCGCATGGTTCGCAGTACGGCGGTCCGTTGCAAGAGATCGCGCCGGACTTCCCTGACACTGCGTTTGCGTGGGGTACTGCCGTGGACACGTTTGGCATTGCCAACGTCTCGGCCTACACCGTCCGCTCCGACGAGGGCGGTTATGTGAACGGCGTGATGGCCGCCCAGCTCAGCGAGTCCGGCGTGCTCGGCGTGGTCGGTCCGATCGAAGTCGGCGACGCCAAGCTCTATGTCGACGGCTTCGCCGCCGGCGCCATGGCCACCGATCCAGGCGTGACCGTGAACGTCAACTACATCGAGTCGTTCAGCGACGTTGCGCTTGCTGCCGAGGCTGCTCAGGCGCATCTCCAGAACGGCGCCGACGTGCTGACCGGTACCGCCCAGATGGTCGTCGGTGCGACGGGTGTTGCAGGTCCGGCGGGCGCAAAGTGGTTCGGCACGCAGTCCAACCAGACCGCGCTTGGTCCCGACTTCGTCGTGGCATCGCAGGTGTACCACTGGGAGGTCCTGCTGGCCGAGATGATGTCAGCGATCGACGCGGGCAACTTCGGTGGCGAGGTCTACACGGCCACGCTCGAGAACGGTGGCCTCGTCATCGAACTCAATGACGCCGTGGCTGACGCGGGCGCCCAGGGCGCCATCGATGACCTCGTGGCCGGGATCATCGACGGCTCGATCAAGACCGAGGTCGGGTAGTACATGACTGTCCCGGCAACACCACACGATCCTGAGTCTTCGGCGGCGCCGATGTTGGAGATGCGCGGTATTACCAAGCGCTTCCCCGGCGTCGTGGCCAACGACTCGGTCGATCTATCGGTGTTGCCGGGCACGGTCCACACCCTGCTCGGTGAGAACGGGGCAGGGAAGTCCACCTTGATGAAGGTCCTCTACGGGTTGAACACACCCGACGAGGGCACCATCCATCTACGCGGTGAGCAGGTGACGATTTCGTCACCGACCGATGCCATCGACCTTGGCATCGGCATGATCCACCAGCACTTCATGCTCGTGCCGACGTTGACGGTTGCCGAGAACGTGGCGTTGGGTCTTGGGGGTCGTCGGGGCATGGCCGATATGCGCCCGGTGCGCAAGCGGCTCGCCGAGGTGTCGGAACGGTACGGGCTTCACGTCGACCCTGATGCGTACATCTGGCAGCTCGCGGTTGGTGAACGGCAACGGGCCGAGATCCTCAAGGCGCTGTACCGAGACGCCAAGCTGCTCGTGCTCGACGAACCGACCGCGGTGTTGACGCCACCCGAGGTCGACGACCTGTTCGTCACACTTCGCCAGCTCACCGCCGACGACTGCGGGCTGATCTTCATCTCGCACAAGTTGCACGAGGTCATGGAGATCAGTGACGAGATCACCGTTCTGCGTGATGGTCGGGTGACCGGTCACACGACCCCGGCCGAGTCGTCCCGCGAGTCCTTGGCGAACATGATGGTCGGACGCCCGGTCGAACTCAGCCGCACCCTCGTCGATGTCGAGGTCGGCGCTGAGCGCCTGGCGATCCGCAACCTCGAGGTCGGCGGTGACCGAGGTGGCTTGGCCGTGCGTGACCTGTCGATCTCGGTCCGCTCGGGCGAGATCGTCGGCGTCGCTGGCGTGTCCGGCAATGGCCAGCGCGAGCTGGCCGAAGCCGTGTTCGGGCTTCGACCGATCGTGAGTGGCGACGTTGTGATCAACGGCGAGTCCGTCGCGGCGCCGACGCCCGCGGGCGTCCGGGCTCAGGGGCTGGCTTATGTGCCCGAGGAACGCATGCGCGATGGCGCGGTGGGCGAGTTCACCGTCGCGGAGAATCTCATGCTGGTCGACTTCGGCCAAGCCCCGTACACCCGCAATGGGCTGCTTCAGGGCGACGTGATCGACGAGCGGTGCGCTGACTTGGTCGACAAGTATTCGGTGAAGACGCCCACGTTGGATACGCCGACTCGCAACCTGTCTGGCGGCAACATTCAAAAGGTCGTGATTGCCCGCGAATTCTCCTCGGGGGCCGAGGTCCTCGTTGTCGCCCAGCCGACCCGCGGCGTCGACATTGGTGCGGCCGAATACATCCATGAGCAGCTCTTGCTGCAGCGCCAGGCAGGCTCGGCGATCTTGCTCATCAGCGAGGACCTCGACGAAGTGCTGGCCATGAGTGACCGCGTGATCGTGCTACTCGAAGGCGAGATCACCGGCGAAGTCAGTCGGGCCGAAGCCACTGTCGACCGCGTCGGCCTCCTCATGACCGGCGTCACCGGGTAGTAGGCGTTGCACCTGTTGCGGGTGTCAGAGCAGCGCAACCTTCCAAAAACTGAACAGTTTGTTAAGTTGCGGGTCTCGCCATGGATACGACAGCTCACCTCCGCATTGACATTGACCGCCTGCAGCACCGGCTCGCCGACTTAGCTGCGATCGGCGCGATCGAAGGCACCGAAGGATGTGCCCGACTCGCGTTCACCGACGAAGACAAGGCCGGACGCGATCTCGTGGTCGCCTGGATGCGCGACCTGGGCATGAGTGTCACCGTCGATCGCATCGGCAACGTCGTGGCCGTCATGCCCGGCGAAACCGAAACGGCACCCGTCATGTGTGGATCGCACATCGACACGGTCCGCACCGGCGGCCGCTACGACGGCAACCTCGGCGTGCTCGCCGGGCTTGAAATCGTCGAGACCCTCAAGACCGCCGGAATCACCCCGGAGCGCCCTATCGCCGTCGCGTTCTTCAGCGACGAAGAAGGCGCTCGCTTTGCGCCCGACATGCTCGGAAGCCTGGTCTATGTCGGCGGCATGGGTATCGAAGAAGCACTCGACATCGAAGGCATCGATGGCGCCGTCGTGGGGCCCGAGCTCGAACGCATTGGCTATGCCGGAGCCGCTCCGGTACCCGGCCTTGTGCCGCATGCCTTCGTCGAACTGCATGTCGAGCAAGGCCCGGTGCTCGAAGTCGAAGACATCACCATCGGCGCGGTCGACGGGGTGCAAGGAATCAGCTGGACCGAAGTGACGGTGACGGGCCAGTCGAACCATGCAGGCACAACCCCCATGCACCTGCGCAAAGACCCCGGCTACGTCGCCGCTGCCTGCGCCGCGTTCGTGCGTTCGCTGGCCGACGACCTCGGCCACCCACAGGTCGGCACTGTCGGTCGGGTCGAGTTCGCACCCAATCTCGTCAACGTGGTGCCTGCGTCCGCAACATTCACCGTTGACCTGCGCAACACCGACGAGGCGACGTTGCAGATTGCGGAAGAGCGGTTCCACGAGTTCCTCCACACCACGGCCGAGGCCGAAGGATGCAGCGTCGAGACGAGAACCCTCGCTCGATTCGAACCGGTCATCTTCGACCCGGCGGTCGTGCAGCTCGTCACCGATACCGCCACCGAACTCGGCTACTCGGTGAAACAGATGCCGTCGGGAGCTGGGCACGACGCGCAGATGCTCGCTCGAGTCTGTCCGACGGCGATGGTCTTCACCCCCAGCGTCGATGGGCTCAGTCACAACCCGGCCGAGTACACGGCACCCGCCGATCTTGAAGCCGGCGCCAACGTCTTGTTGCACACGATGCTCGCACTCACCACCATCTCATTCGAGGAGCCGTCCGATGGCTGAAGCGACCCCGCCACTCACCCCGATTCCTCTCGATCGATTGCTGCAGCGCATCGAACGCGAGTGGTCCGAACGCCGCCGCATCTTCGACATGCCGACCGCGCGGTTCTGGAAGCGCGATCCGGAGCTCGACCTGGGTTTTGCGTTTCTCGGACGACCATGCGCGACGGCGATCGGCCCGGCCGCGGGTCCTCATAGCCAGCTCGCGCAAAACATCGTGCTGGCGTGGCTCGGTGGCAGTCGCTTGTTCGAGCTGAAGACCGTGCAGATTCTCGACGAGCTCGAGATTGCTCGGCCGTGCATCGACATGGAGACGATTGGCTACAACATCGAGTGGAGCCAGGAACTGCGGATCCCCCAAAGCCTGACCGAGTACGTCGTGGCTTCGATGGCGCTCGAAATGCTCCAAGCGTGGGAGCCGCTCCAGGAGTTCATCGGCGATCCGGGGCCGCACGTCTTCGACATGTCGGTCGGCTATGACCTGGCGGGCATCTCCACCGAACAGGTCGGCGGCTTCATCCGAGGCATGCGCGACGCGACCGCAGAGATCGAACGGCTCCGTCCGCTCATTGCCAGCAGCGGGGGAGCGTTCGCCGGGTTCGCGGACATGGACTTCGCGTCGGCGATCAGCGACACGCTTACGCTGTCGACTTTTCACGGCTGCCCTCCCGATGAGATCGAGTCGATCACCAAGCACCTGATCGACGATCACGAGCTCGACGTCATCGTCAAGCTCAACCCGACGCTGCTCGGCTACGAGCGAGTCGCCGACATCGTCAACGAGCAGCTCGGCTACGCCGATGTCGTGGTCAAGGAATCGGCATTTGCCGAGGATCTCCAGTTCGGTCGCGGGATCGAACTCATCGGCGAACTCAACCAGTACGCCAAGGATCGCGGGCGCCGCTTCGGCATCAAGCTGACCAACACACTGGTGGTCGACAACACCCGGGGATTCATGCCCGACGAAACCATGTATCTGTCGGGTGCGCCGCTGCATGTCTTGGCATCGACGCTGCTCGGTGAACTGGCCGCGGCGCTTCCCGGCCAGCTCATGATCCCCGGACACGACGGCGACATCATGGTGAGCTTTTCCGCGGGCGTTTCCAAGGACAACCTGGCCGACACGCTTGCCATGGGCGTCCAACCGGCGACGATTTGCTCAGACCTACTCAAGCCGGGTGGCTACGGGCGCCTCGCCCCGATGCTCAAGGCGCTGGCCAAAGACGTTCGCGAGTCCGAAGCGACCTCGTTGACGACGTGGAAACAGAAGCGTCAAGAGGCCGCCGTCGCCGCCGGACATGCCACGACGGCCGACGAACACGTGGCCCATGTGCTCGGCGAGGGCCGCGGCGACTATCACCTCGATGCCTGGTCGAAGCTGCCGCGTTCGGTCGACAACGAACTCGAGATGTTTGGTTGTGTGGCCTGCAACTTCTGCGTGACGGTCTGCCCGAACGACGCGTTCACGTCGATCGCGAGCCTCGAGGGCATGCCTGATCGTCAGCAGTATCTGGTGTTCAGCGAGCTGTGTAACGAGTGCGGCAACTGCATGGTGTTCTGCCCCGAGGACGGCGATCCCGCC